>NZ_JBRJGW010000013.1:0-171469 GCF_053628695.1 Amorphus sp. MBR-141
CATGACGTTCTCCAAGCTGGCTTCGACAACCGCTTGGAATCACATTCTGGCCCCGGCTATCCACCTCCCGCGCCAGTTTCGAGACGGACTCTAAGACCTTGGCGATTTTCATCGCAGGCGATGCGATGTCGCCCCGTCGAGCCACATCTCGGCCTTGCCACCTCCGCCAGCCTTCCGCCCTCCGCCCGCGCCCTCATCGCCCCCCCGGAACCAACACACTCTCCCCGCCGTTTGGACTCTCAACCGTTAGCCGGTTTCTCAACCCTGGCCGCACGGTGGATTGGGGGAGGCCGGCATGGCGCAGGAACAGGGCACGGGCGGACAAGGTAAGGCCGGGCAAGGTAAGGCCGGGCAACCAAGCGACAGCCAGGGCGCCCACGGGCAAGAGCCCGGGCTGAAGCGCGTCATGGGGCCCGGGCTGCTGCTGCTGTTCATCGTCGGCGACGTGCTCGGCACCGGCATCTACGCGCTGACCGGCAAGGTGGCCGGGGAAGTCGGCGGGATCGTCTGGCTGCCGTTCCTGGTGGCCTTCGCCCTCGCCGCCGTCACCGCCTGCAGCTATCTCGAACTGGTCACCAAGTATCCGCGCGCCGCCGGCGCCGCCCTCTACACGCAAAAGGCGTTCGGGGTGCACTTCGTGACGTTCATCGTCGCCTTCACCGTGATGTCGTCCGGCATCACCTCGGCCTCGACGGCGGCCCGGGCATTCGCGGAGAATTTCGCCGCAAGCTTCGGCTTCGGTGCCGGCGCCGTCGGCGTCACCGCCATCGGCCTCGCCTTCATGGGGCTGATCGGGCTGGTCAACTGGCGCGGCGTCAGCGAGAGCGTCAAGCTCAACGTGGTGTTCACCTGCATCGAGCTGACCGGCCTCCTGATCATCATCCTGATCGGCGCGGCGGCGCTGGCCGGCGGCCAGGGCGACTTCAGCCGCGCCGTCGACTTCTCGTCGGCCGGCGACGGCGGCATCTTCTGGCCGGTGGTGGCGGCGACGACGCTGGCCTTCTTCGCCATGGTGGGCTTCGAGGATTCCGTCAACATGGCGGAGGAATCGAAGGATCCGTCGCGCATCTTCCCGAAGGTGCTGCTCGGCGGGCTGGTGCTGACCGGCGTCATCTACCTGCTGGTCTCGGTGACGGCGATCGCGCTGGTCGAGATCGACGCGCTCAGCGAGGGCGCGACGCCGCTGCTGAAGGTGGTGGAGGCCGGCGCGCCGTGGTTCCCGCTCAGCGTGTTCGGCGTCATCACCATGTTCGCGGTGGCGAACTCCGCCCTGATCAACATGCTGATGGCGAGCCGCCTGCTCTACGGCATGGCGCAGGAGCGCGTGCTGCCGCGCGTCCTCGGCCGGGTCTCGAAGGCCCGGCGCACGCCTTACGTCTCGATCGTCTTCACCACGCTGCTCGCCGCCGGGCTGATCGTCTTCGTCGGCGCGGTTCCCGATCTCGGCGGGACGACGGCGCTGCTGCTGCTCGGCGTCTTCGCCGTCGTCAACGTCGCCGTGCTGGTGCTGCGCTCCGACACGGTCGACCACGCGCATTTCCGCGCGCCGCTCGGCCTGCCCTATCTCGGCGCGGCCTCCTGCGCCTTCTTCGTCGGCCCGTGGACGGGGCGCGATGCCACGCAATACCTGATCGCCGCCGTCCTGCTCGGGATCGGCATCGTGCTGTGGGCCGGCACCGTCTACGCCATGAAGCGGCGCGGCGAGGCGATCGGCGCGCCCGACATGACGGCCCTCTCGGACGCCTGACCGCCGCCTGATCGCCGCCTTGGGGCGCTTCTGTTCCCATAATGTTCTTGCGCGAACTCCCGCCGTCCGCTACTTTTGATTGCGGCTGGCCGGGAGGGTGACGATGGTCTCGCACGTGACGACGGTGGCGTTCCAGGGCGTCGAGGCCGTGCCGGTGGACGTCCAGGTCCAGGTCGGCCCGGGCACCGTCGCCTTCACCATCGTCGGCCTGCCCGACAAGGCGGTGGGGGAAAGCCGCGAGCGGGTGCGCTCGGCGCTGATCGCCTCCGGCCTGTCGCTGCCGCCCAAGCGCATCACCGTCAACCTTGCCCCCGCCGACCTGCCGAAGGAAGGCAGCCACTACGACCTGCCGATCGCCGTCGGGCTGATGGCGGCGATGGGCGTCGTCCCCGCCGACCAGGTGCTCGACTACGTTGTGCTCGGCGAGCTGTCGCTCGACGGCACCATCGCGCCGGTGGCCGGCGTCCTGCCGGCGGCGATCGGCGCCAACGCGCTCGGCAAGGGGCTGATCTGCCCGTCCGCCTGCGGGCCGGAGGCGGCGTGGGCGTCGGGCGACATGGCGATCCTGGCGCCGCGCAGCCTGATCGCGCTCGCCAACCACTTCAAGGGCACCCAGGTGCTGTCGCGGCCCGACCCGAAGGTGCGCGAGGACGGCGCCCCCCTGCCCGACCTCGCCGACGTGAAGGGCCAGGAGACCGCCAAGCGCGCGCTGGAGATCGCCGCTGCCGGCGGCCACAACTTGCTGATGGTCGGGCCGCCCGGCTCCGGCAAGTCGATGCTCGCCCAGCGGCTGCCCTCCATCCTGCCGCCGCTGGCGCCGCGCGAGCTGCTTGAGGTGTCGATGGTGCAGTCGATCGCCGGCCAGCTCGGCGAGGGCCGGCTGTCGGCGCGGCGGCCGTTCCGCGCGCCCCACCATTCGGCCACCACCGCGGCGATGGTCGGCGGCGGCGTCCGGGCGCGGCCCGGCGAGGTGTCGCTCGCCCACCACGGCGTGCTCTTCCTCGACGAGCTGCCGGAGTTCGCCCCGCCGGTGCTCGACGCGCTGCGCGAGCCGCTGGAGACCGCCCGCGCCGTCATCGCCCGCGCCAACCACCGGGTCAGCTACCCGGCGCTGTTCCAGCTCGTCTGCGCCATGAACCCGTGCCGCTGCGGCTACTACGGCGAGCCCGGCCACCAGTGCCGGCGCGGCGACCGCTGTGCCGCCGACTATCAGGCCCGCCTGTCCGGTCCGTTCCTCGACCGCATCGACGTCCGCATCGACGTGCCCGCCGTCACCGCCTCCGACATGGCGATGCCCTCGCCCGCCGAAGGCTCCCGCGAGGCCGCCCTCAGGGTCGCCGCCGCCCGCGCCATCCAGCGGGCCCGCTTCGCCGCCCTCGGCGCGCCGGCCCGCACCAACGCCGAGTGCGGCCCGCGCCTCATCGAAGAGATCGCGGCGCCCGACCCGGAGGGCGCCCGGCTGCTGCGCGAGGCCGCCGACGCCATGCGCCTGTCGGCGCGCGGCTACCACCGCGTCCTCAAGGTCGCCCGCACGCTGGCCGACATGGAAGGCGCCCCCACGGTCGGCCGGCTCCATCTCGCCGAGGCGCTGGCCTACCGCCAGGCCGGCCCCCGCCTGGCCGTCGCCGCCTGACCCGCCGCCCCGCCCCGGAGGCTGGAGGCTGGAGGCTGGAGGCTGGAGGCTGGAGGCTGGAGGCTGGAGGCTGGGAGGCTGGGAGGCTTATGGTTAACGCGAGATTCATCATCCAAGATATTGATCTAAAAGATGATTACATGGACAAATGAGATTGTCCCCGATGTGTTTCACGGGGCCGATCGGGCGCCTGGACGCGCCCACGCAGAAGCACCGCACAGCGCCGCTCGGACCGTGGACATCCGGGTGCGGGACCAGGCAGCGACAGCCCCACGCGGCGAGCCTGAACCCGTGGCGCGGCAAGCCTCCGAACGCGTCCAAAGCGTCCGGAGCCTTGTCCGATCGGGCAAAACCACCCGATCGACGAGAAATGGCTTCGGAATCCGAGACTTGAGCCATTTCTTTCCGCGCGGACGGCTTCGATCTGACCGGAAAATGCGCCAGGGCGTCCAGCGCGCCCGCCCCCTGCCGCCCCGCCCCCGGCCGAACTTCCTCAGCCGGCTAACCTGCTCCTGTTCGGAATGCCTGCGCGGTGTGCCCGGCGGGAGCCCCCAACCGGACGCACCGGCTCTCGTTTGCCGGCTAATGACATGCCAGAACGGGGCCGGCCAGCGTGGCGCCGCGCGCCGGCGGCGGTGGTGCAACAGGCGCGGGAAGCGCCCGCCCCACGGTGTGGCGAAGGTGCCGCCCGGCGGGATGCGGAAGGTGCGCCAACCCTGCGGGATGCCTGAGGTGTGCCAACCCTGCGGAACCCGGGAGCTGTGCCGACCGGCGGAATGCAGAAGGGGTGCGGCCGGCTGGCCGACCCGGCCGCCGCGGCACTGCCAGCATCACCTTCAGCCAGAAGCCGGTGGACGGCGGCAGGCCGGACACTGTGCTCGGATCCCGCCGGGGCCGTGCGGATGCCCCCGCGGGGGAAGCGGGGCGGTCGACCGGCAGGCGGAGCAGCGGGGACAGGAGACGGTCGCCGGCGGGGGATGCGGCACGCTCGGTGATGGGGTCGCGGCGTGCTCAGTCACGGAGCCGGTGCGCGCACAGCTGTGCGCACCCGCACGCGGCCTGCGCACGCCTGCGCACCGTGCCAAATAGCGCAGCCAGAGGCCCGAATCGCGCAGTTTGGTGCCGCGACGCGCCGCCAGCTGCGCACAAGCGGAGCGCACGGCCGAAACCTGTTTCTTTTGAGAGAGTTAGGTGCGCACCGAACCGGATCGATGCCGGTGCGCAGCCAGTGCGCAGCCTAGGTCCCATACACCTGGTCGGCGCGCTCCTCGAAGGCGGTGGCGAAGCGGCGGAAGGCGCGGTCGAACACCGAGCCCATGACCGCCGACAGCGCCCGGCTCTTGAACTCGTAGCTGATGAAGAAGCCCACCTCCGAGTGCCCCTCGTCGATGGGCTTGAAGGTCCAGCGGTTCTCCATGTGGCGGAACGGGCCGTCCAGATATTCCACCGAAATCGTCCGGTTCGGCCGGTCGAGCACCACCCGCGAGGTGAACGTCTCGCGGATGAACCGGTAGGCAACCGTCATGTCGGCGATCAGCAGCTCGGTGCCGTCGTCCTGCTGGCGCCGTCCGCGGACGCTAAGCGACTGGCACAGCGGCACGAATCCCGGATACTTGTCGACATCCGCCACGAGGTCGAACATGTCCTCGGCGGAGTGGGCGACGCGGCGTGTGGTCTCGAAGTGCGGCATGGGGCGGCAGCGGTTCCTGTGCGATCCCTGGTGCATTGCCCGGTCGGATCGTCCGATCCGACCGGAAGGAATGGCTCAGGCCAGACGAAGCCGGAGCCGTGGCAGGTCGATCCATGGGGGCCGCCCGACCGGAAGAGGCTCCGGAGCGCCGACGCGAGACCCGATGTGTCCTGCCCCGATTTACGGGCCTCGGGCGGCAAGAGTCCACCCGAAAGGCGGATATGGGGTGCAACGCACACGGCCCTCGACGGGTTCGCCGCCGGCCCCGCCCGCACCGGTCCGGCGCCCGCCCGCCTGCCGCCACCGCCCGCGCCATACCGGCTGACGAGCAGGCGAGCGAGGCCGCGACGCCGGAGCCGCGGCCGACCGGATCCGAGCACGGCTCCGGAGCGAATTCCCCTTCGTAGTCAATGTCTTGTGAGGCACCCTTTCAGCCGGCCCTCACCCGCGCGGATCGCAGCGCCCTCGCCCGCTCCACCGCCGTGGGGGCAGCGCGCGCAGCTGGCCGCTCGGCCCGGGCGGACCTGATCGGACCGTCGACCGCGCTGCCGGCCGGCCCCCGGCCGGCGGGCTTTCGGATCCGCGGGATCAGAGACTCCTGACCGCGAGAGCTCCCTTCCGCAGCCGCTTCAGGCCGCGCCGACCTTCGCGTCGCGGGCGGCGCGCAGGCGCGCGAAGTCCTCGCCGGCATGGTGGGAGGAGCGGGTGAGCGGGCTCGCCGACACCATCAGGAAGCCCTTGGTGTAGGCGATGGTCTCGAACGACTTGAACTCCTCCGGCGGCACGAACCGGATGACGGCGTGGTGTCGGCGGGTCGGCTGCAGGTACTGGCCGATGGTGAGGAAGTCGACGTCGGCGGAGCGCAGATCGTCCATCAGCTGGAGCACCTGGTTCCGCTCCTCGCCGAGGCCGACCATGATGCCGGACTTGGTGAACATGCCCGGATCGAGCTGCTTCACCCGGTCCAGCAGCCGGATCGAGTGGTAGTAGCGGGCGCCCGGGCGGACCGTGAGATACAGGCCCGGCACGGTCTCCAGGTTGTGGTTGAAGACGTCGGGCCGCGCCTCCACGACGCGCTCCAGCGCGCCCGGCTTGCGCAGGAAGTCCGGCGTCAGGATCTCGATGGTGGTGCCGGGGGCGGCCACCCGGATCGCCTCGATCACCTGGGCGAAGTGCTCCGCGCCGCCGTCGGCGAGGTCGTCACGGTCGACGGAGGTGATGACAACGTGGTTGAGGCCGAGCTTGGCCACCGCCTCGGCCACCTTCTGAGGTTCGGCCGGATCGAGCGCCTCCGGCATGCCGGTGCGCACGTTGCAGAAGGCGCAGGCGCGGGTGCAGGTGTCGCCCATGATCATGAAGGTGGCGTGCTTCTTCGACCAGCACTCGCCGATGTTCGGACAGCCCGCCTCCTCGCATACGGTGACGAGGCCGTTGTCCTTCACGATCGCCTGGGTTTCCCGGTAGACCGGCGAACCGGGCGCCTTGACGCGCAGCCAGTCCGGCTTGCGCAGCATCGGCGTCTCGGGACGGCGGGCCTTTTCGGGATGGCGCGGGCGCGCCTCGGCCGTTGCCGGACGGGGGCGGTCGTTGAGATCGAGAAGCGTTACCATGATGACCTATTGTCGGGCGCCCGGCGCCCTGAATCAAGGCGGGGCGACCAGACGCCCCTCTGCGTCATAGCTGAGCCTTCCGCGCCCCGGGTCAAGCCCCCGGTCTCGGTCGGCTGAAAAAGCCATACCCCAGCCGGCGCGCCGGCGGAACCGGCCCGGCCCGCAGGTCTGCCATCCTCGGGGCGCAGCCACCGGTGGATCCTCGCAGCCCACGGGGGTAGGCTGCCCCGGACCTCCCCGGACGCCGCCCCCGACAGACCAAGGCACCTCCATCACATGACCGAAGACAATTCGGCAGGCCGGGTCATCTGGCTGCTGACGCTGGGCATCATGATCATCGGCTCGAACTCGTTCGTGCTGAGCCCGATCCTCTCCGACGTCGCCGCCTCCATGGACACCGATCCGGTGAAGGTTGCCCGCGCCATTTCGGCGTTCGGGGCCGCCACCGCCGTCTCCTCGTTCCTGTTCGCGGGTGCCGCTGCCCGGATCGGCGCGCGGCGCGTCCTCAGCCTGGGCAGCCTCGCGATGGCCATGGCATTGGCCGGCAGCGCGGCCAGCCGCTCGTGGATCGAGCTCGCCGCCTGCCAGGCGGCCATCGGTGCGTCGGTCGGGCTGATGCTGCCGACGATCTACGGGGTCGCGACCTCGATTGCGCCGGAAGGACAGGGAGGCCAGGTGCTGGGCCGGGTGATCCGCGGCTGGGGCATTGCCCTCGTTCTCGGGGTCCCGTTCTCCTCGCTGGTCTCGGACCTCGCCGGCTGGCGCACCGTCTACGGGCTGCTGGCCGGCGTTGCGGCGTTGGCCTCGCTGGGCTTCCGGCGGCTGCCGTTGCCGGACGCGGTGAGCGGGCCGCGCCCGACCATCCGCCGTCTGGAGGCCCTGCGCCTGCCCGGCGCGGTGCTGACGCTGAGCGTCTGCCTGTTCTACATGATCGCCTTCTACGGGCTGTTCGCCTATCTGGGCGACCACGTCCGCACCGCCTTCGGCGCCAGCGCCAGCGAGGCCGGCCTCGTCGTACTCGCCTATGGCGCCGGGTTCGGCACGGCGAGCTTCGCGATGGGCGCCGTCGACCGGTTCGGGCCGCAGCGCGTGCTGCCGGCCGCGCTCCTTCTGCTCGCGCTGATCTATCTCGGGCTCGATGCGGCGACCCAGCGGTTCGTCACGGCGCTGCCGGCCGCCTTCGTCTGGGGCTTCGCCAACCACGTCGCGGTCAACCTCATCATCCTGCTTCTCTCGCGCCGCGGCGCGGAGGCGAGAGCGGTGCTGATGGGATGGCAGACGACGGTCACCTACGGCGCGATCTTCCTCGGGCCGATCCTGCTGGGCGCCCTCTACGCGCCGTTCGGCTTCGGCGCCGCGGCCGCGCTGTCGGCGGCGTCGGCGCTCGTGGCCGCGCTGCTCGCCTGGACGGCGGGCAGATTGTGGCAGCCGCCCCGATGACCGCCAGGGGTTGCCGGCGGCACGCAGCCGCCCCCGAAAACCGACGGGGACCGTGCCCTGCCGCGGCAATTCCGTTGCCGCCGCATTGGTGCGCAGCTATAGCCTTGGTCCCGACAGAATGCGGAACGGATGTCCGCCCCAGGAGACGCAAGATCATGAAGCCGATCGTGTTCGCCGTGAGCCTTCTTCTCGCCGGTTCGGCCTTCGCCGCCGCCCAGGCCGAATCGCCCCGCCAGGCCTGCCGCGCCGACGCCGAGAAGCTTTGCGCCAGCGCCATTCCCGACCAGCAGAAGGTGCTCGCCTGCCTTGAGGCGAACAAGCCGCAGCTCTCTCAGGCTTGCCAGACGGCCCTGCAGCAGGCCGGCAAGTAAGGCCGCTCCCCGCCGATCCGGCATCCGGCTGCGGCCGGACCGCCGGATTCCGACGGGGGACGGCACGGGAACCGGGCGTCGCGCCGGCATGGCGCGGCGGCCGAGGGGTCGAACGACTGAACGAGTTGGCGTTTCGGGTGCTCCCGCGCACGACCCGCAGCTCAGGGGGGCAACCGTTGCCATATTCCAATCAGATCAGGCGCCTGCGGAGCCTGGCCGGCGTGCTGATGGTATCGCTGGCCCTGGCCGCCTGTGCGTCCGGGCCCGACCGCCCGCTGTTCACCCTCTCAGAAGAGGCCAACCCGGTCGTTCCCGGCTTCGAGAACATCCGCTTCTATGCCGATGACGACGGCACCAACTTCCGCGATCACGTGTTCGCCCAGGTGATGAACCAGGTGCAGGTCGGCGGAATGGGCATCCTGAAGAAGGGCCGTTCCGACTGGCTGATGATTTCCGGCGGCGGCGAGGACGGGGCCTACGGCGCCGGCGTGATGGTCGGCCTGACCAAGGCCGGCAAGCGACCCAATTTCGACCTGGTGTCCGGCGTGTCGACGGGGGCGCTGATGGCGCCGTTCGTGTTCCTGGGCCCGAGCTACGACCCGCAGCTCAAGTCGATCTATACCGAGATCAACAAGAACCAGATCTTCAAGATCGTCGGCCTGCGCGGCATCCTGGGCGGCATGGCGGCGGCAAGCTCCGCTCCCCTCCGGGCGACGATGGAAGAGAAGGTCTCCGACAAGGTCATCGAGGAGATCGCCGCCCAGCACCGGTTGGGCCGGCGCCTCTACGTGGTGACCACCGACCTCGACGCCCAGCGCCCGGTGGTCTGGGACATGGGCGCGATTGCCGCCAGTGCGTCGCCGAACCGCCGCAAGCTGTTCCTCGACGTGCTGCAGGCCTCCGCCAGCATCCCCGGCATCTTCCCGCCGGTGTTCATCACGGCCGAGGCGGACGGGCAGACCTTCGAGGAAATGCACGTCGACGGCGGCTCGACCATGCAGATCCTGACGCTGCCCACCACCATCCAGGCCCAGGAAGATCCCCGGCGGCGGATGGATAAGCGCAAGCGCGCCCTCTACATCCTGATGAACAACACCATGCGGCCGCGCTTCGAGCAGACCAAGCCGAAGACGTTCTCGATCGCCGGCCGCTCGCTGTCGACGATCATCAAGCGTCATGGCATCCAGTCCATCGAGATCATGTACGACCTTACCAAGGCGCGCGGCTTCGACTTCTACGTGACCTATGTCGGGCTCGACTTCGTGGAAGACCTGCCGTCGCCGTTCGACCCGGTCTACATGAACGCGCTGTACGACTACGGCTACAAGCGGGCGCTGGCCGGCGACGTCTGGCGCACGGCACCGCCAACCGGCGGGGCGCTCGCCAAGGGCGGGCTCGCCGCGAAATGACCGGGCGCATCGCCGGGCCCAAGACGATCGGGCCCGGCGATGCCATACGGTGATCGCATTGTTGAGGCGAAGTCTGTCAGGCTGATTTCGGTGTCTTCAGGAGGCGTGTGATCCGTCCATGAAATCCCTCGCATGTGCCCTCGCCCTTCTCGCCTCCGCCGCCACGGCCCAGGCCGCCACCGTCGAGACCCAGGATCCCTACCTGCAGGGTCTGGTGGACAGCATCCTCGGCGGCTGCCTGGATGACGCCGAGGCGATGCGGACCGTCCAGGATCGCTATCTCTCCGAAGACAACAACCTGACCACGGCCTCCGCGGCCGACGTGCGCGATGCCATCGCCGGCGTGCTCAACACGCCGGCCGACAACGTGACCGCCGAGCAGCCCGGTCCGCAGACCGAGATCGGCGCCGTCACGGTGAAGACGGCGGGCACCTACGAGACGCTGCCGATCGTCTCCTATTCGCTGAGCCTGCCCTGCGAATGCGGCTTCTCGTTCTGGGCCGTCGGCTTCAACGCGCCGGAGGCGGACGTGAAGAGGGTGTTCGCCGACGAGCTGGCGGCTGCGCGACAGCGCGTCAAGGACGTGCTGCAGGGCGAAGGCGACGGGCTGGAAATCGGAATCGAACGCAACGACCAGACGCCCGGCGCGCCGACGCAGCTCTACTGCTCCTGGAGCACCTGAAACCGCCGGGCCGGAGGCCGGGAGCAAAGCCTGCCCGGATCGGCGCGCATCGTCGTCCGGACCGGCATGGTCCGGACGACGGCCGGCGTGCCGGCCTCAGGCCGCGGCGGCGGCGGTGCGCTGCAGTTCGTCGAGGGACGCCGCCATGGTCTCGACGATGGTGTCGATCTGCTTCTCGGTGACGATCAGCGGCGGGCACAGCGCCATCGCGTCGTACATGGGCCGGGAGATGAGCCCCTTCTCCAGCAGGATCGCGTTCATCGCCGCGCCGAGCTTGCCGGTCGGCTCGGCGGGCACCTCGAGCGACTTGTCGGCCACCAGTTCGACGGCGCCGATGAGCCCGCGGCCGCGGACCTCCCCCACCAGCGGGTGGTCCTTCAGGGTGGCGAGACCGGCGTGCATGTGCGCGCCCATCTCGCGCGCGTGGGCGACCAGGCCGCGCTCCTCGATGATCTTGAGGTTCTCCAGCGCCACGGCGGCGGCGACCGGGTGGCCGGCGGCGGTGTAGCCGTGGCCGAGCACGCCGATGCGGTCGCTCTCGTCGGCGATCGGCTCGAAGACGCGGTCGTTGATCATCAGCGCCGAGATCGGCAGGTAGGACGACGACAGCTGCTTCGACATCACCATGATGTCGGGGTCGAGCCCGAAGGTCTCGGTGCCGAACATGTTGCCGGTGCGGCCGAAGCCGCAGATCACCTCGTCGGCGACCAGCAGGATGCCGTGCTTCTTCAGGACCGGCTGGATCTTCTCCCAGTAGGTCGCCGGCGGCACGATGACACCGCCCGCTCCCATCAGCGGCTCGGCGAAGAAGGCGGCGATGGTCTCGGGCCCCTCGGCGACGATCAGCTCCTCGAGCTCGGTGGCGAGCCGGGTGGCGAAGGCCTCCTCGCTCTCGCCCGGCCGGCCGCTGCGCCAGTAGTGCGGGCTGCCGGTGTGCAGGACGTTGGCGATCGGCAGGTCGAAGGAGCGGTGATTGTTGGGCAGGCCGGTGAGGCTGGCGGAGGCGATGGTGACGCCGTGGTAGCCGCGCTGGCGGGCGATCACCTTCTTGCGTTGGGGCTCGCCCATGGCGTTGGAGCGGTACCAGATCAGCTTCAGCGCGGTGTCGTTCGCCTCGGAGCCGGAATTGGTGAAGTAGACCTTCGACATCGGCACCGGTGCCATCGAGATCAGCTTCTCGGCGAGGTCGATGACCGGTCCGTGCGAGCGATGGGAGAAGGTGTGGTAGAAGGGCAGCTTGCTCATCTGCCGCGTCGCCGCCTCGACCAGGCGCGTCTCGGAGAAGCCCAGCCCGACGCTCCACAGCCCGGACATCGCCTCGATGTAGCGCTTGCCCTGGTTGTCCTCGACATAGATGCCGTCGCCCTTCTCGATGACCAGCGGGCCGGCCTCCAGATGCTTGCGGGCGTTGGTGTAGGAGTGCAGATGGAAGGCGGCGTCACGCGCCTCGGGAGAATTCGGGGAAACGGTCATCGCTGGACTGAACCTCTGCCTGTAAGCGTCGCCCGACTGCCTGGAATCGGATGGTGATCGATTCTTGTATCTCAGAACGGGGTGCGGGCGGAAAACCGGGTGCCGCACTTGCGCTCTCTATCTCCTCATTGTGACGCATTTGGGCGGACGCGACGACGCACGGCCGGCCGTCAGTGCTTCACGGTGTGGGAGAACACGTTGACGACGACGACGCCCGCCAGAATCAGCCCGAGGCCGACGATGGCGGCGAGATCGAGCGGCTGTTTCGACCAGACCCACGCCACCAGGGCGATCAGCACGATGCCGAGACCGGACCAGATCGCGTAGACGATGCCGGTCGGCATGGTGCGGAGCGGCGTCGACAGGAACCAGAACGCCGCCGCATAGCCGACCACCGCGACCAGGCTCGGGACGAGCCGGGAAAAGCTCTCCGAGCGCGCCAGCGCCGTGGTGGCGATCACTTCGGCGACGATCGCGGCGAACAGGAGCAGGTAGGTCTTCACCGGCAAACCTCGGTCAGGAGCCGCGGGCGCGGCGGATGGCGTCGACAGTACAGGCAAACCGGTCCGGGCCAAGGCGCGCGTGCGCAGCGCCGGCAACGCTGCAGACGGCCGCCGGCACCGGACCTGTCACCCGCCCGGCGCGCCCCTGCCTGCCCGGAAAGATCGAACCTGCGTGGCACACATCTTGTTTTGGTGCCACGGGCAAGCGACTCTGGCGGCCGGAAGGCTTACGATGCGACAATGCGTCGGCCGCGGAAGAACCCCCGTCGGACGGCTTGAAAGGAGTCTGCAGAGGCTTCGAAGGGGCTGGAGGATTGACGGCGGGAGCGCGCAGGCGCCTTGCGGGCAGGCCCACGCCAGCCTTGTTTGCCATGCGGGAGACCCCCTTTCCGATCGAGGGGCGCCGCGACGGAGCTTAGGATCGGTTTGATGGAGGCGTTCCGCTTCGGGGCCAATCGGCCCGGGCGGCAGCGGCTCCATGGCCTCGACGCCGTCGGATCGAAATCGGCCCGACGCCGTGCAACGTGATCGATTCAGAAGCTTGAGAGCGGCATGCGGGCAGGCTGCCGGGCGCGGCTCCGGCCTCATCCCGCTGTGGCGCACGTCGATAGGTGGAAGCGTTTCTGGTGAACGGCGCGACGACACATCTTCCTCTGCCAGGCCGCCGCGCGGCACGCACGCTCGGGCTGGCTGCCGGCTGCTTCCTGCTGCCGCTGATCAGCATCGCGTTCGCCGATCTGCCCGGTCGCCTGGCGATGGTCGCGGCGAGCAGCGCGCTGGCCACAGGCCTGATACTGCGCTGGCATTACGAGGCGCTGGCCATCCGCATCGCCGTCGCCTTCGCGGCGATCTTCTGCGCCACCATGATCACCGGTACCGGGCTCGCCACGCCGCTCGTCACCAGCGCGGCGCACGGCCTGGAGATCGCGGCCGCCGTTCTCGTCCTCAAGCTGGCCGGCTGGCGCTACGACCGGGTGCCGACGATCCGGTCGTTCTGCGCGGGGCTGGTCGTCGTTGCCACCCTGGCACCGGTTGCCGGCGGGGCGCTGGCCGCGAGCCTGCTGCCGCACGGAGGCTGGCTCACGTTCTTTCTCACCTGGTGGTGCGCCGGGCTGATCGGCGCCATCGGCGTCCTCCCCATGGCACTGACATTCCGGACGTCGCTCTCGGGTCCGCCGATGAAGATGTCGGACTGCGCGACACCGGAGTTTCTCGGACTGCTGGCACTCGCGGTCTGCACGACGCTGGTTTCGGTGCGCTTCCTCCCCTACCCGTACATCTACATTGGGCTGCCGATCCTGCTGGCGGCGGCCCTGCTCGGAGCGTGCCGGACCTCGGCGGTGATCGTCATCACGATCGTCACGTATCTCATCGAGGAGGCTCTCTTTCCCGACCCCACCGCCGACCTCCACCTCATGCTGGCCGGCTACGTCTGCATCGCGATCGCGGTTCTGCCCCCCTTCCTTTACGCGCTGCAGCGTGACGCGCTCGTGTTTGCCGAAGACGAAGCCAGGTCCAAGGGGTATCTGTTCCGCCGGGCCATGCACGATTCCGCCATCGGCATGGCGATCGTCGACCTCGATGGCCGGCTCCTCGAAGTCAATCAGGCCCTTTGTTCCATCCTGGGCTACGACCCGGACGAACTGACCAGGACCCAGTTCCGCGACCTGACATTCCCCGAGGACGTGGCGGCTTCGGGCGCCGTCCTGAAATCGCTGTTTTCGGGGAAGACCACTCACAGCCGTCTGGAGAAGCGCTACATCCGCAAGGACGGATCGATTGTCTGGTGCATGGTGTCGGTGTCGCTCATCCGTAACGAGACCACAGACGCGCCGCTCCACTTCGTGACCCAGATCGAGGACGTGAACGCCCGCAAGCTTGCCGATGAGGCCATAGCGGAAAGCGAGAACCGGTGGCGGTTCGCCCTCCAGAGCGGCCGGCAGGCCGTCTGGGAGCTGAACCTGAAAACCGGCAAGACCTACCGTTCGCCTGAGTGGTACTCGATGCTCGGATACAAGGAGGGCGACGTCCCGACCGGCGCGGAGGATTTCCTCCAGCTCATTCATCCTGACGATCGCCAAAAGCTGATCGCCTCCGACCGGGCGATGCTGGAAGGCCGCCGCACGATCAGCGAGGTCGAGGTCCGCTTCCGCCACAAGGACGGCCGCTGGGTGTGGATCCTCGACCGCGGGCGCATCGCCGAATACGACGCGATGGGCGAGCCGGTGCTGATCATCGGCACGCACACCAACATCTCCCGCCGCAAGCAACGCGAAGAAGAAATCCGCATCGCCAACGAACGGATCGCGCTGGCGGTCGAGGCGGCCGACGTGGGCGTCTGGGAGCTCGACACCGTCACCGGGTCGGTCACCTGGGCCCAGGGGATGCATGAGCTCTACGGCCTGGCCCCGGGAACCTTCGACGGGACTCGCGAAACCTGGGCTACCTTGCTCCACCCCGACGACGCGGCCGAGGCATCCAGGAGGTTCAACGAAGGCCTCGAGAAGGGCGGACGCATCGAGGTGGACTTCCGGATCATCCGGCCGGACGGAGCGACGCGCTACATCCGGGCCCTCGCCGAAGTGATCGCAGACGCCGACGGCCGGCCGATGAAGGTGATCGGCACCCAGTGGGACACGACCGACGAGCGCGCGCTGGCCGAAGAGCTGTACGAGGAGAAGGAGCGCCTCCGCATCACCCTGCACTCGATCGGCGACGCGGTGATCACCACCGACGCCGACCTGAAGGTCACCTTCATGAACCCGATCGCGGAAACGCTGTCGGGATGGGAGTTGCGGGACGCCCAGGGGATGGACCTGGCCGATGTCTTCCGCGTCTTCGACGACGAAACCAACCTGCCCGTCCCAAGCCCGGTCGAGGCGTCCATGCAGAGCATGGCGCCGATCTACCTGCAGGACGGCGCCGTCCTCCTCACCCGGTCGGGGACGCGGCTGCACATTCAGGACTCCGCCGCACCGGTTCGCGCGCCGAACGGCGCCGTCATCGGCGCCGTGCTGGTCTTCCAGGACGTCACCCGGACGCGGATGCTCCAGAAGGAGCTCGTGCATGCCGCCCACACGGACAGCCTGACAGGACTTCCGAACCGGCTCGCCTTTGAGCAATCCCTCACCTCGCTCTGCGCCGAGGCGCGCACCCAGTCCGCCCGCCACGTCCTCTGCTTCATCGACCTGGATCGCTTCAAGATCGTCAACGATTCGGCCGGCCACTCGGCCGGCGACGCGATGCTCGTCGACATCGGCCGGCTGCTGACGTCGACGTTGCGCGACGGCGATCTGGTCGCCCGGATCGGCGGTGACGAGTTTGCGCTGCTGCTCCCCGACTGCTCCCTCGAGCGGGCGCGCGAGGTGTGCGAGCATCTCGTCAACGTCATCCGCAACTTCGTCTTCCACTGGGATGGCCACGTCTACGACATCGGCGCCAGCATCGGCATCACTGAGATCAGCGGCACGCACCCGGAGCCCGCCGAGCTGATGCAGGAAGCGGACGTCGCCTGCTATACGGCGAAGTCTGCGGGACGGGGCCAGGTGTCGGTCTACCGGCCCGACAAGAGCGATGCCGAACGCCATCACCGCGAGATCAACGTCGCCGCGAAGCTGCGGATGGCCATCGATTCGAACCGCATGATGCTGTTCGGGCAGGACATCATCGCGCTGCACGGCGCGCCCGGCGCAGACGGACGGCACATCGAGATCCTGATCCGGATGCGCGGCGAGAGCGGCGAACTGCTGGCCCCCGGCGCCTTCATCCCGGCGGCGGAGCGCCACGGAATGATGGCCGGCATCGACCGCTGGGTCATTGCCGAGGTGCTGCAGGGCAACGCCCAGGCGTTCCACGACAATCCGCAGCTTTCCGTGTCGATCAACCTGTCGGCCAACTCGCTGGACGACCCGTTTCTCTGGCCGTTCGTGCACGACCAACTGACCTACGCCGAAATCGCCGGCGACCGGATCTGCTTCGAGATCACCGAAACGGCCCTGATCAACAATCTCGCCGCCGCGACCTTCTTCGCCCGCTCGGCAAACCAGTACGGCTGCCGGATCTCCCTCGACGACTTCGGCGTCGGGCTGAGCTCGTTTTCCTACCTCAAGAACTTTCGGGTGGACGAACTGAAGATCGACGGCAGCTTCATCCGGCAGATCGAGGAAAACAACGCCGATACGCAGATCGTCGAGGCGATCATCAGCGTCGGCAAGGCGCTTGGCATCGCCACCGTGGCCGAATGGGTTGAGGGTCCGGAGACGCTGGAAATCGTGAAGCGCCTCGGGGCCGACAGGGCGCAGGGCTACTACATCTCTCCGCCCAAGCCGCTCGGTCTCCTGCTGAGCGAAAAGAGCCCCGCGGAGCGGATCGGGAGGGTCGAGGGCCTCTTCCAGCCCGGCAGCGACAGCTGATCGGACGGACGCGGACGGCGCAAAGGGCACGCCGCTCGCAGCGGTTGCACCGGCTGCACCGGTCGGCCACCATGCATGGCGCGGTCACGGTCGGCGCGTTGTCCCCTGTCGATGGGATCCCGGCAACGAAACGGCGTCGACGGGACGCCCCGAGGAAGGTGGGATGAGGCCCGGCACCGACCCGACAGACGACAATCGCCCGCCGCCACTCCCGCGACTGCACCGCGACGGCAGGACCCCGGCGCGCAAGCGGATCGCCAGCCGGCTGGGCGCCGATCCCGGCTTCCGCCGATCGGTGCTGGCTTGGTTCGGCGTCTTCTTCTCCGGTTCGCTTCTGCTGGCGGGCGCCGGGCTCTATTTCGTCCAGGAGCGCGAGCAGGCCCGGCGGCTTGCCCAGCTGAAGGCTGAAGAGAGTGGCGTCGTATTCGCCCAGATGGGCGCGATCGGAGAACGGCTGACGCTGGTGCGCTCGGACGTGCTCTACCTGCGCAACGAGATCGAGATCCTGCTGAACGCGCCGGGGGAGACGATCGACAGCGCCGAGAGGAAGGCCGAATCCGCCTTCAAGAACTTCTCGCAGTCGCGCGGCATCTACGACCAGATCCGGATCATCCGGCCATCGGGCCGGGAAACCCTGCGCATCAATTTCAATGGCGGCTCGCCCATCCGCGCCGACCCGTCGCGGCTGCCGAACGAGCGGAACCGACCCTACGTCACCGCAGCGCTGCAGCTGCGCCACGGCCAGATCCACGTCTCGCCGCTCGATCTCAACGTGGAAAGCGGCGTCGTCGTCCGGCCGTACAAGCCGACGATCCGCGTATCGACGCCGTTGCAGACGGCGGACGGGAACCGGGCCGGCGTGCTGGTCCTGCACTATCTCGCCTCGTCGATGCTGACCGCCGTCGAAAGCGCTGCGGACCTGGCGAACGGCGCTCCGATGATGCTCAATTCGGACGGTTACTGGCTGGTGTCCCACGTGCCGCCGCCGACCTGGGGCTTCATGTTCCCCGACGGTAACGACGAAACGATGGAGGTGCGCTATCCACGCACCTGGGCGCGCGCGCAGCAGGCACCCTCCGGGCAGGTGCTCACCGCCGAGGGTTTGTTCAGCTACAGCGTCGTCGACCCCGTGAGCGACATCATGACGGGCGTGCGCGACTTCGAGGGGTTCGTCCCGCCGCGCTCCGCCGCCGGCAGCGCCGGCAGCGATCAGCGCTGGTACGTCGGCACCTTCATCGATGCGGCCCAGCTGGAGGCGGCGATCAGCGAACCGTCCCGGGCGGCGCTGTTCTATGTCGGGCTCGTGGTTGCGCTGTGCTTCCTGGGCTCCACAGCCGCCGCGTTCGCACTGGCCGAGGCGCGCCACTACCGGACGATGCTGGAGCGGCTGGCCCGCTTCGACAGCCTGACCGGCCTTGCCAACCGCCGCACACTGGAAGAACAGCTCGACATCGAGATCGCCCGCGCCGGCAAGAGCGGCAACCGCATGCTGCTCGCCTTTCTCGACATCGACGGATTCAAGAGCATCAACGACGAACTGGGGCACACCGTCGGCGACCAGGCCCTCGGCGACATCGCCCAGAGCATCGAGGCCGAGATCCGGGCATCCGCGGGCCCGGCGCCCCGCGGTGGAAAGGAGGCCGCCCTCGCCGCGCCGTTTGCCGCGCGCCTGGGCGGAGACGAGTTCGTCGTCCTGTTCCCCGATGCCCGCGACATCGACGCCGTCCGCCGGACGCTGGAGCGCCTCGGAACCGCCATCCGGGTGCTCAGCTGGGAAGGACACACTGTCGGCGTGAGCATCGGCGCCGCCATCTACCCCGACCACGGCCTGAGCCGCGACCAACTTCTGGAGACGGCGGACGAAGCCATGTACCGTGCCAAGACCTCCAGCTGCCGGACGCTGGCGATGGCCGGGCCGGAACCGGCGCCCGCTCCCTGACGTGAGAGGCAGCCAGGCCCCCCGTCGCCGGACAGGGCACAAGGAAACGGTGGTGTCCCGGAAGGGATTCGAACCCCTGACCCCGAGATTAGGAATCTCGTGCTCTATCCTGCTGAGCTACCGGGACACTGGCACCGGTATAACGGCATCGGCCCGCGACGGGCCAGAGGCAATCGCGCAAAAACTGGCGGGCGCTTGCCCCCGCGGGCAAGCCTCGCGCCGCCGCCTTCCACCCGCCACGGCATAGCCCGGTTGGGTAAAGCGGCGGTCCGGGTGGCCGGCTTCGCACGCCGATGCCGCGATCCGCACGGTTCGCGTCGGCGCGGCGATTCCACCCTGGCTCGAAATGCTCTAGACCTGAAGGCACCCGAAGCTGCAGAAGGCCCGTTCCCTTTGGTCGACACCGCCCATGCCCCCTTCCCGGTTCCCGACCCCGGCCAGCCGGCGCCGACGACCCGGACGGCGGAGGCCTATGCGCGGCTGCGCCACGACATCCTGTCAAACGCCTTCTCGCCGGGCCAGCGCATCACCATCCAGTTCCTGCAGAAGCGCTACGAGATCGGCCCGACGCCGCTGCGCGAGGCGCTGGCGCGGCTCGCCGCCGACGGCTTCGTCATCGGCGAGGACAACCGCGGGTTCCGCGTGCCGCCGATGTCGCTGGCCCGCCTGCGCGACATCACCGACCAGCGCAAGCTGATCGAGGCCCAGGCGCTGCGGCTGTCGATCGCCCGTGGCGGCAAGACCTTCGACGGGGCGCTGCGCGACGCCTACGCGAAGATGGCGGAGCTCGACGCCGGCCGCAGCCGTGGCGAGGAAGGCGCCTACATCGCCTGGGAGAACCAGCACCGGCTGTTCCACGCCGCGCTCATTGCCGGCTCGGGCTCGGAGTGGCTGATCCGCTTCCAGGGCATCCTGTTCGACCAGGCCGACCGCTACCGCCGTCTCTATTCCGACGGACGGCGCATCAACCCGGAAATCCAGAAGGATCACGAGCGCATCCTGGAAGCGACGCTGGACAAGGACGCCGAGATGGCGGCGCTGCTGCTGGAACGCCATATCGAGCGGGTCTACGCCACCGCCAAGCGGTCGGGCCGGCTGCCTGAGGCGTAGACCGCTTTGAATTCGGGACCGATCGGACGGACGTCATCAAGTGCGGTCCTGCCGAAGGCGAACAAGCCAGACCCAATGAAACGGGGCGCAAGGCCCGACCGGCAGATGGCGAGCCTCGCGCGATCGTCAATCTCCCCGCCCCTTGAGGGGGAGACCCAGGAGGGATGACGTCCCTTCAGACCTCAAACCGGCATGTCAAACACCAGCAGGCCGGAGGTACCGCCGGCCGCAGCGGCGATCAGGCGGTCGCCGACGATCCGATGGTCGGGGTGGCCGAGATAGACGTCGCGGGCAGCGACGTTCTCGAAGGTGACGATGAAGCCGTCGGAGTAGCCGCTGTCGAGGCCCTCCGGCGAGACATTGCTGCCGGACCTCACTTCGATGATGCCGTCGATGACATTCTTCAGGGCGGCGATGCCGTCGTAGATCGCCTGTCTTTCGGTTGCCGGCACGTCCGGCCGGAACCGCACGAAAACGCAATGCACGATCACGGGTGATGTCTCCCCTTGTGGGCTCCGTCACCGCACACCGGCCCGGAACCCCAGCATAGTTGAGAAACGATCACGGCGCATCTCAGCGCGGGAGGCGAGCGGAAAGCCGGTCTCCGCCTGCCCTCATCCCGCCCTTGATGAACCGGCGCACGAAGCGCACGCGGCGTTGAGGCGACCGCGCCCATGCGACCCGCCGGGCCAGGACGGTAGTCCTACCGGAATCCGTAGAGCCGGGCCGGGTTGTCGACCAGCACGGCCTGACGGACCGTGTCGGTGCCCGCCCACCCCATGAACTCGTCCATCAGGTCGCCGTCGTTGGGCATCGGCCCATCGAACAGCAGCGGATGCGGCCAGTTGGTGCCCCACAGCACCCGGTCCGGCCGCGCGGCGAGGACCGCCTCGGCCATCACCCGCATGTCGTCGAACGGCGCCGCCTCGCCGGACAGGCGGTACCAGCTGCACACCTTGGTCCAGCAGGTGTCGGTCTTCGTCAGAAGCTCCAGCAGCGCCTGGAACGGCGCGCTGTCGACGCCCTCGACGCCGGTCACCCGGGCCATGTGATCCAGGACCACGTCGACCGGCAGGTTTCGGATCATCGGGACCAGGGCGGGGAGTTCGTCGGCGCTCTTCAGGTGCAGCAGGATGTGCCAGCCGAGCGGCGCGACCTTCTCCGCCATGCGGACGATGTTCTCGGTCCCCACCCCGCCCGACAGCAGTGTGGAGAGGCGAAGGCCGCGGATGCCCTTCGCGTCGAGGTCGGCCAGGTCCTCCTCGGAGATGTCCGGCGAGACCACCGCGATGCCGCGCGCGCTGTCGCCCAGCGCCGCGATCGCGTCGGTGGTCACCGAGTTGTCGAAGCCGTGGGCGCCGGGCTGGACGATGACCGACCGCGCGATCCCCAGCGTCTCGCGCAGGCGCCGGTAGGCCTCGACGGGCGAATCCGGCGGGGTGTAGCTGCGCGGCTCGGAGAACGGGTAGCGGCTCTGCGGCCCGATGACGTGGCAATGGGTGTCGCAGGTGCCGGCGGGGGCGGCGATGCGCGGCGCATGCGGGTTCGGATCGGGCGCGAGGCAGGGACGCATCTGGGAGGTCCTTCAGCGGGACTTGCGGGCGGTGACCAGCCGGCCCCACAGCCCGGAATAGAGCGGCCGGGCCAGCAGCACCACCGACAGGGCGAGCAGCACGGCGGCAATCGGGTGGGTGAAGAAGTTGGTCCAGTCGCCCTCGAACACGATCATGCCCATGCGCAGGTTCTCCTCCACCATGCCGCCGAGCACGAAGCCGATGATGATCGGCGCCAGCGGGAAGCCGGCGCGGCGCAGGAGGTAGCCGACCACGCCGGCGACGAACGTCGTCACCAGGTCGAGCACGGAGTTGTTGAGGGTGTAGATGCCGACCGTGACGAGGACGACCACCATGGCCATCAGCAGCGCCTCCGGCAGCGCCAGGATGCGCCGCCACACGCCGCCGAAGCCGGCCGCGATCGGCAGCAGCAGGAGGTTGATGATGGTGAGGACGATGTAGAGCGCGGCCACCGTGTCGGCGTGTTGGATGAACAGCCGCGGCCCGGGCACGATGTCCTTGATGACCAGCGCGCCGAGCAGGATGGCGGTGATGGGATCACCCGGCACGCCGAGCGCCAGCGTCGGCACCAGGGCGGCGCCGGTGACGGCGTTGTTGGCGCTTTCGCTGGCCGCGAGCCCGTGCGGGTTGCCCTTGCCGAAGGTCTCCGGCTCCTTGGAGGCGCGGCGCGCCTCCGCGTAGCTGACGAACGAGGCCGCCGTCGGCCCGATGCCGGGCAGGATGCCGAGGATGGTGCCGATCACGCCGCCCTTCAGGAAGGTGGGCGTGAGGGTGCGGAACTCGCGCAGCGTCGGCATCTTGAAGCCGGCCGCCGTCGTGGTGGTGGTGGGGCCGTAAGCGCCGCCCAGCCGGGTGAACACCTCCGAAAGGGCGAACAGGCCGACCAGCACCGGCACCAGCGACAGCCCGGCGGAGAGCTCGAAGATGCCGAAATCGTAGCGCACCTGCCCGGTGAAGGTGTCCTGGCCGATAACGGAGATGAACAGGCCGATGACGCCGCCCATCAGGCCCTTGACCATCGAGCCCTCGGAGACGGCGGCGATGCAGGTGAGCGCGAACAGCGCCAGCGCCAGCATTTCGGCGGGCCCGAAGTTGAGCGCCCAGGCGGCGAGCCGCGGCGCGAACAGCGCCAGGATGGCGACGGAGAACAGCCCGCCGAACACCGAAGCGACCGCGGCGATGCCGAGCGCCTTGCCGGCCTGGCCCTTCAGCGTCATCGCGTAGCCGTCGAGACAGCTGGCGGCAGAGGCCGGGGTGCCCGGCGTGTTGATGAGGATCGCGGTGACCGAGCCGCCGTAGATCGAGCCGGCGTAGATGCCGAGCAGCATGGCGATCGCCGGCACCTGGTCGAGGCCGAGGGTGAGCGGCAGCGCCAGCGACACGCCGACAGCCGGTCCGAGCCCGGGCAGCACGCCGATCGCCACGCCGAGCAGCGTGCCGCCGAGGATGGCGAGCGCCGTCGGCAGGGTGAAGATCATGTCCGCGGCGGAGACCAGGATGTCCATCGGAAGACCTGAATGACGCGGTCGCCGCCCTCATTCGGGGCGGGACCCTGACAGCCCTGCGGGCGGCACCCGGGAGGGTCAGCCGCCGCACGGGGCGAGAAACCCGGATGCCGGCCCGTGCCCGAGCTAGAACGATGGCCAGGCGGGCAGCGGAGCGTCCAGGCCGGCGGTGAACACGTACCAGATCACCAGCGGCCCGAGCACCACGGTGGCCGCGATGCCGATCGGGTTGCGGTAGCCGAGCATGAGCGTGAAGACGAGCAGGAAGACAGCGCTGGAGATCGGGAAACCGACCACCGGCATGGCCGCGAAGTAGCAGCCCACCATCACCATGATCGCGACGATGCGGGCGACGTTCTGCGGCTCGTCGTCGGAGCTGGACCGAAGCCCGGCCAGCAGCGGCCGCCCGCCCTGGACGATCAGGACGATGGCGAGGATCACCCCCGCCCCGATCAGGATCTGCGGAAAGAACAGCGGATCGTAGGCGATGCCGCCGCCGAATTCCGGCAGCGACATCTGCGAGGTGTACACGGCGAGGATGCCCCAGAACACGAGCAGGGCGAAGCCGGCCGAGACGGTCTTGAGGTCCTTCGACATGATCGGTCCGATCCGCTCCCGGCGCTACTTCGCGCCGAGGCCGTTCTTCTGGATGTAGGCGCCGATCGTCTCGTACTGCTTCTCGATCGACTGGGCCGACTTCTCACCGGTCTCCGACACCTTCGGCATGGAGAACTTGGTCAGCGTCTCGGTGAAGCCGGCCGACTTCTGGGCGGCGCCGCAGGCCTTCACGAGCCGGTCGTAGACGGCCGGTTCGACGCCCTTCGGCGTGACGATGGCGCCGGTCAGGCTGTAGACCACGTCCGCATAGCCGAGTTCGGCGATGGTCGGCACGTCCGGGGACTCCACCCGCTCCTCCGACATGATGGCGATCGGCCGCAGCAGGTCGGGATTGCCGAGCACCGCCTCGGCGGTCAGCGGGGCGACGTCGATGACGCCGGACAGCAGGTTCTGCACGGCGGCCTGGTGGCCCTTCATCGGCACGCCGATGGCCTTGTAGCCGGCCTTGCTCTCCAGGTCGCTCATGGCGATGTCCTGCAGCGAGCCCGGGCCCTCCGTGTAGTACTTCACCGCGCCGGGACGCTCCTTGGCCTTCGCCAGCAGATCCTCGAAGGAGGTGATGTCGGACTTGGCGCTGACCGTCAGGATCAGCGGATTGTCGAAGGCACGGCAGACCACGTCAAAGCTCGACAGGTCGTAGGGAAGCTTGGCGGTGTGCGGCTTCATCAGCAGCGGCGTCGAGGTGAGGATGCCGATGGTGTAGCCGTCCGGCGTGGCGCGGGCGATGTCGGCGCCACCGACGGTCCCGGCCGCACCGGCCTTGTTCAGCACCGTGATGTCCTGGCCGAGATCGGTCGCCATCTCGGTGGCGATGGCGCGACCGATGAAGTTGCTGGCCCCGCCGGGCGGGAACGGCACGATGAAGGTGAGGCCCTTGTCCGGATATTCGGCATGAGCCGCCCCGGCGGTGAGCGCCAGTGCGGCTGCGAGAATGATGGAACGCTTGATCATAGTTTCCTCCGTTGACGTTTGAAGACCCCGTTGACCGGGTCTCAGGCCTTGTCGGCTTCGTCCGGTCCGTAGATCTTCGCCAGCACGTCGCCAGCATGATTGATGGCGGACAGGCCGCGGAACAGGAACGCGATCTTCGCGGCGTCGAAGAGCTCTTCCTTGGTCGCGCCGGCCTTGATCGCCGCTCGGGCGTGGAACTCGGCGGCCGGCGACGTCTGTGTCAGCAGGATCACGTAGGCGATGATCTGGACCTGCTTGGCATCGAGGTGCTTCGATTCGAAGACACTCTTGCGCATGGCCTCGAGCTGGTCGAGCCCCTCGGGATCGACCGAAGCGGCGAACTCCAGCCGCTTTGAGACCTTCGGCGGCACGAGGCCGATCATTTCCCGGTAGTAATCTTTGTGCTGTTCGAGCTGCACGGCGGATCCGTTTCGTTGGAACTTCGTCAGTGCCCAGACAATCGCCCAAGGGCTCGGAGGCTGTCAACGGATAATCGATAATCCAATCGCGGCGGAGATGGGGCGCGGATCGCCATCCCAGCCATTTCCTTGATTTCATACCAATTCCTTGGATTTATACACGTTGATTATCGATGATTTTGCCGCACTGCAGCATCGCTACGGTTCTGCTGGCGACGGACGCCGAAGCCGCCTATCAGTGGGGCGGGGAGCTGATCGCACCGAACCGGGAGGGACCCGATGCGTCTGACGCTGCCGATCGCATTCGCCGCCGCCATGGGCATGACCACCATGCCGGCCGGAGCCGAGGACGGGCCGCCGTTCTACAAGACCTCCAAGGACTGGAGCGGCTACTGCCTCAGCTCCGGCACCTGCACGATCTACACCGCCGCCGGCGACGGCCTGCTGTCCATCTTCCGCGCCCCAGGCGCCGCGGACGGCGCCTATGCCTGCCTTCTCCCGATCGGCGAGGAGGCCCCGACGCATTGGTCGCTGGAGGTCGACGGACAGGGACTGCTGGACAGCAGGGACGCCGATCGCCTCTCGCCGGGCCTGGCCGACCTTGCCGCCAGCGAGGAGCCTACGCCGCTCGCGGCCTTCGCCCGGAAGCTTGCCGGGATCGGCGCGACGCCGTGCGCGCATGCCGTCCCGTTCACCTCCGACATCTCCGCCGCACTGGAGGCCGCCAAGACGGCGGACCTGGCCGGCGGGAAAGCCCCGGTGAGCGTATCGGCCAGCGGCTTTACCGCCCTGGCGCTCTGGCTCGACGACCGGCAGAACCGGATCGGCACCACGACCGCACTGGCACGCCCCGGAGACACGCCCCCAGTCGATGGCCCCTCGGCAACGGTCATCGCGGCACCGAGCGCCCTGCCTGCGGACGTGGCAAAGCTCTGGACCGCCTCCCCCGACGAGTGCGCGCGGATCGACGATGCGTCGTTCGCCCAGACCGACGCCGTGATGGTCGGGCTCGACGGAGCGTCCACGCTGTATCTGCTTCCGTGTGGTCGACCGGGCAACAATGCGCCGACCATCGCGATCATGGCCCGCCCGGACGCGCCGGCCGCGCCGGCCGAGCTGCCGACGGTGGTCGAGGGACGGACGAGCGACGAGAGTCTCGCCGGCAGCCTTGCCTGGGACGGCCGCAACCGCGACCTGGTCAGCAGCTGGTCGACAAGCGCGGAGTGCACCACGACGACGATCTGGCCGTACCGGGACGGCGCCATCCAGCGCGGCCTCAACAGCCAGTCCGCGGGCTGCTAGCGCGCAAACGCCAACGGGAGGCGAGCGGAAGACCGCTCGCCACTGCGGAGGGAATGGACCTGCGGGGCTGCACCCGACGGGCCGGGCGGCGGAGCGGCCCGGACGACGGATCGGTCGTGGCTCAGTGAACCCGGCCCTCGAAGAGTTCGGACACGTTCTCTGCGTGGAGCAGCTCGAGCAAGCGATGGCGGGCGCGGTTGAGGCGGCTCTTGATGGTGCCGATTGCGCAGCCGGTCATTTCGGCCGCCTCCTCGTACGACACCCCCAGGATACCGACGAGAACCAGGACCTCTCGCTGCTCGGCGGGCAGCGCATCGAGGGACGCGCGAATCTCGTTTCCCTGCACCGACCAGTCCTGGGACTGGGAGATGGACAGGACGTCGGCCACGCAGTCCTCCTGGCCCGGCTGCTCACGCCTCCGCACCTTGGCGGAGGTGTAGAACGAGTTGCGCATGATGGTGAAGAGCCAGGCCTTCAGATTGGTGCCCGCGCGAAACTTGGAGGCGTTGGCGATCGCCTTGGTGAGCGTCTCCTGCACCAGATCGTCGGCGTCGAAGGGGTTCTTGCAGAAGCTGCGCGCGAACATCCGAAGCGCCGGGATGAGCGCCACGAGCTCGCCGTCGATATGGGCCGTTGCCGGGTCGACCGCCAGCTGGACGGCGGGTTCGGAATGAGCGAGCGAGCGGCGACCATCAGACATGCGATCCTCCTGCGGCGCGAAACCTTGGGGATGCAACGCAGGTACCAAGACGCGGTTCCGTATTCGAGAAGGAAACTCATCAGTATTTTGCCGGTTCAGGCAAATTAACATATGATAATATCAATATTAATAGCATAACAATTGCTATTTACCTAATAATGCTCATGCCGTCAGTAAATCTATCTAAGTATTTTAGAAAATTCGCCCCGCAACCATGAGAGATTCCGGAACATTATGACGGATCACCGACGCGTGAAATAAGGCACTGGCTGCCGATATCAGCCACCCTTCAGCCGATTCGACCGCCCAAGCGTAGCGCAGAGCCTGCCTCGGGATGCCAGCCACCGGGACCGGCAACCGAATGACTGCCCCCTCACCGACCTGACGCACTTGGGAACGAACGCCCCAGGAACCATCGCCGCCGTTGCCTGTTGCCCCGCACTGGGGAGCTTCAACGGGAAGGACCACATCATGAAGACCTTGCTGATCTGCGCGCTCGGAACCGGACTTGTCCTCGGCGCGCCGGCGCTCGCCCAGACCGAGACGTCCGATCCGGCCAACGCCGAGCGCACGCTGAAGGCGTCGTTCGTCGGGGCGGACGGAAACGACATCGGCACGGCCGGCCTCACCCAGACCGAGAACGGCGTGCTGATCCAGATCGACATCGAGGGGTTGCCGGCCGACAGCTGGGTCGCGTTCCACGTCCACGAAACCGACAGCTGCGACCCGCAGGATGGGTTCAAGGCGGCCGGCGGCCACTTCAACCCCGACGGCGCGGACCACGGCTTCCTGGTGGAGTCCGGGCCCCATGCAGGTGACATGCCCAACCAGCATGTCGGCCCGGACGGAACCCTCCAGGCGGACGTGCTGAACGCCAATGTCACGCTGGCGAAGGGCGAGACCAGCATCCAGGGCCGGACGCTGATGATCCACGCCGGCAAGGACGACTACAAGAGCCAGCCTTCCGGCGACGCCGGCGATCGGATCGCCTGCGCAGTCATCGGCGCGGCCACCTGAGCGAGCGCGGTCAGGCGTCGCGTCCATCGCGTTCGCGAATGAGCCAGGCGAGGACGCGCTGTTCGTCCTCGTCGAGCCCCGCGTCCGGGTCGATGCGGCGGACGGCGCGCAGCCGGGCGGCGAGCGTTCCGTCCAGGAACCTCTCGAACACCTTCGGGTGGACGTAGCACTTGCGGCAGACGGCGCGGGTGTTGCCGAGCGTCTGCGCCACCTCGTCGATGGCCGCATTGATCTTGCGCGCGCCGTCGGTCTTGCTCGACGGGGGATCGGCGTCCGCCAACAGCGTTGCGGCAAGCACGGTGCCGGCCCATGTGCGGAAGTGCTTGGAGCTGAATTCCGCCCCGGAAATCTCACGCAGATAGGCGTTGACGTCGTGGGAGGCGACCGGCCGCACCTCGCCGTCCTCCTTGTACTGGAACAGATGCTGACCCGGCAGTTCGTGGCATGCCCTGACCACCTTGACGATACGGCGGTCGGTAAGTGACAGGCTCCATGCCTTGCCGGACTTGCCGGTGAACTTCAGCCGCAGCGCCGACGCCTCCATTTTCAGGTGGCGCGCGCGCAGCGTGGTCAGGCCGAAGCTCTTGTTCGCGCGGGCGTAGGCGGTGTTGCCGATGCGCACGAAGGTGTGCTCGAGCAGCCAGACGATGGAGCCGAGCACCCGGGTGCGATCGAGACTGCGGCGGCGCATGTCGGTCTCTACCCGCGCCCGGATGTCCGGCAGCGCGGTCGCAAACGCGATCAACCGGTCGTACTTGGCCTGGTCGCGGACGTCGACCCAGCGCGGATGGTAGCGGTACTGCTTGCGGCCGCGGGCATCACGACCCGTCGCCTGGATGTGGCCGGTCTCGAGCGGACAGATCCAGACGTCCACATAGGCGGGCGGCACGGCAAGGCCCCGGATCCGCGACAGCGTCACCGCGTCCTTCACCAGCACGCCCTCTGGATCGCGGTAGGAGAAGCCGCGGCCGGCGCGCCTACGAACGATGCCGGGAACGTCGTCGCTCATGTAGACGAGGCGCGCCGCTTCGGCCGAGGCATGTGGCGCCGGAGGGGCAAGCAGGGTTGTGTCGATGCGCGATTTCATCGGGACCTCGAGGACGAGAGCCATCTCCGAGCAGTCGGACCCACCGCGCTCGACGAAGAGTGGCTCCAGGGCCGAACCCGCTACGCCGGCAAAACGTTCCCGCGCCGTGCATCGATGATGGTCGCCGGACCGGCCGGGGCAGTGATCGGGCGCGTCAGGGCGCCCGGTAGCCGAGGACGCGCACCCTGAGATCGCCCTCCATCGGATCGTGCGTGAACATCAGGGTCGCCTCGCGGCTTGAGCCGGGTGGCAGATAGTCGAGCCGCGCCCGGGCCATGGTCCCTTCCGCGCTGCCGTTGCCGGCCCTGCCCTCGATCTCGATCTCCGCGGCGGTCGAACCGCCGATGTTCTCGACCGTCACGACGACGGAGTAGCCTTCCGCGACCCGCATCGGCGGCGCCGAATGGACGACGATGACCGGCGGCGTTCCGCCTTCGCTGACGCCGTAGCCGACGAGGATGGCGATCACCCCCAGGAAGACGACCGCGCCGAAGCCGGCGGCGATCCAGTGCAGCCGCGTCGGGTAGACCGGGTGGAACCGCGAGCGCTTGCCGTTGCCGTTCACCATGCGTCTGCCTTCAACCTTTCGGGTCTGTCGCCGATTGCGGTACGGCCGATGCGGCCGCCCGTTGCCATTTCTCTCATCTACAGGATCAGCCGCGCCGCCGCCGCGCCGAGCGCGGCCGGGAAGGACAGCACCACCGTCGTCGCCGCCACCGCCTGCAGCCCCTCCCCGTCGAGCTGACCGAACGACCACAGCACGTAGAGGCTCATGGCGAAGGCCACCGCGTAACCGACCAGGGTGTAGCGCAGGAAGATCGAGACGAAGCCGATCCCCTCGACCCGCCCGACCTCCTGGCCGCGGAAACGGACCGAATAGACGAAGGCGTGCATGGCGAGCAGCAGCAGGACCATCAGGATGACGAGGTGCCAGACGGTGGTCTGCGAGGCGATCAGCACCACCTCCTCGGTCGGCGCGACGCTGAAGCTGAGAAACAGGGCCCCGGCCGCCATCAGGAACACCTCGGCGCCGTAGGAGGTCTGACGCGCCTCCTGCTCTTCGCCCTCTTCGTCGCGCTGGCCGAACTGGCTGCGCGCCAGCATGGCACCGATGCTGGCGGGCACCGTCTGCAGCCCGATCTGCCCGGCGATCTCATTAAGGCCCATGCCGAGATCGATCGTGCCCAGCAGCAGCAGGATGCCGCCGGAGCAGACGCAGCCGACGGCGATCGCGAGGAAGCTGTCGGCGACATCCTGCCCCCACCCGCGGTTCGCTTCGAGCCCGATATAGTGTGAGATGCCCATGAGCAGCGGCAGCAACATCGCGACCAGCAGCGCCAGCCGGTAGCGATCCATCGTGGCGCCGAGCTCCCACATCTCCATGGTCATGAAGATCGGGACCGAGAAGATGGCGGCGCCCCCGAGCGCGCGCCCGACCTCGACCAGGAAGTCGCTGACGGTTTCCTGTCTAGCCGGCACGCATCCTCCCTCTGGCGACAATCTCACCGGCCGGCGCCGGCGCGCATCCCGTCCTGCGCATCCGACCGTATGGGGCATTTCTTTTCCCGCGGCCGCGCAGAGCGGGGGCAGCGGTTTTCTTGAGAGTGCCGGTTCGCTCCCATAGTCTTGCGCCAGGTTCCGACGGTCGGGCCGGCCGAGGCAGACCCGCTTCAGAGCAACAGACTGGGATCGATGTTCCGCCCGGCGGCAGCAGCCGCGGCACGGCCTTCGGTCGACGAAAGCGCACAACCGATGTCATCCGAGCGATTTTCCCATCTTCAGCGCCTCGAAGCGGAGTCGATCCGGATAATGCGAGAGGTGGCTGCGGAGTTCCGCAACCCGGTCATGCTGTATTCGATCGGCAAGGACTCCTCGGTGATGCTCCACCTGGCCATGAAGGCGTTCTATCCCTCCAGGCCGCCGTTCCCGCTGCTGCACGTGGACACCACCTGGAAGTTCCGGGAGATGATCGCGTTCCGCGACGCGACGGCGAAGCAGCTGGGGCTGGACCTGATCGTCCACACCAACCCGGACGGGCTGGCGCAGGGCATCAACCCGTTCGACCACGGAGCCTCGCACTACACGCATGTGATGAAGACGGAGGCGCTGAAGCAGGCGCTGACCCAGTATGGCTTCGACGCGGCCTTCGGCGGCGCCCGCCGCGACGAGGAGAAGAGCCGCGCCAAGGAGCGCGTGTTCTCGTTCCGCACCGCCAGCCACGGCTGGGACCCCAAGAACCAGCGGCCGGAACTCTGGAGCCTCTACAACACCCGGGTGAACAAGGGGGAATCGATCCGCGTCTTCCCGCTGTCCAACTGGACCGAGCTCGATATCTGGCAGTACATCCTGGCCGAGCGGATCCCCATCGTGCCGCTCTATTTCGCGGCCGAGCGACCGATCGTCGAGCGCGACGGCACCCTGGTGATGGTCGACGACGAGCGGCTGCCGCTCCTCCCCGGCGAGACGCCGCGCCAGCGCATCGTGCGCTTTCGCACGCTCGGCTGCTATCCCCTCACCGGCGCCATCGAGAGCCCGGCCACCACGCTGGTGGAGATCGTCGGCGAGATGCTGATCGCCCGCACGTCGGAGCGCTCGGGCCGCCTGATCGACGCCGACGAGGCCGCCTCCATGGAGCGCAAGAAGCGCGAGGGCTACTTCTGATGAACAAGGTTCCCGCCACCGCCGCCTTCGCCGCCGAATACCTTGCCGAGCAGTCGTCCAAGGGGCTGCTGCGCTTCATCACCTGCGGGTCGGTGGACGACGGCAAGTCGACGCTGATCGGCCGGCTGCTCTACGATTCCAAGCTGATCTTCGAGGACCAGCTGACGGCGCTCACCCGCGACAGCCGCAAGCACGGCACGGCGGGCGACGACATCGATTTCGCGCTGCTGGTCGACGGGCTGGAGGCGGAGCGGGAACAGGGCATCACCATCGACGTTGCCTACCGCTTCTTCGCCACCGAGGCGCGCAAGTTCATCGTCGCCGACACCCCCGGCCACGAGCAGTACACCCGCAACATGGCGACCGGCGCCTCCAACGCCGAGTTGGCGGTGATCCTGGTCGACGCGCGCAACGGGATCCTGCCGCAGACGAAGCGGCACTCGTTCCTGGTGTCGCTGCTGGGCATCCGCCACGTCGTCCTGGCGGTCAACAAGATGGATCTGGTCGACCATTCCCGGGAGGCCTTCGATCGCGTCGCCGATGCGTACCGGACCTTCGCCGAGCGGTTCGGCTTCGAGACCCTGCAGGCGATCCCGATCTCGGCGCGCTTCGGCGACAACGTCATGGAACGGTCCGCGCGAATGGGCTGGTACGACGGGCCCACTCTCAAGGACCACCTGGAAACCGTCGAGGTCGCCGACGACCTGGAGGCGCGCCCGTTTCGCATGGTCGTGCAGTGGGTGAACCGCCCCAACCTGGACTTTCGCGGCTTTTCCGGAACCCTCGCCTCCGGCTCGATCCGTCCCGGCGACGAGATCGTGGTGGCCCGCTCTGGCCGGACGGCGAAGGTCAAGGCGATCGTCACCCATGACGGCGCCCTGCCCGTCGCCTATGCCCGCCAGGCAGTGACGCTGACGCTGGACGACGAGATCGACATCTCGCGCGGCGACGTGCTGGCCCGGGCGACCGAGCGGCCGGAGGTCTCCGACCAGTTCGCCGCCCGGCTGATCTGGATGCAGGAAGACCACGCGCTCATTCCCGGCAGACCCTATCTCCTGAAGTGCGGCGCCCGGACGGTGACGGCGACGGTGACCGAGCTGAAGCACAAGGTGGACGTGAACACCTTCGAGCAGCTGGCGGCGAAGACGCTGTCCCTGAACGAAGTGGGCGTCGTCAATATTGCGCTGTCGGAGCCAATTGCCTTCGATCCCTATGACGACAATCACGAGACGGGCGGCTTCATCCTCATCGACCGGCTGACGAACCGCACCGTCGGCGCCGGGATGATCCAGTTCGGCCTCAGGCGTGCGTCGAACGTCCACCTGCAGGCACTCGACGTCGACAAGCGGGCGCGCGCCGCCCTGAAGGGCCAGAAGCCGGCGATCCTGTGGTTCACCGGGCTGTCGGGCGCCGGCAAGTCGACCATCGCCAATCTGGTGGAGAAGAAGCTCGCTGCCAGCGGCCGCCACACCTATCTGCTGGACGGCGACAACGTCCGCCACGGCCTCAACCGCGACCTCGGCTTCACCGAGGCCGACCGGGTGGAGAACATCCGACGGGTGGCGGAGACGGCAAAGCTGTTCCTGGATGCCGGGCTGATCGTGCTGGTCTCGTTCATCTCGCCGTTCCGCGCCGAACGCCGGCTCGCCCGTGAACTGGTGGACGATGGCGAGTTCATCGAGATCCACGTCGACACGCCCATCGAGGTGGCCGAGGCCCGCGATCCGAAGGGGCTCTACAAGAAGGCCCGTGCCGGCCAGATCGCAAACTTCACCGGCATCGACAGCCCCTACGAGGCCCCGGAACATCCGGAGCTGCGCCTGGATGCCTCGACACTCGCGCCCGAAGACCTGGCCGACGCGGTGATCCGCCTGTTGACCGACGGAGGCTACACGCACTGAGCCCTCCGCCCCGACGCAGGGTCAGTTCCCTGCCGCAGCGCGCAATGCCTCTCCGATGGGGCCCGGCCGCCTCGCACGATGGCGGGGTGCCGGCGCCACTGGGACATGTGCGGGGCCGGGTTCGCACCCGGCCTCCCTTCAGCGCCGCCGGCGGAGCGGCTCCTTGAGCGTCTGGGTTGCCGCCTCGCGATGCGGCACCCGCGCGCCCTCGCCCTGGTCGACCATCTCCGGGAAATCGCCCTGGTTTTCGACCGCCTCGGGCGGTTCGACGACGTCGCCAGCACCCGCCTCGCGCGGCAGCAACGCGCTGTCGCCGGCCTCCTCGATGGCGACGAGCTCGCAGGCCTTTTCCCAGTGGTCAGCCTCGCGCCCCTCGGGCCGGCCCTCCTCGATCCAGATCTGATAGGCCTTTTCGCGCACGCGCTCCTGCGGCAGCTGGCTTTCGTCCGCCATGATCTCGCTCCGTTTCGACTGAGATACTCCCGCCTCACGAGCCCGGCCCGCCCGGGTGTCTCCCCGATCGGACGCGGCCCTGGCGGGACCGGCCATGAAACTTCCAGGCGCCGACAATTGTTCCGGACCCGGCTGCCCCGGGGGCACGTAGAAACGGAGTCGTTCCATGCATCTGTCGGACCACGAGTTTTCCGTGCTCGACGCCATTGCGCGCCTGCACGCCGACCACGGCGAATATCTCCGCGCGGAGACGATCGCTGGCGCCCTGCCCGACGAGGACCCGACGGTGGTTTCCAACGTGCTGCAGAGCCTCGAGCGCAAGCAGTTCGTCGCGTTCAACGCCCGGCAGGAAGCGACGATCACCGAGTTCGGAGCCGCGGCGCTCAAGTCGATGTGACGGCGACCGGCGCCGTCAGCGGTAGGCGACGAGCACGGCGCCGGCGGCGATCAGCGCGACGCCGAACCAGTTCGGTGTCGACAGCCTCTCCCCGAGAAAGACGACCCCGAACACCGCGACGAGCACGACCGACAGCTTGTCGACCGGCGCCACGCGGGCGGCGTCCCCCATCTTCAGCGCCCGGAAATAGCAGACCCAGGAGGCTCCCGTCGCCAGCCCGGAAAGTACCAGGAACAGTGCCGAGCGCGGCGCAATCGACCGGAAGCTCTGCCATCCCCCGGTTGCCGTGAGGATCGCCGCGAGCGCACCCAGAATGACGATGGTGCGGACGAACGTGGCGAAATCGGACCCGACGTTCTCGACGCCGATCTTGGCGAAGATCGCAGTCAGCGCGGCAAAGACGGCGGCCAGCACCGCCCAGATCTGCCAGGAGGCGAACAGCGAGGTCATGGTCGGAACTCCGATCTGGCGGGGTGGTCCGCTGCCGGCGGAATGACCCGCCCATCATGCGCGATTCTGCTGGATTGTCTCGACACGCGGATTGTGGAGGCCTCGTCCCCCGCCGCATGATGGGCATCGTGCCGCTCCGGACCTGGGGCGGCCGTCAGACCTGGCAGGGAGCGGGGCAATGATCGACAGCTATCTCGGCGTCATGCGCAACTACGTGACCTTCAGCGGGCGCATCGCCCGCGCGGATTACTGGTGGTACGTGCTCGCCTACTTCATTCTTCTGCTGATCGGCGGCGTCGTCGATGGCGTCCTCGGCTTCGGCTGGGACGAAGGCGAGGCCGGGCCCGTTGCCGGCCTCATCAGCCTAGTGCACATCCTGCCGTCGCTGGCCGCCGGATTCCGCAGGCTGCACGACATCGGCCGCACGGCGTGGTGGTACCTGATCGTGCTGATCCCGCTGGTCGGCATGATCGTGCTGCTGGTGTTCCATGTGCAGCGCGGAGACCGCGGCCCGAACGTCTACGGTCCGGATCCGCTCGAGCCCGGAGCCGCCTGACGCACCGTCGGCGGACGCTGCGGCGAGCAGACGTCATCGATGCCGGCGGCAGCGCTGCCGCGGCGCGCATCGGAGGCACGGAAGGCACAGGCGGAAGCATCTGCCTGTGCGGGGCCGCCGGCTGCCGGTCAGCCCCGCGATGCGGGCGCAACCTGGCCGCCCGCATTTCCCGTTCGGATCGCGCCGATTTCAACGAAAAGGAATTGCCAGACCGGTTGAATCCGGAGCCATATCCTGCCGACAGGGTGCCGCCATCCGACCGTGATGGCTCCAGGGAGATGCGGACTTCCATGCCCAGGCTGCAGAAGGCGACTGAAACCGACAGGGCCGGATGGGAAGCCATCTGGGCAGACAACTGCCGCCATTTCGCCGCTCCCGCCATGGACGGCCTGACCATCGAAGCGCTGTGGGCGCGGATCCTGGACCCGGCGCATCCGATGGATGCCTGGCTCGCGTTCGACGAGGCGCCGGCAGCCGGGCTTCCCGTCGGCCTCGCCCACACGATCCTGCACCCGCACACCTTCTCGCTGCGGCAGGTCTGTTATCTGGAGGACCTGTTCGTCGCGCCGGCGGCGCGCGGCCGCGGCATCGGGCGCGCGCTCATCCAGGCGGTCGCCGATGAAGGACGGCTGCATGGCTGGCAGCGGATCTACTGGGTGACGGAAGCCAGCAATGTGGACGCCCAGCGCCTGTACGCGTCGCTGGCCCGGCCGGTGGATCAGCGCATCTACGCCATCGACATGGACAGATGAGCGAGATCGGCGGAGAGGATCGAACAAAATTCGAGCTCGACGACCGAAGCGCGACTGCGACCGGCCGCCCCCGCGGAGGCGTCGAACGACGTGAAGCTGCCGTGAGCGAGATGCTGGCGGAGACGGTGGGATTCGAACCCACGAGACGGTTTTGCCATCTACTCCCTTAGCAGGGGAGCGCCTTCGACCACTCGGCCACGTCTCCGTTGTCGGCGTGGGTAGCGGCGAAGTCCCGGCCGGTCAAGGGATCTGGCCCGCAATTGAGGTGGATAGATCGCGGCGCGCCACGATCATGCCGATCGCCGACACGGCCGGCCGGGTCACCGCCGACATCGACCTGCAGCAGGTGCACGGCATGCAGCTGAAGCTTCCGTCCGATGGCGCGTTCGCCGACGGAGGCCAGCCCGCGGCGGCTCCCACAGGGTCGGCTACCGGCTCTGAGACCACCGGCCGGTTCCAAGGCGCGCGAACCGTGGATGGTGCCGGCGGCTGCCCAGAGTGGGACCAGACTGCGCCGCACCGCACGCGGGCAAAGCGGGCACACGGTTCCGAGCTCCGGCCGCGCGAGGCCGCGATCCGCCTCCGCGGGACCGATCCGGGACGGTCCGGGTGTCTCGCTCCGATACCCGGGAAGTTCACGACCATGGCCATGCCCCTGCCCATGCTCGCGCGCTCGGCCCTCCGATTTTCTCGCCGGCCCCGCGTAGGCAGCCGCGCATTCGTCCGTTCCTAGGGTTCGGTGCCATCGCGCAACGGACAAATTTTGATCACCGGAAGTTCTGTAAGTTCGTGAAAGAGGGAGCGTCGGGTCCACGTCTCGCAGGGATGCCGGCCCGCCGGCGTCGGAGCCCGGTCCCGGGAGGCGGGCGCGCGGTGCGGCCCCGACGGCAGAGCGCAGGTGACGGTCCACCGCCTCGCCAGCCTCGCCCCGGCAGGAACCTGACGATGCCCAGTTCGAACGCCGGCAGGCGGCGGCCGACGCCGCCTCGGCCAAGCCGGACGTTCCTTCGAAGATGAGACACAGGCCGGCATGATTTGCCAACCATTCCGATCGGCTTCGCCTGTCCGGCCGAGGCCGCCGCTCAGGTGCCGCCGGCTCCTGCTCGTCGTCTCGGTCTCGGCGGGGGTCGCGGGCTGCGCGGTCGGCCCCGATTACCGCACGCCGCTCCTGCCGGTTCCAGCCCAGTGGACCCGCATCGGCTCGGTATCGACGGCGAAGCCGCCGGAGCTTTCCGAGTGGTGGAAACGGCTCGACGATCCGCTGCTGGATGCGCTGATCGCCGAGGCCGTCGCCGGCAACCTGGACGTCCGCACCGCCAAGGCGAAGATCCGCGAGGCGCGCGCGACCTACCGGCAGGAAGTCGGCACGCTGTTTCCCTCGGTTGACGGCTCCGGCTCCTACACCCGCTCCAAGAACGGCTCGAACGTTTCCAGTGGTGGCGACGTGACCGTCAGCGGCGCGTTCGACCAGTACCAGGCCGGCTTCGACGCAAGCTGGGAGATCGACCTGTTCGGCGCCAACCGCCGCAGCGTCGAGGCGGCCAAATACGGGCTCGACGCCGCCGAGGAGGATCTGCGCAACACGCTTCTGACGCTGATCGGCGACATTGCCGAGAACTACGTCATGGCGCGCGGCTACCAGGCCCGGATGGCGCTGGCGCAGCGGACGGCGACCTCGCAGCGCGAAACCGCAGACCTGACGCGCACCAAGTTCCGCGAGGGCACCGCGTCCGGCCTGGACGTCGCCAACGCGGAGGGCCAGTCGTCGAGCACCGAGGCCGACATCCCCGCCCTGCGGTCGTCCTATGCGCAATCCGTCCACCGCCTCGGCATCCTGCTCGGCCAGGCGCCAAACGCCGTCGCCGGCCGCATGAAGAAGCCGCAGCCGATCCCCTCGCCCCCTCTCCCGGTGCCGACCGGCATCCCGGCCGAGATCCTTCTCACCCGTCCCGACGTGCGGCTCGCCGAACGCCAGTTCGCCCAGTACACGGCCAGGGTCGGCCAGGCCGAGGCAGCCCGTTACCCGAGCGTCAGCCTCACCGGCGCCATATCGACCTCGGGCGTGGAGATCGGCGATCTGGCCGACAACTCCACGATCAGCTGGTCCTTCGGCCCGTCGCTGTCGGTTCCCGTTTTCAATGCCGGCCAGCTGAAGGCGGCGGTCGACGCGGCGAAGGCGGTGCGGGACCAGTACTACCTGACGTATTTCTCGTCGGTCCTGACCGCGCTGGAAGACGTCGAGAATGCGGTGGTCGCGCTGGCCCAGGATCGCATCCGGCGACAGAAACTCGCCTCTTCGGCCGCGTCGTACCGGAAGGCCGCATCGCTCTCCCAATCCCTCTACCGGACCGGGGCCTCGAGCTTCCTCGAGGTTCTCGATGCGGAGCGCTCTCTCTATTCCGCGGAGGATTCCCTGATCCAGAGCCGGGTGGACATCGCGACCGACTACATCGCCCTCAACAAGGCGCTGGGGGGCGGCTGGAACGGAACCATCGACGCGACCAGGCCGGAGGTGGTCGACGAGGCCACCGGGCCGCGGCTGGCGAAGCCGCTGCTACCGCCGATCGCGCCGGCCTTGCAGCCGGCATCCGCCCCGCGGCGGGGGCCGCTGTCGATCCTGCCGGGACGCTCGTGATGGCGGGAACGCGCAAACGGCGCCGCGGGCGCCTCCTCTGGGTATTGCTTCTGCTGCTGATCGCGGGCGGCGCCGCCGGATGGGTGCTCTATCCGCGCTATTTCGCGGACGAGGCCCCGACGGTCCTGAGCGTGCCCGTCACCCATGGCGACCTGGAGGAGACGGTGCTGGCCACCGGCACCCTGAAGCCGGCGAAGCTGGTCGCCGTCGGCGCCCAGGTGTCTGGCCGCGTCACCTCCGTCGACGTCAAGGTCGGCGACGAGGTCGCGGAAGGCGATCTGATCGCCCGGATCGATTCGGTGACGCAGGAAAACGCGCTGAAGACCGCCGAGGCACAGCTCGCCAACATGCGCGCACAGCTCGACGAGAAGAACGCCAATCTCACCTATGCCCAGGCGTCGGTCGACCGGCAGGAGCGGCTCTTGAAGCAGACCGCCACCTCGCGCGACGAATACGAGGCGGCCGTCGAGACGCTGGCAACCACCAAGGCGCAGATCGCGGCGCTCGATGCGCAGATCTCCGAGGCGGAGGTGGCGGTGGAGACCGCCAAGGTCGACCTCGACTACACCCGCATCACCGCGCCGATCGCCGGGACCGTGCTGTGGGTAGTCACGCAGGAAGGGCAGACCGTCAACGCGTCCCAGTCGGCGCCGACGATCGTCATCCTCGGCCAGCTCGACGTGATGACCGTGCGGGCCGAGATTTCGGAAGTCGACGTGGTGAAGGTCGCGCCGGGCCAGCCGCTCTACTTCACCATCCTGGGCGATCCCGACACCCGCTACGACGCGACCCTTTCCCAGATCGAACCGGCACCGGAATCGATCACCAGCGACAGCGCGGTCTCTTCCTCGAGTTCTTCGTCCTCTTCCTCTTCGTCGTCGTCGTCCAGCTCGGCGATCTACTACAACGGCGTCTTCGACGTGCCGAACCCGGACGGCAAGCTGAAGACCTACATGACGGCGGAGGTGCACATCGTGGTGGGCCAGGCCGAGAATGCCCTCACCATCCCCTCGGCGGCGCTGGCGAGCCGCAACGCCGACGGCACCTATCAGGTCCGGGTCCTCCGGTCCGACGGCGTGGTCGAGAGCCGCACCGTCGAGATCGGCCTCAACGACAGCGTCATGGCGGAGGTCGTCTCCGGGCTTGCTGAGGGCGACCGGGTCGTCACCGGCCAGTTGGCAGCCGCCGCGTCCGGAGGCTCCGGCAGCGGCGGCCGGAGGCGCGGTCCGCCGTCGCCGATGGGGTTCTGACCGCCGTGGCCGAGCCGCTGATCGTCGTCGAAAAGCTGCGCCGGGAGTTTCCCGCCGGCGACCGCATGCTGGCGGTCCTGAAGGACGTCGACCTCGTCATTGGCCGGGGCGAGATGGTCGCCATCATCGGCACTTCGGGCTCCGGCAAGTCGACGCTGATGAACATTCTCGGCTGCCTCGACCGGCCGACCTCCGGCCGCTACGTGATCTCCGGCCGCGAGACCTCCAAGCTCGATCCGGACGAACTGGCGGAGCTGCGCCGGGAGCACTTCGGCTTCATCTTCCAGCGCTACCACCTGCTGGCGGAGCTGACCGCGCTCGGCAACGTGGAGGTGCCGGCGATCTACGCCGGACGTTCGCCGGCCGAGCGCGCGGAACACGCCGAGGCCCTGCTGACGCGGCTCGGCATGGCGGAGCGCACCGGGCATCGCCCCGGCCAGCTCTCGGGCGGCCAGCAGCAGCGCGTCTCCATCGCCCGGGCGCTGATGAACGGCGGCGAGGTGATCCTCGCCGACGAGCCCACCGGCGCCCTCGACAAGAGCTCCGGCGAGGAGGTGCTGCGGATCCTCGACGAGCTGCACGCGGAGGGAAAGACGGTGGTCATCGTCACCCACGATGCCGCCGTCGCGGCCCGCGCCGAGCGCATCATCGAGATCAGCGACGGCGAGATCGTGTCCGACACCCGCAAGGAGAAGGCGGCGCCAGCGGCGGCGGCCGAGCCGGCGCCGTCACGCCGCCGGCGCAGGGGCGGCCACCTCGCCGCCGCGGCCGACCGCGCGCGCGAAGCGCTGTCGATGGCGCTCGTGTCGATGCGCGCGCACAAGCTGCGCACCTTCCTGACCATGCTCGGCATCATCATCGGCATCGCTTCGGTGGTCAGCGTCGTGGCGCTTGGCGAAGGATCGCGCCAGAAGGTGCTCGCCAACATCTCGAGCCTCGGCACCAACACGCTGGAAATCTTCCCGGGAGAGAGCTTCGGCGACGTGCGGTCGGGCAAGGTGCAGACCCTCGTGGTGGCCGACGCCGACGCGCTCGCCACCCAGCCCTACGTCGCCGGCGTGACGCCGACCGTGTCGACCAACGGCACGGTGCGCTACGGCACCCTCGAGGCGAACGCGCTGGTGAACGGCGTCGGCGCGCAGTATTTCGACGTGAAGGGCACCAAGCTCGCCCAGGGCCGCTTCTTCGACGAGAAGGCCTCGCGCGAGATGGCCCAGGACGTCGTCATCGACGACAACACCCTGTCGACGCTGTTCGCCGACGGCACGGACCCGGTGGGCAAGGTGATCCTGATCGATTCCGTGCCGTGCCGCATCGTCGGCGTGATGCAGGCCCAGCAGGGCGGGTTCGGCTCGTCGAGCAACCTGCAGCTCTACCTGCCCTACAAGACGGTTCAGGCGCGCTTCCTCGGCAGCACCTCGCTGCGGTCCATCACCGTCCGCGTTGCCGACGACACCTCGTCGGACCTCGCCGAGCAGGCCGTCACCCAGTTCCTGACGCTGCGCCACAAGTCCAAGGACTTCTTCATCCTCAACACCGACGACATCCGCAACACGATAACGTCCACCACCCAGACCCTGACGCTGTTGATCGCCGCGATCGCGGTGATCTCGCTGGTGGTCGGTGGCATCGGGGTGATGAACATCATGCTGGTCTCGGTGTCCGAACGGGTCAGCGAGATCGGCGTGCGCATGGCGGTCGGGGCGCGGCAGAGCGACATCCTGCAGCAATTCCTCATCGAGGCCGTGCTGGTCTGCCTGATCGGCGGCGTGCTGGGGATCTCGCTGGCGCTGGGCTTCGGCGTGGCGTTCTCCGCGTTCGGCACCAGCTTCAGCATGGTCTATTCGAACACCTCGATCGTGGCCGCCTTCCTGACCTCGACGGCCATCGGCGTCGTGTTCGGCTATCTCCCGGCCCGCAGCGCCTCCCAGCTCGATCCGGTCGTGGCGCTGTCCCGGGATTAGCCCGACAGCCCCCATTCAGGCCACGAGGCGAAAGCACGCCTCCGGCCTGGCGTCGGACCTCGTCCAGCACCTGCAGGAGACCGATGGTTTCGGGCGCCGCGCGAGCGCATGACGTGCGGCGCGCCGTGGCCGGCAGCGGGCGTGGTCAAGATGTGCCAGGATCCGGGTGGGTCGGGATTCGCCCCGTCCACGGCTGCATGCCACTGCATTTGACATTTACTGCTCAGCTGGTGCTTAGCCTCGCAGCAGCCGGCACGAGATGTCAAAGTCGCTCCACCGGGCCCCTTGGCTCGCAATCGGCGCTTCGAGAAGCCATGACAGAGACCATGACGCCGATCTCGCTCACCGACTATGCGGCGCTGCTGGACCAGGAGGTCGGGGTTTCCCGCTGGTTCGACATCACCCAGGAGCAGATCGACCAGTTCGCCGCATGCACCGGCGACCGGCAGTACATCCACACCGATCCGGAGCGGGCGAAGACGACGCCCTTCGGCGGCACCATCGCCCATGGCTTCCTGACGCTCGCGATGCTGTCGGAGATGCTGGCCGACCTTCCGCCCCTGGCGGGTGTGGTCATGTCGGTGAACTACGGCATGAACCGGATGCGCTTCCTGTCGCCGGTGCCCTCGGGCGGCCGGATCCGCGGCCGTTTCGTCCTGCAGGCCTTCGAGGAGATCGCACCCGGACAGGTCCAAGCGACGCTGGCCGTCACCATCGAGATCGAGGGGCACGCGAAACCGGCCCTGGTGGCCGAATGGCTTGTGCGCCACCTCATCGCGCCGACGGGCTGAGATGAGCCCCTGCCGAGCAAGCCCGCGCGGTCAGTTCCCCTCGCGTTCCACGATCACCGCGATCCCCTGCCCGCCGCCGATGCACATGGTGGCAAGGCCGTAGCGACCACCGACGCGGCGGAGCTCGTAGAGGAGCTTCACCAGGATGATCGCGCCGGTGGCGCCGATCGGATGGCCGAGCGCGATGGCGCCGCCGTTCGGGTTGGTGCGGTCGTGCGGAAAGCCGAGGTCGCGGGCGACGGCGCAGGCCTGCACCGCGAACGCCTCGTTGGATTCGATGACGTCCATGTCGCCGATCGACAGGCCTGCGCGGTCGAGCGACGCCCGCACCGCCGGGATCGGCCCGAGCCCCATCCGTCCGGGGTCGACCCCCGCGTGGCCGTAGGCGACGATCCGGCCGAGCGGCGAGAGCCCTTTCCGTTCGGCGAAGCCGCCCTCCACCAGCACCAGCGCCGCAGCCCCGTCGTTCATGCCCGAGGCGTTGCCGGCGGTCACCGATCCGTCCCTGGCGAAGGCCGGCTTGAGCTTGGCCAGCGAGGTCATGTCCGTCTCCGGGCGGACATGCTCGTCGACGAGGAACGGTCTCGGACCGCCCTTCGCATCGACCTCGACCGGCAGGATCTGCTCCGCGAAGCGGCCCTCGGCGATGGCGCGTGCCGCCCGCCGCTGACTTTCCACGGCAAACCGGTCCTGCTCGTCGCGCCCGATGCCGTAGTCGCCGGCAACGTTTTCCGCCGTCACCCCCATGTGGCCCTCGCCGAACGGCCCCTGCAGCGTGGCCAGAAGCACGTCGGTCAGGGCCGCGTCACCCATCCGCTTGCCGAAGCGCGCATCGGCCGAGGCGAACGGTGCCCGGCTCATGGACTCCGCGCCCCCCGCAAGCGCCACGTCGGCGTCGCCGAGCAGGATCATCTGGGCGGCGCTGACGACGGCCTGCAGGCCGCTGCCGCACAGCCGGTTGAGGGTCAGCGCCGGCACCGTCTCCGGCACGCCGGCCTCGATCGCCGCGACCCGGGCCAGATACGCATCCCGCGCCTCGGTGTGGATGACGTTGCCGAACACCGCGTGCTGGATCGCATCGGCCGCGAGCGTGCTGCGCGCGATGGCGTCGCGCGCCACCAGGGCCGCAAGCGTGGTTGGCGGCACGGCACGCAGCGATCCCCCGAAGGTGCCGATCGCGGTGCGAACGCCGGAGGCGATGACGACGGATCTGTCCATGCGGTTGTCCTTCCCGGTCGGGGTCAGCGGGCGCTGGCGCGCAGGGCCGAGGCGGTGAGCTTTTCGGCCTGTTCGAAGCCGGAGTTGAGCACATGCTCGCCGGTGCGGTCACCGATCTCGTCGAACCGCGCCGCCACGGTCTCGGGCGACAGGTCCTCGCCGGAGAGCAGGATGCCCTCCGTTTCGGTGATGCAGACGCGCGCGAAGACGCCGGCGCCGGCCGACAGGATCATCCGCGACGGAGCCTCGCCGGACACCAGGAACAGCACGCCGGGGGCGACCGCCTCCGGCACCAGCAGGCGCTCGGCCTCGGGGCTCAGCAGTCCCTCGGTCATCCTGGTCGCCGCACTCGGCATGATGCAGTTGACCCTGATGCCGTCGCGCGCGCCCTCGAGGTGCAGGGCGTTCATCAACCCGATCATCGATGCCTTCGCGGCGGCGTAGTTCGCCTGCCCGAAGATGCCGTACATGCCCGACGACGAGGTGGTGAAGACCACGCGCCCGTACTGCTGCGCACGCATCGCCGGCCACACGGCCTTGGTGAGATGCACCGACCCCATCAGGTGGACGTCCATCACGGCACGGAAATCGTCCAAATCCAGCTTGGCGAAGGTGCGGTCGCGCAGGATGCCGGCATTGTTGATGGCGATGTCGACGCGCCCCCATTCGCCCAGGACGTCGGCGACCATCGCCTCGACCTCGCCGAAGTCCGAGACGTCGACCTTGCAGGCTTTCGCCTGTCCGCCCCGCGCCCGGATCGCCTCGGCCGTCGTGTCGGCATCCTCGCCAGGATCGGCGATGACCACGCGCGCGCCGCGCTCGGCGAGCGCCATCGCGTAGCCGCGGCCAAGCCCCCTGCCCCCTCCGGTCACGATCGCGACCTGATCCTCGAACGTCATCGCCATGCCTGTTCTCATACCGCTTTGATGAAGGAACGCCGGAAGCGGCCGGATCCACCCCTGCCTGCCGCGATCATACCTAGCCTCCGCCAAGCCATCACGAGGAGACGAAACTCTCTTCAAGGTGATAAGCAGAAATGATCGCCGAAGCACAGGATGAGAATTCCGCGCATGCACCACCGCGCGCATTTGCATCCAGATCGCAGCGGCCGAAACGGGACATGCCGGGGCATCGATTCCGGAGCCGCCTCTCATACACCAAAGTCGTCGATCTGCTCGGAGCAGGCGCTAGGAGGGGCGCTCTGCCGCGACGTCCACCAGCGCCTGCCGGAACGTCTGGACGGGCATCATCATCTCGTTGTGCGCGGAGGTGACGAAACCCACCTGGATCGGCGGCAGCCGCAGGTCGGGCAGGTCGAGCACGCGCAGCGCATCCTTGGCGCCGTCCGCCTCCAGGGCAAGCCGCGGAATGCAGACGAGCAGTCCGACCTGGCGTGCCAGCAGCATGAGCGCGTTCGGATCCGACTCGACTTCCACCACCGGGACCGGCCCGGCAAGGCCGAGATTGCGGAACGCCGCCTCGAAGACCACGCGGTTGTTTGACCCCGCGGACGGCAGGGCCCACGACCAGTCGAGGAGATCGCCGACCGACAGGTCCGTTCGATCGGCCAGCGGATGGGTGACGGAGCAGGCCAGCACCAGATCGGTGACCGTCAGCGGTGCAAGGCGGAGCACGTCGACCATGTTTCCGGGCAACCGATCCCAGTCCACCCGGCCCACGTAGCAGTCGAGACTGCCGCTCCACAGCGCCTCCAACATGTCGTTGACCATCCCGGCCCGGACGCTGAGCCGCAACCGGGCGCCCCCGGCCTCGAGCCTGGCTATGGCGGCGGGGAGCAGCTGGAACATCACGGCCGGGTTGGTCCCCACCCGCACCACCGGCGGGAGCTCGGCGTGCAGCTCCTGGGCCAGGTGGTCGAACGCGGCCAGCCCCGACCGGGCACGCTGCAGCGCCAGTTCCCCGGCCGGCGTCAAGGTGACCCCGCGCGCCGAGCGCTCGAAGAGGACGGTGCCCAGCGCGTATTCCAGGTCCTTCACCATCTGCGAGACCGCCGGCTGCGTTAGCTTCAGGACGACGCCCACCGCCCGCAGCGAGCGATGCGTGTGGATGAGTTCGAGCAGCCGGAGATGGCGGAGGCGCAAACGATCGAGATGCAGAGGTGAAGTAGGCATAAGCCAAGCTTATCACGTTCAAGAGACTTTCGACTACTTCTGATATCCCTCGGGGTCTACGAATGGATGTCGAGGGTGGCAGAAGTTCACCCCGCCGCACCGCGCGACCCGCTGCGATCCCGCCTCAAGCGGTCGACGGCGTGCCCGCCGTTCGCGGCACGTGGTCGTCAGCCGCGGCAAGAATGAGCGTCGGCATCGGGCGCAGGGAGGATCGGGATGAGACGCGCCAACGTGGTGTCTGGGATGCTGTTGAGCCTGTTCGGGCTCGTCATGCTGTTCGGCGTCATTCCCTGGCAGATCGACTCGGGCCCCGCCGACATGATGTCGCCGCGCCTGGTGCCGCAGATCATGATGACGATCGTCGTCGCACTGGCGGTCCTGCTCACCGTCCTCAACCGGCGGTCGCGGCACGAAGGGGGAGATGCGACGCCATCACCCTTTTCCTGGGACGAGATGCGGGCCCTCCTGAAGATCGGCGGCGTGTTCGCGGTCTCGCTCCTCCTTTTCGAATACGCCTCGCCGCTCCTGGCGGGCCTGGCCCTGGTCTTTGGAGCCCTGTTCGCGCTCGGCGAACGCCGCCCCGTCGTCCTCGTGCTGATGCCGGCAGGGTTCCTGCTCGCCTTGTGGATCTTGTTCTACAAGCTCCTCGGCACGGCGATCATGTAGCCCCGCCATGGATCATCTCCTCCTCGGATTTCAGGACGTCCTCCACCCCCTCACGCTGTTCTGGGTCGCCTTCGGCGTGACGCTGGGCTACGTCCTCGGCGCGCTCCCGGGCCTCGGCAAGGCGACCGGGGTGGCGGTGTCGATCCCGCTGACCTTCTACCTCAGTCCGCCGGCCGCGCTCGGCATGCTCATCGGCATCGCCAAGGGCAGCGCCGCCGGAAGCGCCGTGTCGGCCATTCTGCTCAACACCCCCGGCGAGCCGTCGTCGGCGCCGACCGCCCTCGACGGCTACCCGCTCGCCCGCCAGGGCAAGGCGCAGAAGGCCCTCAAGATGGGCCTCTACGCGTCTGTCATCGGCGACTTCGTATCGACGCTCGTGCTGATCGGTCTGGCCGCGCCGCTCGCCAGGTACGCGCTTCTCATCGGGCCGGTCGAGCTGTGCGCGATCCTGCTGTTCTCGCTGACCTTCATCGGCGGGCTCTCCGGGCGCTCGCTGATCAAGGGGCTGATCGCCGGCGCGCTCGGCGTGTTCTTCGCGACGATCGGGATGGAGACCGAGACCTTCATTCCCCGCATGACGTTTGGCCTGCTCGAACTCGACGACGGCATCTCGCTGGTGCCGATGGCAATCGGCATGCTGGCGGTTGCCGAAATGGTCGTGCAGGCGGGCAACCTCAGGGCCCTCGACCACGAGACCGCCAGGATCACCCAGGGGGCCCGCCGAGAAGACCGGGTCGTGACCGGGCCGGAATGGCGGCGCTGCCTGCCGGTCATCGCCCGCGGAACGTTCATCGGGTCCATCGTCGGCATCCTGCCGGGCCTCGGCGCAAGCGTCGGGTCCTTCCTCTCCTACGGCGCCACCCAGCGTGCCTCGAAGACGCCCGAGAAATTCGGCACGGGCATGATCGAGGGCATCGCCGCCGCGGAAAGCGCCGACAACGCCGTGGTCCCGTCCAGCCTCATTCCGCTGTTCGCGCTCGGCATCCCCGGCAGCGTGATTGCCGCCATCCTCATCGCCGCCTTCATCCTGCACGGCCTGACGCCGGGCCCGCTGATGTTCAAGCAGCAGCCGCGGCTAGTGGCCGACGTCTACGCCGCGATGCTGTGCGCGAGCGTCATCCTGCTCGTCATCGGCTACACCGGCCAGCGCCTGTTTGCCCAGATCATCAAGGTCCCGCTCCGCCTGATCATTCCGGGCGTGCTGCTGCTGTGCTGCGTGGGCGCCTACATGGAGACCAACAGCGTCTTCTCGATCTACCTGATGCTGTTCTTTGCCCTCCTCGGCTTCTTTGCCAGGAAACTCGATTTTTCGTTTGTGACCTTTCTCATCGGCTTCGTGATCGGACCCAACCTCGAGCTGACGTTCCGGCAGTCGCTCCAGATCCTGAACCACGACGCCCTCAACCTCGTCCATCACCCGATCGCCGTCGCCTTCGTCATCCTGACGGTTGCGACCGTGGCGTGGCTGGGTGCCAGCAACTACCGGATGGCGGCCGCAAGGCCCCGCAGAAGACGGGCCACGGGACGCTCATCCGAAAGCACGACAATCGAAATCTGATGGGAGGAACATCGATGAAGCGCATGACCAGACGGGGCGTTGTTGGCGCCCTCGCCGCCCTTTCCCTCGCAGCCGGCCTTGCCGTACCGGCCGGCGCCGACGACGCCTATCCGACGGGGCCGATCACCATGCTGGTCGGCTACGCGCCGGGAGGGCAGACCGACCTCGTGGCGCGCGCCGCCGCGAAGGTGATGTCGGACCAGCTCGGCGTACCGATCAACGTGGTCAATAAGCCCGGCGCCGGTGGAGCGGTGGCGGCACGCGAGCTGACCCAGGCCGCACCCGACGGCTACACGATGCTCTTCCACTCCAACACCGTGGTCAATTCCGCCCCCTTCATCATGGAGCGGGTGGACTTCGCGCCGGACGACTTCGAATACGCCGGCATGATCACCGCCTATCAGGTCGGCCTCGCGACCCAGAAGGACGCACCCTTCGACACGCTGCCCGAGTTCATTGCCTGGGCGAAGGAGAATCCCGGCTTCAGCTACGGCGCGCTCAGCCCCGAGGCTCGTCTCTATATGGAGGAGATCGCCAATAAGGAGGGGCTGAAGGCCAACATCGTGCCGCTCAAGGGCGGCAGCGAGATGATCAACGCGATCCTCGGCAACCAGGTCGTCCTCGCCTTCTCCGGCGGCATCCACAACAAGTATCCCGACCAGATGAAGATGATCAGCGCGCTGACCACCTTCCGCCATCCCTCCGACCCGGACGTGAAGACCATCGAGGAGGACGGGTTCGCGCTCGGCATGGATTCCCGCACGACGCTGTTCCTGCCAAAGGGTGCCCCGCGCCCGGTCCTCGACAAGCTGGCCGGGGCACTGAAGGCGGCCGAAACCGATCCCAATTTCAGTAAGATCACCCAGGCCGCCAGCATTCCGATCATGTATCTGGGCGTCGACGCCGCCTATGCGGAGATGCGCGACACCTACGCCAAGAACAAGGAAATCATGAAGGGGGCTGGCCTCATCCAGTAGGCCGGCGAGTCGCGCCGCGGGCCGCCCGGCCCGCGGCTTTCCAGAATTGAAGCGGAGAGGCCGCCATGTTCCAGCCGCTCGACGGTATTCGAGTGTTCGACCTCAGCCAGGTTCTGGCCGGACCGTATGCGACCTATCAACTGGCGCTGATGGGTGCGGAGATCCTGAAGATCGAGCAGCCCGGCACCGGCGACTGGACTCGGGTCGGCGGCGCCCTGCCGGAGCTTGCCGAACGCCACATGGCTTTGGGCTTCCTGACCCACAATGCCGGCAAGAAGTCCGTCACGCTGAACCTGAAGACGCCCGAAGGCCTTGAGCTCGCGCGCACCCTCGCCGCCACGGCCGATGTTTTCGTGGAGAATTTCAAGCCCGGTGTCGCCGCCCGGCTGGGTCTTGGCTTCGATGCCGTGCGCGCGCTCAATCCCAGAGTCGTCTACTGCTCGATTTCCGCCTACGGCCAGGACGGTCCTCTCAGCCACCGGCCCGCCTACGATCATGTCATCCAGGGCATGTGCGGCATCATGCTGACCACCGGCCAGCCCGGCAGCGGCCCGACCAAGGTGGGCGCGCCGTACGTCGACTATGCCACCGGCATGAACGCCGCAATGGCCGTGATGGCCGGCCTCCGGGAGGTCGACCGCACCGGCGAGGCCGTCCAGATCGACGTCGCCATGCTCGACACGGCGCTGATGCTGATGGCCTCCCTGATGAGCCAGCACCTGACGACCGGCTGGACGCCGGCACAGAACGGCAACGAGGCGTGGAGCGCCAGCCCCTCCTCCGGCGCCTTCGACACCGCCGACGGCATGCTGATGCTGGCCGCCAACCACGACGTCCAGTTCCGCAATCTGTGCCAGGCGATCGGCCGAGGCGACATCCTGCAGGATCCGCGCTGGCAGGAGGAGGCCGCCCGCGGCGAAAATTTCGCCAGCCTGCGCCGGACGCTGCAGGATACCTTCCTCTCCCGGCCGGCCGCGGAATGGGAACAGGTCCTCGATCGGGCCGCCGTGCCGGCTGCCCGGGTCCGAGGCCTCGACGAGGTGCTGGCCGAGCCCCAGGTTCGCGCCCGCGGCCTCACCAGCGAGATCCGGCTCGACGGCCATGATGGCCCCATCCACGTTCCCGCCATGAGCTTCAAGGCGAACGGCAAGAGCACGCACCCCGAGCACCTTCCCGCCGAGCTCGGCGCCGATACGGAAGAAATCCTGCGCGCCGTCGGCATCGACCCTGACCGCATCGCGGCGCTGCGCTCAAAAGGAGTGATCTGATGGATGCGACGCCGAACCTCTGTCCGGCGTGCTGACGCCACCGGTCGGGATCAGTGCATTCGTGGTCAAGCAGGTCGCCGGCGAGGCCATCCCGCTGAGCACCGCCTTCCGGAGCATCCGCCGGTTCCTGCCACGCGAGGTCGTGGTGATCGCGCTGCAGATCGCCTTCCGCAGATCTCCCCCGCGCTCTCCATCCTGAAGTGGGTGCGAGAGCACGAGGTGGTTCACGCAACGCAGAGAGCCGCTACCTGCCGGACGCCGACCCGACCCCCACGTTGTCGATGAGGCGGACGTCGCCCAGCCAGGCGGCCACCAGCAGGCGCGCCGGGCGGTCGACCTCGTCGAGCGGCACAAGATCGTCCTCGGCGCGCAGCTCCAGATACTCCACCTCGCGAAAACCGCCGGCGACGATCGCCGTCCGGGCCGCGGCAAGGACGGGGCCGGCCGGCTCGCCCGCGGCGAGGCGGGAGGAGGCGTCCACCAGGGCGGCAGCCAGCCGGGGCGCGATCGCCCGCTCGGCTGCCGACAACCGGCCATTCCGCGACGACATCGCCAGCCCGTCGGCCTCGCGCACGGTGGGGCAGCCGATCACCTCGATGGGGATGTCGAGATCGCGCGCCATGCGGCGAACGACGTGCAACTGCTGAAAATCCTTCTCGCCGAACATCGCGGCGTCGGCACCGGTCTGCAGGAACAGCTTGGCGACGACCGTCGACACGCCATCGAAATGGCCAGGCCGGAAGGCGCCGCACAGCCCCTCCGTCACGCCCGAAACCGAGACGGTGGTGGCGAAGCCCGCCGGATACATCTCGCCCGCATCGGGCGCATAGAGAACGTGGCCGCCGGCGGCCGCGACCTTGCGGGCGTCATCGTCTTCCGTACGCGGGTAGGCGGCAAGGTCGCCCGGGTTGTTGAACTGTTTGGGATTGACGAAGAGCGTGACGATCACCCGGTCCGCGGTGCGCAGCCCCGCCTCGACGAGGCTCAGATGCCCGGCATGAAGGGCGCCCATCGTGGGGACGACCGCCACCCGGCATCCATCCTGCCGCCAGCCGGCGACCTCGGCCCGAAGATCCGCCACGCAACGGACGATGCGCACGCTCATGCGGCGTCTCCCTGTCCGGCGGACTTCGGAGCATCGCCGAACACATGCTCTTCGGCCGGGAACCGGCGCGTCCGAACGTCTGCGGCATAGGCTTCGATGGCGGTCGATGCGGCGTCTCCGACCGCCGCATAGCGCTTCACGAACTTCGGCTTGAAGTCCGTGAAGGCACCGAGCATGTCGTCGATCACCAGCACCTGTCCGTCGCAATCGACCGACGCCCCGATGCCGATCGTCGGGACCGTCAGGCGCTCGGTGATGCGGCGCGCCAGCGGCGCCGGAATCTTCTCGAGGACCACGGCAAAGGCGCCGGCATCGGCCACCGCGACAGCGTCCTGCAGGACCCGTTCACCGGCTTCGCCGCGCCCCTGCACCTTGTAACCGCCGAACGTGTTCACCGCCTGCGGCGTCAATCCGACATGCGCCATGACCGGAACGCCGCGCGCACTCAGGAACCGCACCGTCTCCGCCATGGCGACGCCGCCCTCGATCTTCACCGCTGCGCAGCCGGTTTCCGCCATCAGCCTGGCCGCATTGCGGAAGGCCTGGGCCGGTCCCTCCTCGTAGCTGCCGAACGGCATGTCGACCACCAGCAGCGCGCGGGACAGGCCGCGGCGTACGGCCTTCCCGTGCATGATCATCATCTCGAGGGTCACCCCGAGCGTCGACTCCAGACCGTGCAGGACCATGCCGACGCTGTCGCCCACCAGGACCACGTCGCAATGGAGATCGACGAGCCGCGCCATCGGCGTCGTATAGGCCGTCAGGCAGACCAGCGGTGTCCCGCCCTTGCGCGCCGCCAGGTCGGGTGGCGTCAGCGCGCGGACGTCGTTCGTCACACTCATGCTTGCTCCTTCATCATGGAAACTCCTGGACGGGCGCGTCAGCCGCCGCGCAGCGAGACCAGCCGTCCGCGCAGGATCCGCCGCAGATCGTTGAAGTCCTTTTCGGACATGTCCGCGAAGGCCGACTTCTCGATCTCGTCGGCGATCCTGTCGCACTCCTTCAACGTCTCCTCGCCGCTGCCGGTGAGCGATGCCGTCAGGATCCGCTTGTTCTCGGCGCTCGCCGCGCGCTGCAGCAGCCCCCGCTTCTCGAGGCCGGTGACGATCTCGTTCATTGTCTGGGGCGTGACGAAAAACCGGCGCGAAAGCTCAGCCGACGAGATCCCGTTCCGCGAACCGACGATCGACAGCACGGTGTACTGGATCCCCGTCAGGCTCATCCCCCTGAGCGCCTGCTCGAGCTGGGAGCGCACCGCCTGGTTCGCCTGGTTCAGCAGATACATTGTCCGCGGCCGGAGCGAAATGCGCTCGGGCCGGCCATCAGCATCGCTTGACAATATCAGGGCCCCTTATTTAAGCATCACGTTCAGTGTTTAGCTCAAGGAGCCGGAAAATGACAGGCAACCCGGGGGAAATGCGCCCCTCAGATCAGGATCGCGCGACCGGATGGGGTGACAACGTCCTGGTGGACATCGAGGACGGCATTGCCTGGGTGACGCTCAACCGGCCCGACAAGCGCAACGCCATCAATCCCGGCATCGTCTGGGAGATGAACGCCGTCCTCGACGCCATCGAGGAGGACGACGCGGTCCAGGTGGTCGTGATCACCGGTTCGGGCGATGCGTTCTCCGCCGGCCAGGACCTGAAGGAGTATTTCCGCGAGCCCGATGCCGGCCCGCCGCTCGACCGCGAACGGCTCTACCGGGCCAATGCCGCATGGCAGTGGCGCCGCATGATGTACTTCCCCAAGCCGACCATCGCGATGGTCAACGGCTGGTGCTTCGGCGGCGCGTTCCAGGTGCTGATCGGCTGCGACCTCGCCATTGCCTCCGAGGATGCGACCTTCGGCCTCTCGGAGATCAACTGGGGCATCATCCCCGCGGGCATCGTGACGAAGTCGCTCGCCGAGGTGATGAGCCAGCGCGACGCGATGTACTACATCATGACGGGCGAGACCTTCACCGGCACCCAGGCGGCCGAAATGAAGGTGGTCAACATGGCCGTGCCGGCGTCCGAGCTCCGCGCACGCACCAAGAAGCTCGCCGACACGCTGAAGGAGAAGAACCCGTTCGTCCTCCGCTCCGCCAAGACCGCCTATCACCACGTCAAGACGATGTCGTGGGACACCGCGCTCGAGTATCTGATGGCGAAGTCGGACCAGACCAAGCACCGCGATCCGGAGCGCGGCGACCAGAAGGGGATGCAGCAGTTCCTCGACGACAAATCGTACCGTCCGGGCCTGCAGTCCTACGACCGCAAGCGCTAGCGCCGGATGCGGACAGGTGGAGACCGGCCATCCGCCCGCATCCCGCTCTGGGAGACTGGAATCGGACGCGATGGCTTCAGGTCGATCAGACCGGAAGCCATCGTGAGCCAGAGCCTCTCCCGTGCAGGGCGAAGCGATCTGAACGAAATGAAAGTGCTCGCGCTGTTGGTCCCGGAGCCATTTCACATCGGCCAGATGCGTCCGTCTGATCGATAGAGGCGCCAGCGCCTCGGAAGGCGGTCCACCGCCCTCCGCCTGCCTGAACCCGTTGGAACCGATCACCCGGATGGCTTCGGATCGCGTTGGTCCCGGCCATCGTGCTCAAGGCGTCCGTTACTTATGAGTGTATCCCGTTCGAGCATCGACCGGCTGCTGCATCCGCGCTCGATCGCGATCGTCGGCGCGTCGCCGGAGCCCTTCAGCCTCGGCAACAACGTGCTCTCGAACTTCGCCACGTTCGCCTACGACGGGCCGCTGCACCTGGTCAGCCGCAAGCACGACGAGATCGACGGGCGCCCCTGCGTGCGCTCGATCGCTGAGCTTCCGTCCGGCATCGATCTGGTCGCCCTGGTGGTCCCGGCAAGCGTCGTCACCCAGTCGGTCGCCGACTGTGCCGAACGCGGCGTCGGCGGCGTGGTCGTGTTCGCTTCCGGGTTTGCCGAGCTGGGCGAGGAAGGCATCCGCGCCCAGGCCGAGATGGCGCGGATCGCCGAGGAGGCCGGCATCGCCCTCCTCGGCCCCAACTGCCTCGGCTTCACCAATTTCGTCGACGGCGTGCCGATGACCTTCGAGCGGATCTCGCCGAAGGTCGCCTCCGGCACCGGCGTCGCCGTCATCGCGCAGAGCGGCGCGATGACGGGCAACATCCGCGAGGCGCTGCGCAGCCGCGCCGTCCCCGTCGCGTATGCGATCTCGACCGGCAACGAGGCGGTCACCGCGGCGGAGCAGGTGATGACGTCTCTGGTCGACGATCCGTCGGTCGGGTCGTTCGCGGTGTTCGTCGAACAGATCCGCGACCCGGGCCTTTTCATGGCGTGCGCGCGACGGGCGTGGGCGCTCGACAAGCCCATCGTGCTCATGCATCCCGGCCGCAGCGAGCGGTCCCGCGAGGCTGCCCAGTCGCACACCGGCGCGATGGCTGGCGACCACACCGTCATGGAAACCTTCGTCCGCGCCTGCGGCGTCACGCTGGCCGACAGCTTCGACGAGCTCTTCGACACCACGGTGCTCCGCCACCGCTATCCGCAGTCGCGGGTCGAGGGGCTCGGCATCATGACCAATTCCGGCGCGGTCCGCGGCTTCTGCCTCGACTTCAATGAAACCATCGGGCTGCCGCTGCCGACGCTTGGCGAGGACACCGGCAAGGCGCTGTCGGAGGTGCTGCCGGACTTCGCGGTGATCGACAACCCCCTCGACATCACCGCCATGGGCATGAGCAAGCCGAGCCTGTTCGGAGACACGTCGGCGGCGATGCTCGCCGACCCCGGCATCGATGCGTTGCTGGTGGCGGCAATGGGCGGGGCCCCGCAGCAGGTCATGGCCAAGTGGAAGTCGCTGCGCCCGGTGCTCGCCAACGCCGAAAAGCCGGTGTCGCTGGTGTTCCTCGCCGACGAGCTACCGATGCCGGCGGAGTTCATGGACGATATCCGCGCAACGGGCGTGCCGTTCTTCCGTTCGCCGGAACGGGTGATGCGGGCGCTCGCCAACGTGGCGAAGCTCGACTTCGTCGACGACCTGCCTGCGCCGGCAGCGCTCTCCCCCGCCGGGTCCGCCGACATGCTGCCGGAGTACCAGGGCAAGGCCGTGCTGCATGAGGCCGGCTTTGCCGTGCCACGCGGTCGTCTGGCTGCGAACCCCGAGGAAGCCGTCGCGATCGCCAAGGACATCGGCGCACCGGTTGCGCTCAAGGTGCAGGCGTCGGCGATCTCCCACAAGAGCGACGTCGGCGGCGTGAAGCTCGACCTGGCAGACGACGCCGCGATCCGATCCGCCTTCGCCGACATCGAGGGTGCCGTCGCACGGGCCGCTCCCGGCATACCGTGCGACGGCATTCTCGTGGAGGAGATGGCGCCGCGGTTCGCGCTCGAGATGGTCGTCTCCACCCGCCGCGATCCGGCGTGGGGCGTGGTGGTGATCGCCGGCCTCGGCGGCGTGTTCACCGAACTGATGCACGACATCCGGATGTTCCCGGCCGGGCTCTCGAAGGCGCGCATCCGCGCCGAGATCGACAAGCTCCGCGGGGCGCCCCTCCTCCATGGGTATCGCGGCGGCGCCATGCTCGACGTCGATGCCGTCGTCGACACGCTCGACCGGCTTGGCCGGATGCTTCTCGCCGACCCGTCGCTGGTGGAAGTCGAGATCAACCCGCTGGCCATCTACCCTGCCGGCGAAGGAGTCCGGATCCTGGACGTTCTCGCAACAAGAAAGGTCTGACCATGTCCCATTCCGGCTATCCGGACCTCGGTCTGTTCATTGACAACAAGCTGGTGCCAGGCAGCGGCGCGGGCGAGCGGTTCGTCGTCAATCCGGCCACCGGCGAGACGCTCGCCCGGCTGCCGATGGCGTCGCGCGACGATCTCGATGCCGCGCTTTCGGGCGCCGCGCGCGCCTTCCCGGCCTGGAAGGCGACCCCGGTCCTCGCGCGCTCCCAGATCCTGCGCAAGGCGGCGTCGATCATGCGCGAGCGGCTGGAGGCGATCGCCCTCACCATGACGCTCGAACAGGGCAAGGTCCTTGCCGAATCGCGCATGGAGGTTTCGGCCGCCGCCGACATCCTCGACTGGTACGCCGAGGAAGGCCGGCGCGCCTACGGCCGGGTGATCCCGTCGCGCGCGCCCGGCACCCGCTTCCTGACGCTGAAGCTGCCCGTCGGCCCCGTCGCGGCCTTCTCGCCGTGGAACTTCCCCGCCGTGATCCCGGCCCGCAAGGTCGGCGCGGCGCTGGCGGCCGGCTGCACCTGCATCATCAAGCCGGCGGAAGAGACGCCGGGGACGATGCTCGCCATCGCCCAGGCGCTTGCCGAGGCCGGTCTGCCGGACGGCGTCCTCAGCGTCGTCACCGGCAATCCGTCCGAGATCTCGACCTACCTGATCGCCTCGCCGATCATCCGCAAGGTGTCGTTCACCGGCTCGACGGCGGTCGGGCGCGAGATCGGCCGGCTCGCCGCCGACGGCGTCAAGCGGACGACGCTGGAGCTCGGCGGTCACGCGCCGGTGCTCGTGCTCGACGACGCCGACCCGACCGCCGCGGCGGCCGCAAGCGCGGCATCGAAGTTCCGCAACGCCGGCCAGGTCTGCATCTCCCCCACCCGCTTCTACGTCCATGACCGCGTCTACGACGACTTCGTCGACGCGTTCGCCGAGAAGGCGCAGGGCCTCACCGTCGCCGACGGCGTCAGCGACGGCGCCCAGATGGGGCCGACGGCGAACCCGCGCCGGGTCTCGGCGATGGAAGCGCTGACCGCCGATGCGGTCGGCGTCGGAGCGCGCGTCGTGGCAGGCGGAGAGCGCGGCTCCAACCAGGGCTTCTTCTGGCAGCCGACGGTGATCGCGGACGTTCCGGACACCGCCCGCATCATGAACGAGGAACCGTTCGGACCGGTGGCCGTCATCCGGCGCATCAGCTCGGTGGACGAGGCCATCGCCGAAGCCAACCGGCTCCCTTACGGCCTCGCGGCCTACGCCTTCACCCGGTCGAGCGCGAATTCGATCCGGCTGGGCGAGCAGGTCGAGACCGGCATGCTGGGCATCAACAACTTCCTCATCAACATGCCGGAAACGCCGTTCGGCGGCGTCAAGGAAAGCGGCTACGGCAGCGAGGGCGGCAGCGAGGGGCTCGACGCCTATCTCGACGTCAAGCTCGTCAGCGAAAGCTGACGCGGCCGCGTCAGGGGAGCGTTCAATGGATCTGGGTTTCTCCGAAGAGCAGCGGATGCTGCGCGACAGCGTCCGCAAGCTCATGGACCGGCACGCGCCGCCCGACATGGTCGCCCGGCACGACCGGGAAGGCAGCTATCCCTACGCGCTGCACCGGGAATGGGCCGAGGCCGGCCTGTTCTCGCTCCCCTTTGCCGAGGCCGATGGCGGCCTCGGCGGCTCGGTCATCGATCTCGCCATCGTCGGCGAGGAGATCGCCTACACGAGCGCCGACTTCTACATGGCCTATGCCGGCGGGGTGTTCTGCGGGCTCAACATCGCGCGCAAGGGCACGGCGGAGCAGAAGGCGCGCTTCCTGCCGCCGATCATGTCCGGCGACCTCAGGATGGCGATCTCGATCTCCGAAGCCGACGCAGGCTCCGACGTCGGCGCGATGCGCACCAGCGCCCGAAAGGACGGCGACGTCTGGGTGGTCGACGGCACCAAGCTCTGGTCGACCGGCGCCGGCGTCGAAAACACCCTCCTGAACGTCTACCTGAAGACCGACCCCAGCGTGTCGCACCGCAAGGGCATGTCGCTCTTCCTGATCGACAACGACGCGCCGGGCGTGGAGCTGAAGAAGCTCGACATGCTCGGGCGCACAGCCACCGGCACCTACGAGATCCGCTTCGACGGGGTGAAGGTCGACGACGACCGGATCGTCGGCGGCGTCAACGGCGGCTGGAACTGCATCCTGTCCGGGCTGCAGGTGGAGCGCATCGTCTCGGCCGCCGGCAACTGCGGCGCCGCGCGGGCGGTGGTGGACCTGGCGACGGCCTACGCGAAGGAACGCACCCAGTTCGGCAAGCCGATCGGGTCGAACCAGGCGATCGCCCATATGATCGCCGACATGCGCACCGAGGTGGAAGCCGCCCGCGCCCTGATGTGGCAGGCGGCCTGGAAGGTGTCCGTCGGCGAGGACGCCCTCGCCGAGATCTCCATGGCCAAGCTGTTCTCGTCGGAGACCTACGCCAAGGTGGCGAACACGGGCATGCAGGTGATGGGGGCGTTCGGCTACTCGATGGAGTTCCCGATGCAACGCCACTACCGCGACGCGCGCTCGGCGACGATCGCGGCCGGTTCCTCGCAGATGCAACGCAACCTGATCGCCGGCCTGATGGGCCTCAAGGTCACCTGAGACCGGTCGGGGGCGGCTCCTCGCCCCCACCCAGCGAGTGGTGCGGAAGCCGCGTCAGAGCCTGAGCCCTGGGGCAACGATCTCCTGCATGGCCGCCTGCGCTTCGGCCGGAATCGACAGCGCCTTGCGCGCCTCCAGATCGAACGACACCGTGACGCCCTCCCCGGAGAACCACGGCTGCCCGGTCTCCGGATCCATCAGCCAGTGCACGATGCGCATGGTCCGGGCGTCGAAGCCGGCAAGGCCGGAGCGCAGCTCGAAGCGGTCCCCTGCCCGCGGATAACGGTGATAGAGCAGCCGATACTCGATCATCGCCCCGCCGATGCGCTCGGCCGGCATGTCGAGATAAGAGGCGAGATCGCCGCGAAGCGTCGGGCCGACAAGCGGCATCCCGTCGGTCACCGCGGCCAGGAACCCCTCCAGCCGCAATCGGCCGAACACGTCGCAGCTCTCGACGCCGAAGGCACCGCGGCTCGCACACATCAGGCCGAGCCTGTCGGCTGCGGCGGGCGCGGCCATGGTCTCGACCGGATCCAGCGAGACGCTGCGCGGCTCGGCCTTCTCCGGGACGGTGATGGTCAGCGTTTCCGCCTCGCGCCGCACGGCGCCCGGCAGCGGACGGGGCGCGCCGGTGGCCGCGTCGGCGAGCACCACGGTGGTGCGCATGGTCGCGGCAAGATCCCCGGACCGGCTGTGACGCAGCAGGAACTGCACGACCATGCTGTCGTCGCTCGCGGACAGCACACCGGCCGTCATGTGCAGCGGCGCCGACAGCCGCGCCTCCCGCAGAAAGCGCAGATGCTGTTCGGTGACGATCAGCGTCTCGCCGGCATCGGCACGGAACGCACCCGCAAGACCCAGCCTCGCGGCGACGGCGACCAGTCCTTGCCGCACGAGGGCGTTGTAGTAACGCGCACTCAGGTGCCCCATCTGGTCGCATTCCCAGCTGTTCACGCTGCCGCGCCAGACTTCCATCTCGGCTTCGCAGACCACGCCCGCCCTCCAGGGATCTTTTCGCTGCACATCGGTTCGCCGATCCCGTCCTTGACGGGCCTGAACCGCGTTCGTAGGCTGCAAGATATAAGGGACCCTGATCTGAAAAGTACACCCCGGCAAACGGGGATGTGGCCGCGAGACGGCCGACAGACAGGGGAGGAAACCACAGGGGAGGACGTTTCCATGAAATTGCAGACGAAGTCCGTCTTGCGTTCGGTCGTCGCCGGTCTGGCGATGAGCGTGGCCCTCGCCGGCACCGCATCGGCGGAGCTGTCCGTCGACCGGCTGACCATCGCCACCGGTCCGGCGGGGCTCTATTATTCCCAGATCGCCACCGCGCTCACGACCATCATCCAGGAGAAGACCGGCATTCCCTCGACGGCCCGTCCGCATGGCGGCACGTCGCAGTATCTGCCGCAGCTGCACCGCGGAGAGGTGCTCCTCGGCATGAATTCGGGCCTGGATGCCAATGCTGCCTATTCCGGCAAGGAGCCGTATCCCCAGGCGATGGACAACATCCGCGCCGTGTCGGTGATCGGCCAGGCCAACTATTCCTTCATCGCCCGCGCCGATTCCGGCATCAAGACGATCGCCGACGTGAAGGGCAAGCGGGTCATCACGAGCTATCGCACGCTTGCCCTCTTCGACGACGTGAACCGGGCGATCCTCGCCACCGCCGGCCTGAGCGAAGACGACGTGATCGCCGTCGCCGAGACGAACGTGCCCTCGGCCATCAAGGCGTTGACGGAAGACCGGGTCGACGTGACCGCCGCGATCCTGGGCATCACCGCGCACCGCGAGGCCGATGCCGCCATCTCCGGCGGCACCCGGGTCGTCGCGCTCGGGCCCGATCCGGCTCCGATCGACGGCCTCCGGGGCTTCCATGTCGGGATGATCGAGCCGGGACCCGCCAGCGTCGGGGTCGCCGAGCCGACGCGGATTGCCATCTACGATTCCTACCTGAACACCGGCGTCCACGCCGATGCCGACGACATCTATGAAATCGCCAGGATGACCCACGAGAACTGGGGAGAGATGCAGAAGGCCGTGCCGGCGCTGCGTGGCATGACCGCGGAGCAGATGATGCCGGAGCGGATCAGCCATCCCTTCCACGAAGGTGCGATCCGCTACTTCCGCGAGATCGGCCTGTGGACCCCTGAGCATGACGCACAGCAGGCCGAACTGCTGAAATGAGACACGCAGGACACGGCAGCCAGCCGTAGCTCAAGCTCCACCGCACAACCTCGGGCGGCGGCGGACATTCCGGCTTCATTGGACCGCCGGCCCGCAAGGGGGTCGCGCCGGCGACTGCCTGAAATATCGCCGGGCTTCCCCCTTGACCGGCAAGATCGGCCTACGTACCGTGCTGCCTATATAAGGGTCCCTGATCTGACATCGACATCCCCGTCACTGGGGATGCGGCTGCCTTGAGACGGCCGGCGATCAGGGATGAAGCGCGAGGGGAAAAATCATGTCGACACAGACGAGATCCGTCTTCAGGTCACTTGTCGCGGCGGCCGCGATGAGCATTGCGTTCGGCCAGGCGGCATCCGCCGAGATATCGGTGGACCGCATCACGGTTGCCACCGGCCCGGCCGGGACGCTTTACGCGCAGCTTGGGACCGCACTGTCCACCCTGATCCAGGATAAGACGGGCATTCCGTCGACCGCACGGCCGCACGGCGGCACCTCGCAGTATCTGCCGCAGCTGCACCGCGGCGAGGTGTTCCTGGGCATCAACTCCGGTCTCGACTCCAATGCCGCCCTGCTCGGCAAGGAGCCCTATCCGCAGGCGATGGGCAACATCCGGGCCGTGCTGGTGATCGCCCAGGCGAAGTACTCGTTCATCGCGCGCGCCAACTCCGACATCAAGACCGTCGCCGACGTGAAGGGTAAGCGGGTCATCACCAGCTACCGCACCCTCGCCCTGTTCGACGACGTCAACCGCGCGCTCCTGGCAACGGCGGGCCTGACCGAGAAAGACGTGACCGCGGTTGCAGAAACCAACGTGCCGTCGGCGCTCGCGGCCCTCGCCGAAGACCGGGTCGACGTCAGCGCCTCGATCCTCAGCATCCCGTCGCACCGCGAGGCCGATGCCGCCATTCCCGGCGGCACCCGGGTCGTTGCGCTCGGTCCGGACGACGGCCCCGTCAACGCGCTGCCGAGCTTCCATGTCGGCATCATGCAGCCGGGACCCGCTTCGGTCGGCGTGACGGAGCCGACCAAGGTCGCCATCTACGATTCCTACCTGAACACCGGCGTCCACGCGAACGCCGACGACATCTACGAGGTGGTCAAGACCACCTACGAGAACTGGGCTGACATGCAGAAGGCCGTGCCGGCGCTGCGTGGCATGAAGCCCGAGCAGATGGTGCCGGAGAAGCTCAGCCATCCGTTCCACGACGGCGCGATCCGCTACTTCAAGGAGATCGGCCTGTGGACGCCGGAACTCGACGCTCAGCAGGCGGCGTTCCTGAAGCAATAGAAGCTTCGCTCACACCACCCATCCGGGCAGCAGGCCGCCGCAGAGCGCGCCGCTGCCCGGGTTTTCCAAGCTTGTGATCTCCCGCTCCCTGGGGGGCGGTGACGAATATTCGGCACCCCGTTCATGTCGCGCGTCACGTCAGGCCTTCTCAAGCTCTACTACGCCTATCTGCTGATCGGCGGCATCTGCTGGGCCATGGACCTGCCCCTGCGGCTGGGCATCAACCTCGTCGATTCGGAATGGCTCGGGCCCTATCTCGGCGTTGCCGTGGCGGCCGGATTCCTGCAGAAGCCGTATGGCAAGAAGGCCGGCCTGATCGAGGTCGTCTTCGGCCTTGCCGCCATCGGCTGCTGGAGCTGGATGTCCTACAACTTCGAGGGCTGGCTCTTCGACTTCATGGGCACCACGCCCGAGAAGTTCGTGCCGGGCATCTTCGGCATCGTGCTGATGCTGGAGGCCCTGCGGAAGGTCTGCGGGACGGGCATCGCGGTGCTCGTCTGGGTGCTGATCGCCTACGCCTTCGTTGGCTGGGTGCTGCCGCAACCGTTCGAGGCGGACAAGCTGCCGCCCGAACGCGTCATCATGTACCTCTACTCCGATACCAGTGCGATCCCGGGCCTCGTGCTGTCGATCGTCGCCTCGCTCGTCCTTGCCTTCATCGTGCTGGGCAAGCTGATGGAGGTCGGCGGCGCCACCAATTTCTTCACCGACCTCGCCATGTCGATGATGGGCCACCGGCGCGGTGGTCCGGCGAAGGTCGCCGTGATCGCCTCCAGCCTGTTCGGCAGCGTGTCGGGCTCGCCCGTCGGCAACATCATGTCGACCGGCGTCGTCACCATCCCGCTGATGAAGCGGACCGGCTTCACCGCCGCCCAGGCCGCGGCCATCGAGGCCGTCGCCTCGACCGGCGGCCAGATCGCCCCGCCCGTCATGGGCGCCGCGGCGTTCCTGATGGCCGAATTCCTGCAGATCGACTACTATCAAGTCGTGCTGGCCGCCCTCCTGCCGGCAATCTTCTACTATATCTGCCTGTTCGTTCAGGTGGACGCCATCGCCGAGCGACGCGGCCTCGTCGGGCTGCCCCGCAGCGAGCTTCCGAAGATCGGCACGGTCTTCAAGCGCGGCTGGTTCTTCGTCCTGCCGCTCGTCCTGCTGATCTATCTCCTGTTCTGGGCAAACATGGCACCGGCGGCCGCCGCCCTCACCGCCGGCGCCACGCTGCTGGTCCTGGCAATCGTCATGGGCCGCTTCCGCACCTACTCCGAATGGCGCGCGTTCGTTCTCGGCGGCGGCGAGTCGATGATCCCCATCGTGCTCATCGCCGGCGGCGCCGGCGCGGTCGTCGGCGTCATGAACGTGTCCGGCCTCGGTCAGTCTCTCTCCTTCATCGTGATGCAGGTCGGCACGAACTGGGGCGTGTTCGCGATGCTGGTGCTCACCGCCATCCTGTCGATCATCCTCGGCATGGGCATGCCGGTGACGGCGATCTACATCGTGCTGGCGACCGTCATCGCGCCGTCGCTCGTCGACATGGGGCTGACCCCGCTCGCCGCGCACCTGTTCATCTTCTACTTCGGCGTGATGTCCTTCCTGACCCCGCCGGTGTGCGTCTCGAGCTTCGTCGCGGCGAGCCTCGCCCGGGCCGGCATGTGGAGCACCGGCTGGATCGGCATGCGCTTCGCCTCGATGGCGTTCATCCTGCCGTTCATCTGGGCCTACGACCCAGCCCTGCTCCTCGACGGCACCCCGCAGGCGATCGTGACGGTGGTCGCCACGACGCTGGCGGCGATCCTGCTGATCAGCCGCGTGTCGCGCCTGCTGGAGCATCCGAACCCGGCGAGCATCGCCATGGCCCTGGTGGCCGCCGTCATGGTCGTTGCGATCGTGTCGGCGCCGGTTTGGGCCGGCCCCGAAGCGATCCTGACGCTCGTCGTCGCCGCGGTGGGCTTCGGGGTCTATTTCCTACTCCCCCGCGTCTCGCTGCCCGGCATTCGCGCCGAGGGAGGGCCGGTCGTCGTCCCCGGCGAGCCCGAGCGGCGTCCGGAGACCTCCGAAAGCCTGTCCCATGCAGAGCCGAAGCGCAGCTGAGGTGAGCGGAGGAACGACGGCCGTGGCTGATTCAGACGACAGCCGCCTGACCGACAGGCTGTCGGCCTGGCGCAAGACGTACCCGACGTTGCCCGAGCTGGAGGCCCCTGCCCGCCGCCGGCTGCCCTATTTCGCCTACGACTTCCTGCAGGGCGGGACCGGTGCGGAGACCTGCCGCGCCCGCAACATCGCGGCGTTTGGCGACATCACCGTCGCGCCGCGCTACGGCGTCGACGTCGCCCGCGTGGACACCTCGATCGAGCTGTTCGGAAAGCGCCATGCCGCACCGCTCGCGATCGGGGCGATCGGAATGGACGGAATGATCTGGCCGGGGGCGACAGCCGCCCTGTCCCGCACGGCCCAGGCGCACGGCATCGCCCATTCCACCAGCACGATGGCGACCGCCGACCTGGAATCCGTCGCGCGCATCGCCCCCGATGCGTTCTGGTTCCAGCTCTACGGCATGCCCGGGGGCGACCATCGCACCACCTTCGATCTCGTCCGCCGCGCCCAGGATGCCGGCGCGCACGCGCTGATCGTGACCCTGGACATCCCGCGGCCCGCCAAGCGCAACCGCGACCTGAAGAACGGCCTGTCGATCCCGTTCCGGATCCGGCCGCGCATGATGGCCGCCGCGCTCACCCGCCCCCACTGGCTCGCCGCCATCCGGCGCGAGGGCATGCCGCGCTTCGCCAACATGGCCGCCTATTGCGGACCGGACCCGAGCCGCGAGGATCTTGCCGCCTTCGTCCAGCGCGAACGGGCCGGTGCGTTTTCCTGGGAGCTGGTCGCCCGGGTGCGCGAGCAGTGGACCGGACCGCTGCTGGTCAAGGGCATCCTGCATCCGGCCGATGCGGAGCGCGCGGTCGCCCTCGGTGCGGACGGCATCATCGCGTCCAACCACGGCGGTCGCCAGTTCGACGCGGCGCCGGCGCCAATCGACGTGCTGCCGGCCATCCGCGAGGTTGTGGGCAACCGCGCCAGGGTGCTCGTCGACAGCGGCGTCATGTACGGCGTCGACATCCTCAAGGCGCTCGCCTGCGGCGCCGACGCCGTCCTCGCCGGCCGCGCCTTCATGCTCGGCCTGGCGGCTCTCGGCCCGCTCGGCGGACATCACGTCGCCAGCATACTGATCGAGGAATTTTCCCTCGCCCTCGCCCAGTCCGGTCACCTGACGGCCGAGGATGCGAAATCCGCCACCATCCGCCACCCCAAGGCCTGGTCCGCCGCCGACTTCACCGAGCGCGGCAAGGCCCATCACGACACAGGATACGCCCCATGAAAGTCGGAGACGCGATCGCCGAGATCCTGAAGCGCGAGGGCATCGAACTCGTCTTCGGCTATCCGGTCAATCACGTGATCGAGCACGCCGCCGTCGCCGACATCCGGCCGATCATCGTGCGCCAGGAGCGCACCGGCATCCACATGGCCGATGCGATCTCGCGGATGTCTTCGGGCAAGAAGATCGGCGTCTTCGTGATGCAGAGCGGCCCGGGCACGGAGAACTCCTACGGAGCCATCGCCCAGGCCTACTCGGAATCCGTGCCGATCCTGGTGATGCCCGGCGGCTACGCCCGGCGGATGGCCCACATCGACCCGCATTACAACGCGACCGTCGCCATGCGCGACATCACCAAGTCGGCCGAACCGATCAACGTCCCGGCCGAGATCCCCAACATCTTCCGACGCGCCTTCTCCAAGCTCCGCAACGGCCGCGGCGGCCCTGTCCTGATCGAGATCCCCGGCGACATCTGGTCGGAAGAGGTGCCGGAGCCGCTGGACTACCGCCCGGTGCTCGCGACCCGGAGCGGGCCCGATCCCGAGGCGGTCCGCGAAGCCGTCGACACGCTCGTGGCGGCGAAGCGACCGGTGATCTATGCCGGCCAGGGCATTCACTATGCCCGGGCCTGGCCGCAGCTGAAAAGCCTGGCGGAACGCCTCGCCATTCCGGTCTGCACCAGCCTGGAAGGCAAGAGCGCCTTCCCCGAGGACCATCCGCTGGCGCTCGGGTCCGGCGGCGCGGCGATCCCGAAGACCGTCCGGCACTTCCTCGACGAGGCCGACGTGATCTTCGGCATCGGCTGCTCGTTCACCCAGACACCGTTCGGCGTGCAGATGCCGCTCGCCCGCAAGACCGTCATCCACGGCACCCTGGACGCGGATCACGTCAACAAGGAGTACGAGGCGACCACCGCGCTGATCGGCGACGCCGCCCTCACCCTCGACGCGCTCATCGCTGAACTCGACGGGCGCGGCATCGCGGCGCGGGCCCACGACGCGGTGGCGGAGGAAATCGCCGCGGTGAAGGAGGAATGGCTCGCGGAGTGGCTGCCGAAGCTCACATCCGACGCGAACCCGATGACGCCCTACCGGGTGCTCTGGGACCTCCAGCACACCGTCGACGTGGAAAACACCATCATCACCCACGACGCCGGCAGCCCGCGCGACCAGCTCTCGCCGTTCTGGGTCACCAAGGTGCCGCTCACCTACATCGGCTGGGGAAAATCGACCCAGCTCGGTTACGGGCTGGGCCTCGCCATGGGCGCCAAGCTCGCCTTCCCCGACAAGCTCTGCATCAACGTCTGGGGCGACGCGGCGATCGGCTTCACCGGCATGGACTTCGAGACCGCCGTGCGCGAGCGCATCCCGATCCTGTCGATCCTGCTCAACAACTTCTCCATGGCGATGGAGCTCCCGATCATGGGCGTGTCCACCGACAAGTACCGGGCGACCGACATCTCCGGGAACTACGCCGCCTTCGCCGAGGCGCTCGGCGGCTACGGCGAGCGGATCACCGATCCCTCGGAGATCGTTCCGGCCATCCGCCGCGGCATCGAGAAGACCCAAGCGGGCATCCCGGTGCTCCTGGAGTTCATCACCTCGCAGGAACTCGCCGCGTCCAAGTATCCGGCCGTCTGACACCCCAGGCGAAACGGGAGACCGCATGATATGACCATCGCCCAGTCCCAGGCAGCCGTCGTGGTCGGCGAGCTCAAGGACCATTTCGGCGAGCGGCTCGCCACCACCGAGGCCATCCGGCTGCAGCATGGCCGCGACATGTCGCGGTTGCCGGCGGCCCTGCCCGACGCCGTCGTGTTCGTCGAAAGCGAGGACGAGGTCCGCCGGGTGGTGTCGGCCTGCTTCCGCCACTCCGTGCCCGTCGTCCCCTACGGCGCCGGCTCGTCGATGGAGGGTCACACCATCGCGGTGAAGGGCGGCATCTGTATCGACATGAGCCGCATGAACCGGATCGTCGAGATCCATCCGGAGGATGGCGACGCGGTCGTCGAGGCCGGCGTCACCCGCAAGCAGCTCAACGCCCACATCCGCGACACCGGGCTGACGTTCCCGATCGATCCGGGCGCCGACGCCTCGCTGGGCGGCATGGCGTCGACGCGCGGCTCCGGCACCACCGCCGTGCGCTACGGCACCATGCGCGAAAACGTGCTGGCGCTGCGCGTCGTGCGCGCCGACGGCACCGTCATCACCACCGGCACGCGTGCCCGCAAATCCTCGACCGGCTACGATCTCACGCGCCTGTTCGTCGGCGCCGAGGGCACGCTCGGGGTGATCACCGAGGTGACCGTCCGGCTCCATCCGATCCCGGAGAGCGTCGCCTCGGCCATCTGCGCCTTCGAGACCGTCGAGGGCGCCGTCACCACGGTGATCGAGACGATCCAGCTGGGCGTTCCCATCGCAAGGGTCGAGTTCCTCGACGACACGGCGATCCGCGCCACCAACCTCTATTCCAAGCTCGGCCTGAAAGAGACGCCGACGCTGTTTCTGGAGTTTCACGGCAGCCCGCGCTGGGTCCAGGAGCAGTCCGAGACGGTGCAGGAGATCGCCGAGGCGAACGGCGGCTCCGACTTCGCCTGGTCGACGAAGGAGGAGGAACGCTCGCGACTCTGGCAGGCGCGCCACGATTCCATCTACTCCAACAAGGCGTTGCGGCCCGGCTGCGACTGCTACACCACCGACATCTGCGTGCCGATCTCGCGGCTGGCGGAAAGCATCCTCACCGCCCGGGCCGACATCGAGGCCTCGCCGCTGATCGGCAAGATCATCGGCCATGTCGGCGACGGAAACTTCCACATCGCCTATCTGATCGAACCGGACAACGCGGCCGAACTGGCCGAGGCCGAGCGCCTCGCCGACCGGCTGGTGGAGCGCGCCCTGAAGGTCGGCGGCACCGCCAGCGGCGAACACGGCATCGGCCTCGCCAAGCTCAAGTACCTGCGCAAAGAGCACGGCGACGCGATCGATTCCATGAAGGCGATCAAGGCCGCGCTCGACCCCACGGGGATCATGAACCCCGGCAAGCTCGGCCAGGTCGGCTGACCCGTTTCCAACCGCTCTGATGCAGCAAGGGAGATCCGCGTGACGAGCCCGGTGATCGACGTCCACACCCACATGATGAGCCAGCCCTACCTCGACCTCGTGCGGGAGAAGGGTGCGCCCAAGTACACCTTCCGCACCCTGCCCGAAGGCGGCGAGGTGGTGGACATGTACGGGTCTCCGTTCCTCACGCTGTTTCCCGCCATGCTCGACTACGACATGCGGATCAAGGCGATGGACCAGGCCCGCGTCGACGTCGCCATCGTATCCCTGACCTCGCCGAACGCCTATTTCGGCGACCCGGACGTCAGCATCGAGGCGGCACGCACGATGAACGACTGCTTCATCGAAGCCCAGCGCGCCTTTCCCGATCGCATCCGCTGGATGTGCTCGCTGCCCTGGCAGCACCCGGAACTCGCCAAGGCCGAGCTCAAGCGCTGCCTCGACGCCGGCGCCGTGGGCGTCATGGTGCTCGCCAACATCGACGGCATGTCGCTCACCGATCCGCTGTTCGCCGACATCTGGCAGACGATCGACGACCACGCCCTGCCGGTTCTCGTGCACCCTTCCGCACCGCCCGCCGTCGACCAGCTGGACATGCGTAAGCACAACATGGTGCCGCCGGTCGGCTTCGTCTTCGACACCACCATGGCGATCTCGCGGATGATCTACGACGGCTTCTTCGACCGCTATCAGAAGGTGAAGATCATCGCCTCGCACGGCGGCGGCGCCCTGCCGTTCATCGCCGGCCGCCTGGACATCTGCTACGACAAGATCCCGACCTGCGCCGCCCACGCGGAAGAACGGCCGACCCAGTATCTCCGCCGGATCTACGTCGATGCCGTCGTGCACCGTCAGGATGCCCTGCAGATGTGCATCGACGTCTGTGGGCCGGAGAACGTGCTTTACGGTTCCGACTATCCGCACAACATCGGCGACATGACGGGCTGCCTCGCGCGTGTGGATTCACTTGCCGGCGAGACCCGCCACCTGGTGCGCGGTCGCAACGCGGAACGCGTGTTCAAGCTCTGAGGGATGCGCCCCGGTCGATATGCCGGGGCTGCCTCCTCGGGCCGTTCCGATCCGGCAGGTCAGCCGCGCCCGAAGAACGGCACCCGCAGCGGCACGATGGTGGAATCGATCATCGTCACCTCGTCGGGCAGGCTCGCCATCAGCACGACGATCTTGCCGACGTCCTCGGGCTGGATCCGGTCCGGCGACGGCTGGTCGGTCACGCCCGGAACAAGCGAGGAGACCGTCGCGCCGGGATGCAGCGCCGATGCGGCGATGTTGAAGTCGCGGCCGTCGAGCGCCAGCGCCCGCGTCAGCCCTTCCAGCCCGAACTTGCTCGCCGTGTAGGCGGCGGAGTTCGGCCGCGGCCCCTTCGCCGAGATCGAGCCGATGTTGATGATGCGGCCTCCGCCGGCCGGCTTCATCAGCCGGATCGCCTCGCGGCTGCACAGGAACGCCGACGTGAGGTTGGTGTCGATCATCTCGCGCCAGCGCGCCAGGCTGATCTCGTCGGTGGGCGTTGCATCGGCGATGCCGGCATTGTTGACGAGAATCTTAGGCGAGCCGAGCCGCTCGACGGTGTCGCGGAACAGCGCTATGACCTGGTCCTCGCTCGTCACGTCGGTCGGCACGGCGATCGCCCTGCCCCCCTCCGCCTCGATTTCGGAGACCAGCTTCTCGAGCTTGTCCGCGCTGCGGGCCGCAACGGCCACGTGCGCGCCCGCCTTCGCAAGTTCCATGGCGATGCCGCGCCCGATGCCCGAGCTCGCGCCGGTCACAATCGCTACCCGTCCTTCGATCGATATCACCGCGTTCGCCTTCCCTGCGTGCCGGATCTTTTATCAGCCTCCCTGACATCGTAGCGAACCGCGCGCAACGGAAAAGGAGAAAGTCGCCCGCCTCCCCTCGCTCAGCCCATCTTTCTCGCCCCCGCCACGATCGACTGGACGATCCCCTCGTATCCGGTGCAGCGGCACAGGTTGCCCTCAAGGTCTGCCCGTACCGTCGCTTCGTCGAGATCGGAGCCGTGGCGCGCGACCATGTCGATGGCGGCCATGATCATCCCCGGCGTGCAGAAGCCGCACTGCAGGCCGTGGTTCTCGTGAAAGGCCGTCTGCATCGGGTGGGCCTCGTCGCCCGTCCGGATGCCTTCGATCGTCGTGACCGCGCATCCGTCGCAGGCCGCGGCCAGGATCGCGCAGGCCTTCACCGAACGCCCGTCGAGATGCACGGTGCAGGCGCCGCACTGGCTGGTGTCGCAGCCCACATGGGTGCCGGTCAGCCGGCACTGGGTGCGCAGGAAATCCACCAGCAGCGTGCGGTCCTCGACGTCGTCGCGCACTGCGGAGCCGTTGATGGTCAGGCGGATCGTGGTCATGCTGAAATCCGTTCATCGTGCGGCGCGCAAAGCGCTGCCGGCGGCGGCAATGGCGCACCGTTGGAAAGGCTTGAAGACAGGCTTTACGCTCGTCATCGCGGCCGCGGCGGGGCGCGCTCAGATGCCGACATAGCGCTCGACGACGTCTGAATCCCGGGCGAGATCCGCTCCGGTGCCGCTCCACACGGTCCGCCCCTTTTCCAGGATGTGATGCCGATCGGCGAGCCGCCGGAGCACGCCGATGTTCTTGTCGATCAGCAGGATCGACTGCCCCTCGCGCTTGAGCCGCACGACGCATTGCCAGATCTCGGTGCGGATGACCGGCGCCAGCCCTTCGGTGGCCTCGTCGAGAATGAGAAGCCGCGGGTTGGTCATCAGCGCGCGGCCGATCACCAGCATCTGCTGCTCACCGCCGGAGAGCGTGCCGGCGCCCTGGCTGGCCCGCTCCTTCAGCCGCGGGAACAGCGCATAGACCCCTTCCAGCGTCCACGGATTGGCGCGTTTCAGCCGGTTCGTGGCGGTCGCCACCAGATTTTCGCGGACCGTGAGGGTCGGAAACACCTGCCGGCCTTCCGGCACGAGGCCGACCCCCAGCCGCGCCACGGCTTCCGGTACCGCGCCCCCGATCGGCTTGCCGTCGAAGCGGATGTCCCCGCCCAGCACCCGGCAGGCGCCCATGATCGAGCGGACCGTGGTGGTCTTGCCCATGCCGTTGCGGCCGAGCAGCGTGACGACCTCGCCCTCGCCGATTTCCAGCGCCACGTCGAACAGCACCTGGGACTGGCCGTAGGCGGCCTGGAGGTTCGCGACACTCAGCATGCGAGATCCTCCTCGCGCAGCTCGTCGCCCTCGCCCAGATACGCGGTGCGGACCTCCTCGCTTTCGCGGATCTCGTCCGGCGTTCCGCTGGCGATCACCCGCCCGTAGACGAGCACCGAGATGCGATCAGCGAGCGCGAACACGGCGTCCATGTCGTGCTCCACCAGCAGCATCCCGACCCGGGACTTGAGGCCGGAGAGGATCTCGATCATCTCCGCGCTCTCCACCGGCCCGAGACCGGCCATCGGCTCGTCGAGGAGCAGCAGCCGCGGGCGCGACGCGAGCGCCACGGCGAGTTCCAGCTGCTTGCGCTCGCCGTGCGCGATGTTGGCGACCAGCGCATCCGCCCGCCCGGCGAGCCCGACCTGGGCCAGGTAGCCGCGCGCCGGATCGAGCAGACGCACGTCGTTGCCGGCGCGCTTCCAGAACCGGAAGCTGTGGCCCTCGCGCACCTGCACCGCGAGTGCGACGTTCTCCAGCACCGTGTAGTCCGGCAGCAGGCAGGTGATCTGAAACGACCGCGCCAGCCCGAGATGCACCCGCCCCGCGACGCTGACGCCGTCGATCGGCGCGCCATCGAGCGAGATCGTGCCCGCGTCGTGCGAAAGCTCGCCGCAGAGCTGCGCGATCAGCGTCGTCTTGCCGGCCCCGTTCGGGCCGATCAGCGCATGGATTTCCCCCGGATGGACGTCAAGGTCCACGTGGTCGGTGGCGACGAGGCCGCCGAAGCGCTTCACCAGCCCGCGGACGGCAAGGATCGGTTCGGTCATTTGCGGCCTCCCGCAAGACGACCCACGAGGCCCTGCACGCCGCCGTGGGTGAAGAGCACGACGAGGAGCAGGATCAGGCCGAGCGGCAACTGCCAGTTCGCCGTCCACGACGCCAGCACCGACTCCAGCACGATGAAGACCGCTGCCCCGATGAACGGGCCGAACAGCGTGCCGACCCCTCCGAGGATGACCATGATCATCAGCTCCCCGGACTTGGTCCAGTGCAGCATGTCGGGGCTTGCGAACCGCAGCAGGTTGGCGGTCAGCGCCCCCGCAAGGCCCGCCCCCATGCCGGAGAGAACGAAGCCGACCAGCTTGTAGCGGTAGGTATCGAGGCCGATCGCGGCCATCCGGCGTTCGCTCTGGCGAATACCCACCAGCACGAACCCGAAGCGGGAGCGCACGACGCGCCAGATGACGAGCAGCACCATCGCCGCAAGCGCCAGGCAGAGATAGTACATCGTCGCCTTGTCGCGCAGGTTCAGCCCGAAGAACGCGTTCGTCCGCCGGATCATCAGCCCGTCGTCGCCGCCATAGACCTCCAGCGAGACGAACAGGAAGAACACCATCTGCGCGAAAGCGAGCGTGATCATGATGAACTGCACGCCGCTGGTGCGCAGCGACAGCGCGCCGATGGCCGCCGCCACCAGCCCGGCGAGGAGGATCGCCAGCGGCAGCGTGACGATGAGCTGGTTGGTGCCCGGGATGATGCCGAACAGCGCCTCCCCGGCATCGTAGTGATAGGACAGGATCCCGACCACGTAGCCGCCCACCCCATAGAAGGCGGCGTGGCCGAACGAGATCATGCCGCCATAGCCCAGCGCCAGGTTCAGGCTGGCCGCCGCGATGCCGTAGATCAGCGCGCGGGTGGCCAGCGAGGTGAATGCGGTGTTGCCGGCCGCATCGGCGAGGTACGGCAGTGCCAGAAGCACCACCGCCAGGACGACGAGCAGACCGACTTTGACGGGTTTTGTCATGCAGGATCCGGCCGGTCTCACGCGCTTTTCACGAAAAGGCCCTTGGGCCGGATGAGGAGGACCACCGCCATCAGCAGGTAGATGCCCATGGAGGAGATGCCGGCGCCGAGCGCATCGGCCTCGGGCCCGACCATCACCTCCCGCAGCATGCCGGGCAGGTAGGCGCGCAGGAGGGTATCGACGACGCCGACGAGGAGGCTGGCGAAGAAGGCGCCGCGGATCGACCCGACGCCGCCGATCACCACCACCACGAACGTGGTGATGAGGATCTGCTCGCCCATGCCGACCTGCACCGCCAGGATGGGGCCGGCCATGAAGCCGGCGAACCCGGCCAGCAGCGCGCCGAGCCCGAACACAAGCGTGTAGAGCACGCCGACCCGGACGCCGAGCGCCCGCACCATCTCGCGGTTGGTCGATCCGGCGCGCACCAGCATGCCGATGCGCGTGTGGTTGATCAGGCCGTAGAGGCCGAGGGCGACCAGCAGCCCGAGCACGATGATGGCCAGCCGGAACACCGGATAGACGAGCCCGGGCACGAGCTCCACGGACCCGGCCAGGATCGGCGGCATCGCCACGAACAGCGGCTGCAGGCCGAACAGGATGGACACCCCCTGATTGAAGATCAGGATCAGCGCGAAGGTGGCGAGCACCTGGTCGAGATGGTCCCGCTCGTAGAGCCGCCGGATCACTACGTATTCGATCACGATGCCGGCGACGGCCGCCGCCAGGATGGCGGCCGGCAGGCCCAGGAAGAACGAGCCCGTCGTCAGCGCGACGTAGCTGCCGGCATAGGCGCCGATCATGTAGATCGAGCCATGGGCGAGGTTGATCACGCCCATGATGCCGAAAATCAGCGTCAGCCCGGCGGCCATCAGGAACAGCATGAAGCCGAGCTGGAGGCCGTTGAGGAGCTGTTCGAAAAACAACGTCATGCGCGCGTCAGCCCCGATCGCGGTCGGAAGGAGGACCGGCGGCGAACGGGCCGCCGCCGGTCGAACAGGTCAGGTGCCTACATCTTGCACTGGTCGGAGTAGGCGTCGCCATGGTTCTCGAAGACCTTGCCGATCGTCTTGATCATCGGCTTGCCGTCGTCGCCCTCGACCACCTTCAGCGCGTACCAGTCCTGGATCGGGTGCTGGTTCGGACCGAACGAGAACTTGCCCCGGACGGAGTCGAAGTCGGCCTTGCGGAGCGCCTCGCGGAAGGCATCCGCATCCTCCACGTCGCCACCGGTCGCTTCCAGCGCGGAGGCGATCAGCTTCGCCGTGTCGTAGCCCTGGCTCGCATAGTAGGTCATCGGCCGGTCGTAGGCCTTCTTCCAGGCAGCGACGAAGGCCTTGTTGGCCGGGTTGTCGAAGTCCTCGTTCCAGTGGCTGGAGACGTTGACGCCGAGAGCGGCGTCGCCCAGCGCGTTCAGCGTCGCACCGTCCATCGACGGTTCGGCCACCACCATCGGAATGGTGCCGAGCAGGCCGGCCTGCTTGTACTGGCGCATGAAGGCGATGCCCATGCCGCCCGGCTCGAACTGGAAGACCGCGTCCGGCTTGGCATCGCGGATCTGCGCCATCTCGGCGGCGAAATCGGTCTGGCCGAGCTGGGTGTAGACCTCACCGACGATCTCGCCCTTGAAGAAGCGCTTGAAGCCGGTGATCGCGTCCTTGCCGGCCTGATAGTTCGGCGCCAGCACGAAGGCCGTCTTGTAGCCGAGGTTGGTGGCGTTCTGGCCGGCGCTCTCGTGGAGGCTGTCGTTCTGCCAGGCGACGACGAAATAGTTCTCGTTGCAGCCTTCGCCGGCAAAGGTCGACGGCGCGGCGTTCGGGCTGATGTAGAACGCGCCTGCGTCGAGAATGTCGGGCACGGTGGCGCCGGCAACGTTGGAGAACACAATGCCGGTGAAGACCTTGACGTCGTCGTCGTTGAGGAACTTGTCGGCGACCTGGCGCCCGTTCGCCGGCTTCAGCCCGTCGTCCTCGACCATCAGCTCGACCGGCACGCCGCCGAGCTTGCCGTCCTCCATGCCCAGCTTGAAGCCGTCGAGGATGTCCTGACCGAGATAGCCGGCAGGCCCCGACAGCGTGGTGATGAAGCCGATCTTCACCGCATCCTGGGCCATCGCCGGTGCCGCGACGAAAGCCGAAAGCGCCAGAGCGGCACCAATTGTCTTGAGCGTCATTGGTAGATACCCCTCACTGCTGGTTCTCATTTTTGGAAGTTGCCGAGTGCAGGCTGGTCGCCCGTCTCGACATTGAGGGGACGGTAGCAGAAGTCGCATCCGTCCTGCACCACGTGGCCGAAGACGGGCACGGGGAAATGGTAGGGGGCAAGCACCGAACCGCGCACGGACGCCTCCGAGATGATCCGCCGTCGGGTCGTGCGCGCCTCATCGGGCCTGACACAGAAATTCGAGACGATATCGAGATCCGTCATCTGCAATGGGTGGTGGATGACGTCTGCGAGGAACAGGACGTCCGTGTCCCCTGCGGTCAGGTGGACGATCGACATGCCGTCGGTGTGGCCGGGTGCCGGCTCGAAATGCAGGCCGGCGGCGATCTCTCCCGGAGACTCGAGCGCCTCGTAGCCCACCGTCTCGATGATCGGCAGTATGCTGTCGGAATAGGCCCCGTGAAGCAGCGTGTCCGCACCGTCCTTCTCGGCGCTCGCCTTCCAGAAGGCGAGTTCGGCCTGTGGAACGACATAGCGCGCATTGGGGAACGTCGGCTGCCAGCCGCCGTCGGTCCAGGTGGTGTTCCAGCCCACATGATCCGCATGCAGATGGGTGGTGACGAGCAGGTCCACGTCGCCCGGTGCGATCGACAACGCCGACAGCGTGTCGAGAAACGGAGCGCTGCGACGATGCCAGGCCGGCCGGTCGGGCCGGTCCTTGTCGTTGCCGATACCCGCATCGATGAGGGCGACGAAATCCGGCGTCTCTATCAGATAGACGTTGAAGTTCAGCCGCATGCTGCCGGATTCCGGCTCCAGCGTTCCCGCCGGGACATGCGGTTTCATCCGCTCGAGATCCGCGTTGCTCAACTCCGAGAACATCGCCCGGACCGGCCAGACGATGCTGCCCGGCTCGGGGATGCAGGTAACCGCAACCGGCCCGGCTTCAAGCCGGTCGACGCTCGTCCCGAGTGGATTGAGCTGCCTGCGGACGGTCTTCATCGTTCGGTTCAGAGCTCGCATTCCGACGCGAACGGATCGCCGTGGTGTTCGAGGATCTTTGCGCGCGTCTTCAGGGTCATGGCGCCATCGGCGCCGGGCGCGACCGTCATCGCGTACCAATCCTGGATCGGATGCTGGTTCTTTCCGAACTCGAAGTACCCGCGGACGGAGTCGAAATCGGCCTTCAGCATGGCGGTGCGGAACGCCTCGGTGTCGTCGACGCTGCCGCCGGTCTGCTTCAGGGCCGCGGCAATGGCGCGGGCCGTGTCGTACCCCTGGGCCGCATACATGGTCGGGGTGCGATCGTAGGCCTCCTCGAATTTGGCGACGAACTCCCTGTTCGCGGGATTGTCGAGATCCGTATTCCACGCGCCGGAAACGTTGAGCCCGTCAGCGGCTTCGCCGACGGCCTGCAGGATCACGTGATCCATGGACGGTTCGGAGACCACCATCGGGATCGTGCCCAGCAGCCCGGCCTGCTGATACTGGCGCGTGAAGGCAATCCCGAGCCCGCCAGGCTGGAACTGGAACACCACATCGGGAGCGGCAGCGCGGATCTGCGCCATTTCCGCCGCGAAGTCCGACTGGTCGAGCTTGGTGTAGATCTCGCCGACGATCTCGCCCTTGAAGTAGCGCTTGAAGCCCTGGATCGCGTCCTTGCCGGCCTGATAGTTCGGCGCAAGGACGAAGGCCCGCTTGTAGCCGAGGTCGGTGGCGTTCTGACCGGCGCTGCCCTGCATGGTGTCGGTCAGCCAGGAGACGACGAAGTAGTTCGCGTTGCAGTCCTTCCCGGCAAACTCCGAGGGGCCGGCGTTTGGGCTGACCATGATGCCGCCCGCCTCGACCACCTCGGGAACGACCGCTCCGGCAACGTTGGAGAAGATCAGTCCGGTGAACAGCTTCACGTCCTCGTCCGTCAGGAAGCGGTCGGCGATCTGCCGGCCGTTCGCCGGCTTCAGGCCGTCGTCCTCGATCATCAGATCGACGGGGACGCCGCCCAGATTTCCGTCTTCCATGTCGACAGCCAGCTGAAAGCCGTCACGCACGTCCCGCCCCAGATAGCCGGCCGGCCCCGACAGGGTGGTGATGAAGCCGATTTTCAGGGGATCCTGCGCCATCGCGCCGGCGCCGCCCATGGCGGCGGCGAACACGCCCGCCGCCAAACACACTTGACCAAATTTCATGCCACTACTTTCAAAAAAGGCAGTTCCAAACCGCTGGGTGCAAGGACGTTGTGTTCCGGGCGGTTCAAATCTTCACCCAACCTTCCGGCGGTGCCTTGCCCGGGTGGATCGCGCCGCACTCCGGACACTTCCGCGCCGCCTCGTCGGCATAGAACGCCTCGTAGATCGGCGGCAGGTCGCGCACGATGCTCTTCAGCGAGACTTCGACGCGCTTCACCAGGGCGTGGCACTCGAAGCAGTACCATTCGAACGCATCGAGCTGATCGGAGCCGCGCTTCGGCTCCACCACCAGGCCGACCGAGCCCTCCTGCGGCCGCTGCGGCGAGTGGCGGACGTGCGGCGGCAGCATGAAGATCTCGCCGGCGCGGATCGGCACGTCGTAGAAGTCGCCGTTGTCGACCACCTTGAGGACCATGTCGCCCTCCAGCTGGTAGAAGAACTCCTCAACCGGGTCGTCGTGATAGTCGGTCCGCTTGTTCGGGCCGCCCACCACCGTGACCATCAGGTCGGCATCCTCCCAGACCTGCTGATTGCCCACCGGCGGCTTCAGCAGATGGCGGTGCTCGTCGATCCATTTCTGGAAGTTGAATGCGGAAAGTCGTCCCGTGCTCATGCCCTTGTCCTCTCGACTGCTTGCATTGACGCCCCACCGGCGCGACCGGGCTAACCCGCGGTCTTCAGGCCGCAACCCTCGAACGCCGCGCGGATCGCCGTCTTCTCGGCCTCGGTCAGCTCCAGGCAGGGAGGCCGCACCGTGCCGCCCACCTGGCCGAGCAGATCCTGCCAGTATTTCTGCTGGGCCTGCGGCTTCTCCGGCGGCCGCGTGGACTTCAGCGCGGCCCGCACCGGCTCCAGGCTGGCGCTGACGGCCCGCGCCTTCTCCGCCTCGCCGGCGAAGGCGAGGTCGGTGTATTCGCGCATCCGAAGATCGTGCTTCGTCTGGATCAGGTAGGGCGGCGACGAACACAGGTAGAGCCGCCAGTCGAGCTCCAGGATGTTGTCCAGCCACTCCTTCTCCGACGCCGTCGACACGATGATCCGGTCGCCGGCCAGCCGGGTCAGCTCGACGTACATCTCACGCGGCACAGAGTACTTGATCGCCACGACGTTCTCGATGTCGGCGAGCGTGTTGCAGAGTTCCGGGCTCATCAGGTAGCCGCTGTCGGGGTGGCTCCACAGCGCGATGCCGATGTCGACCTTGTCGGCGATGGTCCGATAGTAGTTCAGCAGCGTCTCGTCCTGCGCCTCGTAGAAGTGCAGGATCGGCGCGTGCACGACGATGTAATCGGCGCCGCAGGACTGGGCATGCCGCGCGAGCTCGATCACCGTGTCCATGTTCTGGTCGGAGCACGACATGATCGTCGCCGCCCGGCCGGCGCACGCCTCCACCGCCAGATCGAAGGTGCGCTTGCGCTCGTCGAGCGACATCGAGAAGAACTCGCCCTGCTTTCCGGCGATGAAGAAGCCGTCGATCTTCAGATCCTCGATCCAGTGATCGATGTTCTTGCGCAGACCGTCCTCGTCGATCGCCAGCGTGTCGGTGAACGGCGTCAGGGCGGCGGCCCAGATGCCCTTCATGTTCTCGAACGCGTACGCCTTCGCATCCTTCTTCGCATATTTCATTGGTCGTCCGCGCCTCGTGCGTTCGTCGGTCTGCCGGCAATGGCACGCCAGACCTTTTCACTCGTCAATGGCATTTGCAGTTCGTTGGGTCCGAACGGCGCAACGGCGTCGCAGACCGCATTGAAGATCGCCGCCGGAACGCCGATGCATCCCGCTTCGCCGATCCCTTTCGCGCCCAGGGCGTTGGACGGCGAACGGGTGACGATCTTGTCGATCTCCACCGGGGGCATGTCGTCGGCCCGGGGCAGCGCGTAGTCCATCAGGGACCCCGTCAGCAGCTGGCCGTCGTCATCGTAGACCAGCCGTTCGAGCATCGCCTCGCCCAGCCCCTGGGCAAGCCCGCCGAGCATCTGCCCGCGGGCCAGAAGCGGATTGACCACCACCCCGGCGTCGTCGATCCAGACCAGCCGCTCGATGCGGGTTTCTCCGGTGTCGCGGTCGATGGCGACCGCCGCCAGACAGGCCCCGCTGGCCCATGCCTCGCCGTCCGCATGGTAGACGGCCGAACAGGTCAGCGCCGTCTCTCCGGCCTCTCCCTGCCCGTGCAGCTGGCGGGAGAGGTCATCCAGCGCGATCGATGCGCCGGTGTCGCCGCGATAGAGCCGGCCCGGCTGGAATCGGATCGCCTCGGGGGCGCACTGAAGCAAGCCGGCGGCGGCCTCCGCAAGCTGCGACCTGAGCCCCTCGCACGCCCGCAACATGGCGCTGCCGCCGATCGCGGTCGAGCGGCTCGCGAGCGCTCCGAGACCGGACGCCGCCGTGGACGTATCGCCCTGCCGCACCGTGACGACGTCCGGCGTCGTGCCGAGGGCGTCGGCAACGATCTGGGCGAACGCCGTTTCGCGGCCCTGTCCCTGGGCACTCGCGCCGGTCGTCGCCACGAAGGTGCCGTCGGGGCGCACCGTCACGGCCGCGCTTTCCCAGCCCTGGCCGCAGGGCTCGATGTAGAGGCAGATGCCGATGCCGACGACCTCCCCGGCGGCGCGGCGCCGGTCTCGTTCTGCGCACAACTGCGCATAGTCGGCACGCGCGCGCAGCGTCTCCAGCAGGCGCACGAAGTCGCCGGAATCGACGCCTTCTCCGGTCAGCCGGGCGAGCGGCATGGAGTCCGCCGGGGCCACGTTCCGCAGACGAAGCTCGATGGGATCGATGCCGGTGGCGCGCGCGCCTTCGTCCATCAGCCGGTCGAGCAGCATGGCCGCCTCGGGCCGGCCGGCTCCGCGATAGATTCCCACGGCGGCGCGGTTGGTCATGTGGGAGCGCGCGGACACGTCGAGGGCGCCGATCCGATAGGGGCCCGGCAGGATGCGGAGCGCGTTGTTCGGGGGCACGACCGCGCTGTAGGTCATCCAGTGGCCCTGCTGGAACGCCAGTCTCGCCCTCAGCGCAAGCGCCTCTCCGTCCGCCGAAAACGCCATCTCGCCCGTGGAGGTCGCGCCGCGCCCCTGTGTGGCCGCGAGCAGGTCCTCGCCGCGCGTCGCACACCACTTGACCGCCCCGCCGATGGCGCGCGCCGCGAACGCGACCATCACGTCTTCCGGATAGATCGAGGCCTTGCCGCCGAAGGCGCCGCCGACATCGGGCGCGATCACCCGCACCCGGTCGAGCGGCAGGCCGAGGATCCGGCAGAGGTCCTCGCGCACCCGGTAGGGCGTCTGGGTGGAGCACCAGGCGGTGAGGCCGTCCTCGCCCCAGACCGCAAGTGCGGCGCGCGGCTCCATCGGCGTCGGCGCCACGAGCGCATGCTCGATCCGCACCGCTACGACGTGATCCGCGCCGGCGAAGGCCGCATCGACGTCGCCCGCGGTCAGCGCCTGTTCGACGGAGCGGTTCCCCGCCGTTCCGTGGGCCGGAGGGAGGGCATCGACGTCGATGTCGATCAGCAGCGCCGCATCCCTGGCAATGGCTGCGGTCTCGGCAACCACCGCGGCAACCGGCTGCCCCAGCGCCCCGACGCATTCGGTGGCGAGGACCTCGAACGGCGCTTCGACCAGATCGGCGATGATGGGGTTGATGGCGTTGCGGCCCAGCCTGCCGAGATCGCGGGCCGTGAAGACCGCCACCACGCCGTCAGTGGCGCGCGCCGCCTCGCAGTCGATCGCGACGATCCGGCCGTGTGCATGGGGGCTTCGGGCGAAGGCCAGGTGCAGGCAACCGTCCGGCTGAAGATCGTCCACATAGGTGCCGCGGCCGCTGGTAAAGCGGTCGTCCTCGCGCCGCAGCATGCTGCGCCCGAGCCAGGGCATGGTCGCTGCGGATGCGGACGTGACGCCCAAGCTGCCTCCTGATTGCACAAGCCGGTCCAGTGACCAATCGCTATGCAACAGGGAACCACCCGGCTATCTATATGTGAAGGCTGGATCCCATGATAAATTAATCTGAAATTGCTATAAATAAGGCCGCATGCGGATCACCCTCAAACAGATCGAGGCCTTTCTTGCCGTCGCCGACAGCGGGAACTTTTCCCGCGCGGCCACGCGACTTCAGTCTGCGCAGCCGGCGGTTTCGCAGGCCGTGAAGGAGCTCGAGACCGAACTCGGGATCCGGCTGTTCGACCGGACGACCCGGCGCGTCGAACTGACGGACGCGGGTCGGGAATTCCAGGCATCGGCCGAAAAGATCGTCGAGGACCTGGGCCACGCGGTGACCAACCTCAACGCCCTGGCCGAGCGCCGACGCGGCCGCATCCGCATCGCCGCCCCGCCGCTGCTCGCCGCTGCGGTCCTGCCGGAGGCCATCGCCGAGTTCCGGCGCGAAGCGCCCGGCATCAGCGTCGATCTGATCGACGCAAGCACCGACGAGATTATCGATAGCGTACGCTCGGGCCGCGCCGAGTGCGGACTGGGCACCTTCCCGCCCGGCGACGACCAGATCGAACGGCTGCCGCTCGCGCGCGACGAGCTCATGCTGTTCTGCCAGGCCGGCTCGCCCCTCGCCGGCGGCGACCGGGTCGAGTGGCGCGCCCTCGACGGCGAAGCGCTGGTCACGCTGACCCGCGGCAGCGGCATCCGGCTGCTGACCGAAGTGGGCTTCGAAACGGTCGGCATCGGTCTCGTGCCCAGCTACGAGGTGAACCAGGTGACGACGGCGATCGCGCTCGTCGAGGCCGGCCTCGGCGTCGCGGTGCTGCCCACCTATGCGCTGGCGGCCGCCCGCAACGGCACCTTGGCCGGCCGGCCGCTCGTCGCCCCGACGATCGGCCGTGAGATACAGCTGATCCACGCCAGCGGACGATCGGTTTCACCGGCGGTCGCCGCCTTCACCCCGATCCTCCGCCGCTGCATTCAGCGTCTCAAGCCGGCCTTTGGATAGAATGGGCCCGGCGGGCCGCGACGTGGTGCCCTCGCCGTCTCAGCCCGGATGGCGTCCGGAGATCAGATCCAGCAGGGCCTGCCCGAGTTCGGTCCGGTCGGACGCCAGATCGAGCACCACGTCGAAATGGTGCCGATCGGCGACCTCCAGCAGCGTCGAGGGGAAGCCGGCGTCACGCCAGGCGTTGTGGAAGGCCTCCGACTGACGGCCGAAGCCGGGCGCCTCGTTGACGGCGTAGGCCACGACGATCGGGCTGCCCGTCCGGGGGATGTTCTCCGCCGGGCTCAGCGCCGCGACGTCGGCGTCGGTGAGCGTCAGCCATTCCGACACGAACGATTTGGCGATCGGCGCCAGGTGGAAGAGGCCGCTGACCGGCAGCGCGCCCTTCACCAGGGTCTCCGGCACGCCGAAATCCGCATGCCAGCCGCCGGCCAGAACCGCGCCGGTCAGGTGCCCGCCAGCCGAGCTTCCGCCGACGTAGATGCGGTCGGGGTCGATGCCGTAGCGCCGGCCCTCGCGGTGCAGGAAGGCCATGGCGGCGCGCACCTGCCGCACGATCTCGGCGAGCGTCACCTCCGGCGCAAGCTGGTAGTCGACGGCCACCGTCGCGATGCCGTGGCGGGCGAGCATCTCGGCCATGAAGGCGGATTCGTTCTTCGACAGCGCCCGCCAGTAGCCGCCGTGGATGAAGACGAAGGTGGCCCGGGGCTCCTCGCCGCCGCCGAAGATGTCGATCGTCTGGCCGCTCGCCTCGTCGTAGACGACGTCGAGGGCGGTGGCGACCTTGCGCGCCGCGACCGAGCCCTCCCGGTAGCGCTTCACGGTCTCCTCGAAGACCTCCGCGGAGACCGTCGCCCGCGCGTTGTAGTCGCCGTTGATGGTGTCGACCGGCAGTCCGGCCTCCTCGGATAGATCGCGCACGCTCGTCACTGAAAACTCCCGGAATCGTTGCCGCTGCCGGCGTTGCGGCCGACTCGGTGGGGAACGATAACGGCAAAACGGTGCGCGGAGAATCGCCGTCGTCGGTGCGCACCGATTCCGCTGCACCAAACTGCGCTATTTCGCCCTTTTTTGCGCTTTTGCGCAGCGTGCGCGGCGCGCTGTGCGCACCCCAGCAGTGCGCACGCGGACGCCGGCCCCGCGCCGGCGTTGTCAACGACCGTGGCCCGCATGTAGTCTTTCTAAACAAGAAGACGAACACCTCAGGGAGAGCGCACACGGACCCACCCCCGTGTGCCGATTGCGGGATGGTCACAGGCCACGATCCCTACCTCGTCGCGCTCTCGGTGATGGTCGCGATTCTCGGCGGCTACACCGGCTTCGGGCTCGCCGCGCGCGTTCGCACCATGCCCGGCGCGAACCGGCGGCTGCTGCTGTCCGGAGCGGCCTGCTTCCTGGCGGTCGGCATCTGGACGATGCACTTCGTCGGCATGATGGCCTCGCCCGTCTCGGAGGGGGCGGCGTTCCTGGTCCTGCCGACCATCGTCTCCTTCCTCATCTGTGCGCTGGTGGTCGGGGTCTCGCTGTTCTTCGTGTCGGTCGGCGAGCCGTCGGACGGGCGCGTCGCGGCGTCGGCCCTGCTCCTCGGGATGGGCATCGTGTCGATGCACTACGTGGGCATGCGCGGCCTGATGACCGGCGACCACGCCGTGCACGATCCGGCGATCATCGCCGCCGCCGTGCTCATCGCCGTGGTGACGGCGTTCGGGGCGCTCCGGATGTTCGTCCGTCCCCAGGCCGGCATGCGGCTTGCCGGCAGCGCGGTGGCCTTCGGCATCGCCGTTTCCGGCATGCACTACACGGCGATGTACGGGATGACCGAGCTGCAGGTCTGCGCGGCCGGCGATCCGGTCGGCGGGCTGACGGTGTCGGAGGCCGTGCTGTCGCCGATCCTCGCCCTCCTCTGCTTCTTCATCGCCGCCGGTTTCCTGCTGTTCCTCATTCCCGACCCCAGGCCGCGCGCGGCGCCGCTGGCAGCGGGTGGACCATCCGGCCTCGACGTGGCGACGGACTTCGGCCGCGGCGCTTCGGGCTCCCCCGAAGGCCCGCCGTCCGGGCCCCCGCCCGCCCTCTCCGAGGCTCCGCCGCTCGCCCCCCATGCAGCCAGGCTGCCGGTCGAAGGCTCGAACGGCACCTATTTCGTCGAGGCTTCGGAGATCCGCAGCATCAAGGCGAACGCCCACTACACGCTGGTGCACGACGGGGTGCGCGAGCGGATGAGCCCCTGGTCGATCTCCCAGGCGGAAGCCCAGCTCGACCCGAGCCAGTTCATCCGGGTCCACCGGAGCCACATCGTGGCGCTGTCGCACGTGGCGTTCCTGCGCAAGGAAGGCGACGGCGCGGTCGTGGAACTCGACGGCACCGCCCCGCACCTCGTTCCGGTCAGCCGCGCCCGGGTCGCCGACCTGAAGTCCCGCCTCGGACTGGCCAAGGCGCCGGAGAGCGCGCCCACGGAGCCCGAAAGCGTCTGAATCGCTGACGCAGTTCGTGCGGCCTCAGCCGCAGTTCGTGCAAATTCCCGCGCCTCGTGTTCGAGAATCCGGCCCGATCTTGCCAGCCCGGCGGGGGAAGCCGAGCCTTCCATCAACGTCCAGAGGCCGCGGATTGCGGCACTCAAGAAGGACGGATGGAGGACACGCATGATACCCGCTCCATTCACCTATCACCGGCCCTCGTCCGTCGACGACGCGGTCGGCCTGCTCGCCTCGCTCGGCGAGGACGTGGAGATCGTCGCCGGCGGCCACAGCCTGATCCCGATGATGAAGCTGCGCCTCGCCGCCCCGGAGCACCTGGTCGACATCGGCGGCCTGCCCGGCATGAAGGGCGTGCGCCGCGAGGGCGACCGCATCGTCATCGGCGCGCTCACCACCCAGCACGAGCTGATCGCCTCCGAGGAGATCGCCCGCACCCTGCCGGTGCTGATCGAGGCGGCCCTGCTGATCGCCGACCCGCAGATCCGCTACCGAGGCACGGTGGGCGGCAACGTCGCCAACGGCGACCCCGGCAACGACATGCCGGCGCTGATGATGATGCTGGACGCGACCTACAGCCTGCAGGGCCCGGACGGGGCCCGCGACTGCCAGGCGAACGGCTTCTACCAGAGCGCCTACTTCACCTCGCGCGAGCCCGGCGAGATCCTGACCGGCATCTCCATTCCCGTGCCGCCGGACGGCAACGGCGCGGCCTACGAGAAGCTGAAGCGGAAGGTCGGCGACTACGCGACCGCCGCCGCTGGCGTGATGCTGACGATGTCGGGCGGCACCGTCGCCATCTGCCGGATCGGCCTCACCAATCTGGGCGACACGCCGCTGCTGGCCGAGGACGCGGCCAACGCCGTCATCGGAACGACCCTCGACTCGGCCGCGCTGGATGCCGCCGCCAAGGCGGCCGAAGCGATCATGCAGCCGGCCGCCGACAGCCGCGGGCCGGTGGAATACCGCAAGCACGTGGGCGGCATCATGGTGAAGCGGGCCCTTGCGCGCGCCGCCGAACGCGCACGCTGAGGAGATCTGAAATGGCGAAGACCCACGTCACCATGCAGGTGAACGGCACCGAGGTCGAAGGCCTCGTCGAGCCGCGCACGCTGCTCGTTCACTTCCTGCGCGAGAACCTGTCGCTCACCGGGACGCACATCGGCTGCGAGACCACCCATTGCGGCGCCTGCACCATCGACATCGACGGCATGTCGGTGAAGAGCTGCACCATGTTCACGGTGCAGGCCCAGGGCGCCGAGATCACCACCATCGAGGGGATCGCCAACGCCGACGGCACCCTCTCCGCCCTGCAGGAGGGCTTCCGCATGATGCACGGCCTCCAGTGCGGCTTCTGCACGCCGGGCATGATCGTGCGCGCCCACCGCCTGCTGCAGGAGAACCCGTCGCCCAGCGAGGACGAGATCCGCATGGGCATCTCCGGCAACCTCTGCCGCTGCACCGGCTACCAGAACATCGTTCGGGCCATCCAATACGCCGCCGCGAAGCTGAACGGCACGGAATTCCAGGAGGCCGCCGAATGAACGACATGGCTCCCACACGGGAACAGCGCGAAGCCGCCCTCGAAGGCATGGGCTGCAAGCGCAAGCGCGTCGAGGACATCCGCTTCACGCAAGGGCGCGGCAACTACGTCGACGACGTGAAGCTGGCGGGCATGCTGCACGGCGATTTCGTGCGCTCGCCCCACGCCCACGCCCGCATCAGGTCGATCAACACCGAGGCGGCGCTGAAGGTGCCGGGCGTGCTGGCGGTGCTCACCGCGGAAGACCTGAAGGGCGTCAATCTCGCCTGGATGCCGACGCTCGCCGGCGACGTGCAGATGGTGCTCGCCGACGGCAAGGTGCTGTTCCAGAACCAGGAAGTCGCCTTCGTCGTCGGCACCGACCGCTATGCCACCGAGGACGGCGTCGCCGCAGTGGAGGTCGACTACGAGGACCTGCCGGCGCTCGTCGATCCGTTCAAGGCGATGGACGCCGACGCGCCGGTGCTGCGCGAGGACCTGGAGGGCAAGACCGAGGGCGCCCACGGCCCGCGCAAGCACCACAACCACATTTTCGAGTGGACGGTGGGCGACCGCGACCTGACCAACGCCGCCTTCGACAAGGCCGAGGTGACGGTGAAGGAGATGATCTCCTACCACCGCACCCATCCCTCGCCGCTCGAGACCTGCCAGTGCGTCTGCTCGTTCGACAAGATCAAGGGCGAGCTGACCATCTGGGGGACCTTCCAGGCCCCCCACGTGATCCGCACCGTGGTGGCGCTCATCTCCAGCATCCCGGAGCACAAGATCCACGTGATCGCGCCGGACATCGGCGGCGGCTTCGGCAACAAGGTCGGCGCCTATCCCGGCTACATCTGCGCGGCGGTCGCCTCCATCGTCACCGGCAAGCCGGTGAAATGGGTGGAGGACCGCATCGAGAACCTGACCTCGACGTCGTTCGCCCGCGACTACCACATGACCACGGAGATCGCGGCGACGGCGGAGGGCAAGGTCACCGGCCTGCGCGTCCACGTGCTGGCCGACCACGGCGCCTTCGACGCCTGCGCCGACCCGTCCAAGTGGCCGGCCGGCTTCTTCAACATCGTCACCGGGTCCTACGACTTCCCCGTCGCGCACCTGGCCGTCGACGGCGTCTACACCAACAAGGCGCCGGGCGGGGTCGCCTATCGCTGCTCGTTCCGGGTGACCGAAGCGGCCTACTGCATCGAGCGCGGGATGGACATCCTCGCCCAGAAGCTGGGGATGGATCCGGCCGAGCTCAGGATCAAGAACTTCATCCGAGCGGAGCAGTTTCCGTACCACTCGGCGCTCGGCTGGGAGTACGATTCCGGCGACTACCACACCGCCATGAAGAAGGCGATGGAGACGGTGGACTACGCCGGGCTGCGGCGCGAACAGGCGGAGAAGCGCGCCGCCTTCAAGCGCGGCGAGACGCGGGAGATCATGGGCGTCGGCCTTTCCTTCTTCACCGAGATCGTCGGGGCCGGGCCGTCGAAGAACTGCGACATCCTGGGGATCGCGATGTTCGATTCCTGCGAGATCCGCCTGCACCCGACCGGCGCCGGCATCGCCCGCATGGGCACCAAGAGCCAGGGCCAGGGGCACGAGACCACCTACGCCCAGATCATCGCCACGGAGATCGGCATTCCCGCCGACAACATCATGGTGGAAGAGGGCAACACCGACACCGCCCCTTACGGGCTGGGCACCTACGGGTCACGCTCGACCCCGGTGGCGGGGGCGGCGATCGCCATGGCGGCGCGCAAGATCAAGGCCAAGGCGCAGATGATCGCCGCCTACCACCTGGAGGTCCACGAGGACGACCTGGAGTGGGACATCGACGGCTTCCGGGTGAAGGGGCTGCCGGAAAAATTCAAGTCGATGAAGGACATCTGCTGGGCGGCCTACAACTCGGTGCCGCCGGGCATGGAGCCGGGCCTTGAGGCGGTCTCCTATTACGACCCGCCGAACATGACCTACCCGTTCGGCGCCTACGTCTGCGTCATGGACATCGACATCGACACCGGCGTCTACAAGGTCCGCCGCTTCTACGCCCTCGACGACTGCGGCACCCGCATCAACCCGATGATCATCGAGGGGCAGGTGCACGGCGGCCTGACCGAGGCCTTCGCCATCGCGATGGGCCAGGAGATCCGCTACGACGAGACCGGCAACGTCGTCACCGGCTCGTTCATGGACTTCTTCATGCCGACCGCGGTGGAGACCCCGCACTGGGAGACCGACTTCACCGTCACCCCCTCCCCGCACCATCCGATCGGGGCGAAGGGCGTCGGCGAAAGCCCCAACGTCGGCGGCGTGCCGGCCTTCTCCAACGCCGTCAACGACGCCTTCTCCTTCCTCGGCTCGACCCACATCCAGATGCCCCACGACTTCTGGCGCAACTGGAAGGCGGCCAAGGACCTGGGCGCGGTGAGCTAGAGCATCCGAACGCCGCCTCTTCCCGCGACACGGCCTGCGGGGGGAGGCGGCCGCCGGGTTTCTCGGGCAAGCAGGTTTGCGTGACATGACCGCCCTCACCCGCAGCGACATCGCAACCCGGCTGGCCGACAGCGGCTACATCGCCGATGCGGAGCTTGTGACCGCGCTGTCGCTGATGCAGCTGCTGCGCCGTCCGCTGCTGCTGGAGGGCGAGGCCGGCGTCGGCAAGACCGAGGTCGCCAAGGCGCTGGCGGCGGTGCACGACACCGAGCTCATCCGCCTGCAGTGCTACGAGGGCCTCGACCAGGCCGGCGCGCTCTACGAGTGGAACTACCAGCGCCAGCTCTTGGCGATTCAGGCCAACCAGGGCACGGTGGCCGACATCGAGGACCACATCTTCTCCGAGAAATACCTGCTGGAACGGCCGCTGCTGGCGGCGATCCGGCGGGTCACGCCGCCGGTGCTGTTGATCGACGAGATCGACCGCGCCGACGAGGAGTTCGAGGCGTTCCTGCTGGAGCTGCTCTCCGACTTCCAGGTCTCGATCCCGGAACTGGGCACCGTCACCGCGACCTCCATCCCGCACGTCGTGCTGACCTCCAACGGCACCCGGGAGCTTTCCGACGCGCTGCGGCGGCGCTGCCTCTACCACTACGTCGATTTCCCGGACGTGGAGCGCGAGGCCCGCATCATCCTGGCGCGCCTGCCGCAGGCCGGCGCGACGCTGTCGCTGCAGGTCGCGCGGATGGTCGAGGCGATCCGCAAGGAGGACCTGCAGAAGGTGCCGGGCGTCGCCGAGACGCTCGACTGGACCGCGGCGCTGCTCGGCCTCGACATCCGCGACCTGCACGATCAGCCGGAGGCCGTCCACGACACGCTGATGTGCCTGCTGAAGACCCGCGAGGACCGCACGCGGATGACCCGCGAAGTGTCGAGCCGGCTGCTGGGGAAGGTCGCATGAGCTGCTGCGGCGCACCCCTGTCTCCCGAGGATTCCGACGCGGTCGCCCGCCTGGTCGTCGGCCGGCTGGCGGCGTTCCTGAAGACGCTGAGGGAGGCGGGCTATGCCGTCGGGCTGGCGGAAGGGCGCGACGCGGCCAGGATCGTCGAGGCCGGCCATGCCGCGCGGCCGGCGACGCTGCGCTCGGCGCTGAAGCATCTCGTCTCCAGCCGGCGCGCCGACTGGGAGACCTTCGACGGCATCTTCGACGCGTTCTTCCTGGGCAAGCGGGTGCGTTCACGCTCGATCGCGGCGGGCTCGACGACCCGGCCCAACAGCCCCTCGCTGAAGAGCCTGATGGACGCCCCCCGGGGATCCGACACCGCGCCCGTCACCGACCAGGTGCCGTCGGGCGATGCGCCCGACGAGGGAGGCTTCGGCGAAGGCCGCATGGAAGGCGCCTCCGGGGCGGAGGACCTGGCGCAGACGGACCTGCGCAAGATCGACGACCCCGACCAGATGGCCGCGGCGCAGGCCACCGCCGAGCGGCTCGCGCGGGCCATGCAGACGCGGCTGACGCGCCGCGACCGTGCGCGGAAGCAGGGCTACCGGCTGGACCTGCGCCGCACCATCCATCGCAACATCAGCCACGGCGGCGTGCCGCTGACGCTCGTCCGGCGCCAGCGCATTCAGAAGCCGCTGCGGCTGGTGGTGCTGCTCGACGCCTCCGGCTCGATGTCCATGTACACCAGCGTCTTCCTGCGCTTCGTGCACGGCATCCTCGGCGCCTTCGACGAAGCCGAGGCGTTCCTGTTTCACACCCGGCTCGCCCACATGTCGGACGCGATGCGGGAGAAGGATCCGGCCCGCGCCCTCGACCGGCTGTCGATGATGGCCCAGGGGGTGGGCGGCGGCACCCGCATCGGCGACTGCCTGGCCGACTTCAACCGCCACCACGCCGCCCGCGTCATCCACTCGCGCACCTGCGTGATGATCCTCTCCGACGGCTACGAGACCGGCGACGCGGACAAGCTCGGCCGCGAGATGGCGGCGCTCCGCCGCCGCTGCCGGCGGATCGTCTGGCTGAACCCGATGATCGGCTGGGAGGGCTATGCCCCGGAGGCGGCCGGCATCAAGGCGGCGCTCCCCCACGTCGATCTCTACGCGCCGGCCCACACGCTCGCGAGCCTGGCCGCCCTCGAACCCTATCTCGCCCGGCTGTGAGGTCGCCCCGATGACCGTTCAACCCGACATCATGGACATCGTCTCCCGGCTGAAATCGGCCGAGGAGGCGTTCGTGCTGGCGACCGTGGTGCGCACCGTCTCGGTGACGGCGGCGAAGGCCGGCGCCAAGGCCGTCATCCGCGCCGACGGCTCGATCGCCGGCGGCTGGATCGGCGGCGGCTGCGCCCGCGGGGCGGTGCTGAAGGCGGCGCGCGACGCGCTCGCCGACGGCGAGAGCCGGCTCGTGTCGGTGCAGCCGGAAGACCTGCTGGCGGAGCTCGGCGTCGCCCCCGGCACGGCGCGGGACGGCGTGCGCTACGCCACCAACATGTGCCCGAGCCAGGGCACCATGGACATCTTCGTGGAGGCGGTGCTGCCGCGCCCGTCGCTGGTGGTGCTGGGCGGCAGCCCGATCGCCGCGGCGCTGTGCGATCTCGCCCGGCCGCTCGGCTACCACGTGACGCTCGCCTGCCCGCCGGCCGACCGGCCATCGGGCGCGGAGGTAGACGCGCTGTGCGAGGGGTTCGAGGTCGCGCCTTCCAACGCCCGGCGGTTCGTGGTGGTGTCGACCCAGGGCAAAGGCGACGAGGCGGCGCTGGCCGCCGCCGTCGCCTGCCCGGCCGCCTACCACGCCTTCGTCGGCAGCCGGCGCAAGATGGCGGCGCTCACCGACAAGCTGCTGGCGAAGGGGGCCGACGCGGCGGCGCTCGCCCGGGTGAAGGCGCCGGCCGGCCTCGATCTCGGCGCCATCACGCCGGAGGAGATCGCTTTGTCGATCCTGGCCGAGATCACCGCCGAACGGCGGCGCGGGCAGCGGGAGACGCCGGCTGCGGCGTGAGGCGGGTGCGCGGCGGGGTCGTGGCGGCCTTCGGGCGGACGCCGGCGCTCAGGATCCGTCCGGCTCGCTCTCGATGGTCAGCGTCATGAAGCTCTCCGGCGGATACCACGTCCCCTCCTCGTGGCGGTTCGCCCAGCGGCAGATCGCCTGGACGACCGGGATCAGGCCGCGCCCCTTCTCCGTCAGCGCATAGGCGTAGCGCTTCGGGCGCTCCTGGTAGAGCGTGCGGGTGATCAGCCCCATCTCCTCCATCCGGCTGAGCCGATCGGCGAGGATGTTGGTGGTGATGCGCTCGGGCGACTGCAGGAACTCGGAATAGCGCGACTTGCCGGTGAGCATGTCGCGCACCAGCACCAGCGACCAGCGATCGCCGACGATGTCGAGCGTGGTGGCGATCGGACATGGCGAACGGAATTCTGGCTTCATGACCCGATACTAACTATCGAATTGCAAGTCGCAAGCCTTCAGGCATGGGCGTCCCGCGGCGCGGGGACGCCGCATCGGGTGGATGTGGGCGGCGACGGCTCGCGGCGCACGCGCGCGCCGTTACGCGGCGATGCTTTCCTCCGAGCGCGCCCGCGCCTCCAGGTGGCGGCCGAGGCGGTAGGAGAGCGCCATGATCGACAGCGTCAGGTGCTTGTCGGGCAGGTTCGGAATGACGCCGCCGTCGCAGACGTAGAGGTTGTCGAGGCCGTGGCAGCGCAGGTCGCGGTCGACGACGCCGGCGGCCGGATCGTCGGAGATCGCCGTGGTGCCGGCGTAGTGGATGCCGGTGCCGTTGTTGTCGGTGCTCTCGTAGATCTTGGTGGCGGTGGCCCGGCGCAGGATCTTCCGCCCCCACTTCAGCATGGAGTCCATCTGCAGCCTGGCCGTCTCCGGAATGGTGAAGTCCACCGTGACCTGGGGCACGCCGTCGGAATCGGTGGTGGTGCCCGGCCGCACGCGGTTTTCCGGCCGCGCCTCGCCGGCGCAGAACAGGCCCAGCGTCACGTAGGAGTGGAACATGATCCGCGCCAGGCGGGTCTTCACCTGCGGCGGGAAGCCCGAGAAGCCGGACAGGTAGTGCGGCACGTCGGGCAGGCCGTGAATGGCGTGGCCGATGAACGGGAAGCTGGAGCCGTCGGGCAGCTTGCCGCGCGACATCAGGATCAAGAGGTCGCCGTAGCCGATGTCGTAGTCGCGCTTCTTGCCCCACAGCCGCAGCAGCGAGGTCGACAGCACCGCCTTCGGATTGTCCTGCAGCCCCTGCCCCACCCGGTCGTGGCGGTTGGCGAGGCCGGCCGGATCGGCCTCGTCGGCGGAGTTGAACAGGATGCGCGGCGTCTCGATGGCGCCGGCGGCGAGCACCACGAACCGGGCCGACAGGGTCCGGCGCTCGCCGGTCTCGGTGTCGATGTACTCCACGCCGGAGACGCGCTCGGAGGTGCCGTCGCGCAGCACGCGGGTCACCTTGGCGTTGGTGCGCAGCTCGTAGTTGGGAAGCCCGGCGATCTCCGGCAGCAGGCGCGCCGAGAACTTGTAGACGGCGCCGACCGGGCAGCCGGACGTGCAGATGCCGGTGGAGATGCAGGAGCTGGCGAGGCCGGGGGTGGTGATGATGGCCTTGCGGTTGGGGATCGCGTGGGAGAACGGCTCGTTGAGCGCGTTGACGGCCGAGACGATGATCTTGTCGGCGGGCCGCAGCGGCTTGGGCGGGATGAACTCGCCGTCCGGGAGCTCCGGAATGCCCTCCTTCGTGCCGCAGACGGTGATCAGCTTCTCGACGGCGGAGTAGTCGTCCGCCAGCGTGTCGTAGCCGAACGGCCAGCCGGCGAAATCGACCTCCGAGAAGCGCACGCTGACGCCGTTCCAGAGGTTCTGGAGACCGTTGAGCTTGAGGATCTGGAAGTGCCGGAAGCCGTCCGCCGGCCGGGTCGTGGCGCCGTGCAGGCCGTCGGCGAACAGCGGATGCACGAACAGGCTGTCGTGCGGGTCGGCCGGCCAGACGGTGGACGGCCCGATGCCGAAGTCGAGCTTGGCGCCGGGCGGCGCCGTCCGGGTGAAATAGTCATTGGGCAGGGTTCCGCCCTGCTCCAGCGAGACGACGTTGAGCCCCGCCTTCGCCAGCTTGTGGGCGATGATGCCGCCGCCGGCGCCGGTTCCGACGATGACGACGTCGCAGTGTTCGGCTCTAGCGGCCATCGGTCGATCCTCCCAGCGCGCCTTCTCCGACGGAATTGAGGAAGCCCGGAGAGGCGAAATAAATGTATTCGAGGAAGGACAACAGCGTCGCGCGCTGCGGACCGAGATCGCGCTTCGCCAGCACGCCCGTGGCGGCGAAGTCGCTCCGCTCGGACACCGCCGAGAGGCAGCTGCGGATCTGGTTGTTGGCCAGCGCGATCCGGGTGATGTCCGGCAGCATCGGCGCCAGCGCGCGCCGATACGGACTGTGGGCGACGACCGCGGCCATCAGCGCCGCGCCGTCCTCGTTGCTCAGCTTCACGCTCATCACCGCGACGCGCCTCCCGCTGGTGCGGCACCCGCCGGACCGGTCGCCAGGACCCGCCCGAGCTCGCGGAAGGGCCTGCCGGAACGCAGGTGACGCTCGATGTCCTCAAGCAGGATACCGTTCGTCTCGGGCACGTAGCGCAGGGTGAACAGGATCCCGAGCGCGCAGATCAGCGCGTAGATCGTGAACACGCCCCCGAGACCGATGTCCGCGACGAGGATCGGGAACGAGAAGACGACCAGGAAATTGAAGCCCCAGTTGGTGACCGAGGCGACGCTCATGCCGCGGCCGCGGACGTTCAGCGGGAACACCTCCGACATCATCACCCACGGAAGCGGCCCGATGCTGGCGGCGAACGCGCCGATGTAGACGACGAGGCCGACGAAGGCGACGATGTCCATCGACTGCACGTCGGTCGCCGCCCCGACCGCGATCAGCCCGAGGGCGAGCGCCGCGAACAGGAACCCGCCGAGCAGGAGCTTGCGCCGCCCGATCCGGTCGATCAGCGCCATCCCGACGAGGGTCATCAGCACGTTGACGATGCCCACGCCGACGGTGGCCAGGATCTGGGTGGAAGCATCGGTGAAGCCGGCCTCCTGGAAGACCACCGGGGCGTAGTAGATGACGGCGTTGATCCCGCTCAGCTGCTGCAGGAAGAACAGGCCGATGCCGACGACGAGCGCCGGGCGCGCCACCGGGCCGAAGAGCTCGGCCCAGCCGCGGTGGCCTTTGTCGGCCTCCGCCGTCTCCGATATCTCCTCCAGCTCCTTCTCGATGGCCGGATCGCCCGGGGAGATGCCGCGCAGGCTGGCGATGGCGGTCCGCGCCTCCGCCGGCTTGCCCCTGATGGCCAGGAACCGCGGCGTCTCACGCAGGAAGAACATGCCGACGAAGAGCGCGACGCCCGGGATGATCCCGATCGCGAACATGATCCGCCAGGACTCGTTGAAGGCGTAGCCGACCAGGTAGGCCCCGAGGATGCCGAGCGTGATCGCCAGCTGGTAGATGGAGACGAGCATGCCGCGCTTTTCCGCCGGCGCGCTCTCGGAGATGTAGAGCGGGGCGACGAGGCCCGCGATGCCGATGGCGAAGCCGAGCAGCAACCGGGCGGACGTCAGCATCAGCGCGCCGAGCGACAGCGAGGCAAACAGGGCGCCGATGGCAAACAGGACCGCGGCGAACAGCAGCATCGGCCGCCGGCCGAACCGCTCCACCGCGCGGCCTGCCGCCAGTGCGCCGAACAGCGCCCCGAACGGCACCGCCGCGGTCATCAACCCTTCCTGGGTGGACGTGATCGAGAACTGAGCCTTCAGAAGGTGAAGGGCGCCGGCGATGACCCCCTCGTCGAAACCGAACAGGAATCCGGCAATGCCCGCGACCGCGGCAACGATGTAGATCATCTGCGCAACCCCCCAGTGGAAACGTCTCGATCAGCGCAGGAGCGCGCCAGCGACCTTGCGGATTGCAAGGACGATGTCCCGCTCGTCCTTTTCGCTCAGCGTCGACGCGATCGTCAGGATCGCGCCACGGTGATGCAGGTCGTCACAGACCGGAAGCGCCCCGAACGCATACGAATAGTCGCTGGCGAAGGCGTTCTCCGGATGCGTCCAGGGAAAGCCGTCACGGGAGTTGGAGCGCTTTTTCACCAGGCTCGGAATGTTCGAATACCAGTGCAGTCCCCATTCCCGCATGGTCAGGCAGGCGAGGCTGCCGGCCGGGCCGGCGATGCCCTCGGCGCGCACCGCGGCGACGAACCCGTCCGCCGCCGTCGCGTCGGGAAGGATCATCAGCAGGAACGGCCCGGTATCTCCCGAGGGATCCGGCACCGTGCGGAACCGCAGGCCCTTGATGTCGGCGAGCGCCTCGCGGATGCGCCACTTGGACGACCGCATGGCGCCGGTGATGGCCGGAAGCTTGCGCATCTGCGCCAGCGCCATGGCCCCCGCGAGCTCGGACATCCGCGCCCCGACGCCCCACAGCTGGCAGTCCTCGTCGGAGGTGTCGAGCCGGCCGGCCGGCGTGCGGGCATAGCCCAGGTCGTGCAGCGCCACGATGCGCCGGAACAGGGCATCGTCCTGACAGACCATCAGCCCGCCGTCGCCGGAGGTCATGTTCTTGTTCAGCTGGAAGCTGAAGATCGCGATGTCGCCGAAGCGCCCGACCGCCTTGCCGCCGACGCTGGCGCCCGCGGCCTGGGCACAGTCCTCGATCAGGCCGAGGCCATGGGTGCGGCAGATCGCGGCAATCTCCTCGATGTGCCCCGGCGCGCCGCTCATGTGCACGCACAGCACTGCGCGGCTGCGCGGGCCGATCTTGCGCTCCAGGTCGGCCGGATCGATGCAGAAGCTCTCGTCGATGTCCACCAGTCGCGGGATGGCGCCGGAGCGCACCACGGCCGACACGCAGCTGACCCAGAGATAGCCCGGGACCAGAACCTCGTCGCCCGGGCCGACATTCAGCGCCGCCATCGCGATCGACAGCGCCGCCGTGCCCGAGGAGACGCCCAGCGCGTGCTTGTGGCCGAAGGTCTCGCACCACTCCTTCTCGAGGGTGTCGACCATGTGCTGCGGATCGGGGCCGTAGAAGCGGAAGGGGCTTCGGGCGCGCACAACGCGCGACACGAGTTCCAGCTCTTCCTCGCCGATATAATGGGCGCCGGGCAGTTCCCAAGGCAGAGGATCGGTCCGGACCGGCACCCCGCCCTCGATAGCAAGCCTGTTTGCGCGCGAATGCTGCGCGGAATCTTCGGATACGCTCACAGCCATCTCCCCCGGTAGACCGATGAAACTAAATCTCAGTTGCTCTATTAAAATACTATTGATGTATTCGCCACACCATTTTAAGGGGGACAGTACACGATTTGCTGCACGCCGCTAATAGCCGACTATCGCTCCTTTTGGAAAAAATTCGAAGGCGACCGCATCTGATGCTGGGCTCCGCACTTCTCCTCTCCGCCGCGATGGTCGCCCTGTCGGGGCTCCTGTTCGGATACAGCACGGCAGCGATCGCCGGCGCCCTGCAGCAGATCGAGGCGCATCTTTCCCTCAGCCTGTTCGAAGAGCAGCTGCTGGTCGCGTCGGTCCCGGCCGCCTGCTTCGTCGGCGCGATCGCCGCCGGACCGGCGACGGCCAGCTCCGGCCGGCGGTTCACACTGATCGCCGCATTCTGCCTTGCGGTGGTCGGAAACATCATATCCCTCACGGCCCCGGGCTACGGGCTGCTCGTCGCTGCGCGCATGCTCGTCGGCCTCGCCGTCGGGCTTTCTTCAATGATTGCACCGATGTATGGCGCTGAGATAACACCCGCCCGCTGGCGCGGCACGGTGGTGGCGTCGTTCCAGCTCGCCGTGACGGCCGGGATCCTGCTCGCCTATGCGACGCCGCTGCTGCTGCCGGGCGAGCAATCCTGGTCGCTGATCCTCGGCCTGGGCATCGTCCCGTCGCTCTGCGGGGTGCTGATCGTTTACCTGTTGCCGGAGAGCCCGCGCTGGCTGCTCGGACGGGACCGCCTTGAGGATGCGCGGGTCGCCGCCGGCCGTCTGGGGCTCGGCGCCAGCCTGGCCGAGATGATGCCGGCCGCCCACGACGGGCCGCGGCAGCAGCTTTGGACCACCATCCGGCGCGGCAGCACGATCTCGGTGCTGGTGCTGTGCAGCGTGCTGTTCATCCTGCAGAACCTGAGCGGGATCGACGGGATCCTCTACTACGCCCCGCGGATCTTCGAGCAGCTCGGCTTCGAGGCCGGGGTGTCGGCGCTGGCGGCGACGTTCGGGCTCGGCGTGCTCAACTTCCTTGCCACCGTCGCAGCCCTCTGGCTGGTCGACCGCGCCGGCCGCCGGCCGCTGATGATCGTCGGCAGCGCCGTGATGGTGGCGGGACTTGCCGCGGTGATCGCCTCGGCGCAGTTCGAGCTGCCCGTGCTCGGGCTCGTCGGGCTCGGCATCTACATCGTCGCCTTCGCCCTCAGCCTCGGCCCGCTGCCCTACGTGCTGATGTCGGAGCTGTTCCCCTCGACGATCCGCGAGGCCGGCATCGCCACCGCCTCCGCCATGAGCTGGCTGTTCAACATGCTGGTGGCGTTCACGTTCCTGTCGCTGGTGGAGGCGCTGGGGCTGTCCGCGGTGATCGGGCTGTTCCTGTCGATGTGCGTGATCGCCCTGGTGGTGGGCCTGCTGTTCGTGCCGGAGACGAAGAACCGCCCGCTGGAGGCGATCGAGAAGGACGTGCTGGGGGGCGTGCGCCTCAGGCGGGTCGGCACGGTCGCGACCGAATGAGACCGGTTGGTCGAGACAGGCGCTCGAGCATTTCCCGTTCAGATCGAAGCGATCTGAACGAAGAGGAATTGCTCCAGGGTTTGATTCTGGAACCATTTCTTAGCGGCCAGGTGATTTCACCTGACCGGAAAAGGCTCTAGCTGATCTCGGCGAAGGCGCCGGCCGGCCCCACCTTCAGGCGGTCGAACGACAGCCCGAGCAGGGCCACGGTCTCCGGATCGATTTCGTAGAGCTCCGGCGACTTCGGCGGCTGGCGCAGGAGATCGAGCAGCACCTCGGTGGCGCGGGTCCGCTCACGCGACGGGACGTAGCCGAGGTTGGCGATTTCAACCTCCAGTGCCTCAACGGTGGCGTCCAGGTAGTCGACGGTGTGCTGGGGGGCGCCCAGGCCAGACCGGTCGCGCACCAGCACCATGCGCCCGGTGATGGCGCGCGTGTTCGGATCGTGGAGCGCGCAGCCGGCCAGGATGCCGCCGACGATGTTGGCGGGCGGCGACGGCACCTGGAGAGCGAGGAAATACAGCCGCCGGCTGAAGGTGCACTGAAGCACGGACTGGGCGGCGCGGCCGTCGCCGGAAATCTGCCCGACCATCGGCACGCGCTGGCCGAACAGAAACTCGGTGTAGCGGGCCTCCGGCGGGCCATCCTGCGACGGGGTGATGTCCATGCTGCCGAGGATGAGCCGCCCCGCCTCCCCGCGCGACCAGGCGAACGAGATCGCCAGATAGCGCCCGCAGAGGACGTGGCTCGACTGCCAGACGAGCGGCACGAGGGAGCCGGCCTGATCGTCCGCACCGTTGCCGGAAACCGGGTCGGCCGGCGGCGGGGCGCTGAGTTTGGCGATCGCGGCCTCCGGGACCCGGTGCCACAACCGCACGTGCTCGGCGAACTCCTCGAAACTCGAGGCGGCCACGAAGGCGCCGGTGAACTCGTCGCCCAGCACCCGAGCCCAGTCGTCGTAGACGCTGGCGAGCCGCGGCGTCGCCTTGCCCCGCAGCCACTTGTAGGCGTTCTGGGCGGTGAAGGCCGTGTTCGGATTGACGGCGGCGAAGCGCGCGCACAGCTCCTTGCTGGTCGGACAGCCAAGGGCGATCGTCGTCAGCTGGAGTTTTCGGGACAGTTCGCTCCGCTCGGAGCTGCCCGACACGGCAGGCGCCCCCGAGTCTTCGCGCCGCGGCTCCATCAGGTGCATGCATCCTCGTCGTTTGTTGCGGCACGCGCGACGCGCAGCCATCACCCGCTTCCCGAGGCTATTCATACCACATTCGATGCAATTGGATGAATTCCCGACGCAGGACGCGCCGGAGCGCACCGCGTGCGGCGGTCGTCATGTGCATGGTCCGGCTGCGAAATTGGCGGATCGGGCAGCGTCGACCCCCGTAATTCCGGACAAGAGACACGAATTCCCCGTAGTTGTCTGGACATTTCGGACGAGGTGTCGGAAATCTTGAGGCGAGGCTCCGGAGGCCGCGCGCGGGCACACGCGCCCCGGCTCCGGCCACGGGATACGAGCAGGGACGGGAAGACGGATGCAGGACGACCGGGGAATGCTGGCTGCCGAGGCCTATCTGCGGGCGATGAAGCGCTTCGGCGTCGACGCGCTCTACTCCGTGTCCGGGACCGATTTCCCCTCGATCGTGGAGGCCTATGGCCGGGCCGGCGGCGACTTCTCCCAGCTGCCGCGTCCGCTCATCTGCCCGCACGAGAACCTCGCCGTGGCGATGGCGCACGGCCATGCGCTGGTCACCGGCCGGGCCCAGGCGGCGATGGTGCACGTGTCGGTCGGCACCGCCAACATGGTGTGCGGGGCGATGAACGCGGCGCGGGACAACATCCCGATCCTGCTGTCGGCCGGGCGCACGCCGGTGACCGAGGAAGGCCCGCACGGGACGCGCAGCCGCTTCATCCACTGGGCCCAGGAGATGTTCGACCAGGCCGGCGTGCTGCGCGAGGCGGTGAAGTGGGACTACGAGATCCGCACCGGCGAGCAGGTGGAGGACGGGCTGGCGCGGGCGCTGGAGGTGGCGATGGCGCCGCCGGCCGGGCCGGTCTACCTGTCGCTGCCGCGGGAAATGCTGGCCGAGACCGTCCGCACCGAGCGGCCGGAGCGCCGGCCGACGCCCACCTCGCCCCAGGCCCCCGACGCCGACGCCATCGACCGGCTGGCCGCGCGCATCCGCGCCGCCGAGGCGCCGGTGCTGATCACCGCCAACGCCGGGCGCGACCACGCGGCGGTCGGCCTGCTGGCGACGCTCGCCGAGAGGTGGGCGGTGGCGGTCATCGAGTTCAATCCGCGGGTGGTCAACCTGCCGGCCGACCATCCGATGCATCTCGGCTACGAGACCGGCACGGCGCTGGGCGACGCCGACCTGATCGTGGCGCTTTCGGTCGACGTGCCGTGGGTGCCGTCGGTGACCCGGCCGCGGCCGACCGCCGCCCTGGTGGAGATCGGCGTCGACCCGGTCCACGCCCGCTATCCGATGCGCAGCTTCCAGGCCGAGGAGGCGATCACCGCGGCGCCGGCGAAAGCGCTCGCGGCGCTCCTGGAGGCGCTCGGCCCGGTCGGCGATGCCGCCCCGAGGGTCGATGCGCGCCGTCGTCGGCTGACGGAAGAGCATACCCGCCGCCACGCCGCCATCGCGGCGGAGGCCGAGGGCGACCGGATGAGCGCGGCGAGCGCCAGCCGGGCGCTGGCGGCGCTGCTGCCGGGCGCGTCGACCATCGTCAACGAATACTCGTTCCGCATGCCCCAGGGCCGCTTCACCCGCCCGGGCTCCTTTTACGGCGCGAGCCCGGCGGGCGGGCTCGGCTGGGGCTTCGGGGCGGCGCTGGGCATCCGCAACGCGGAGCCGGAAGGGCCGGTGGTCGCCATGCTCGGCGACGGGGCCTACATGTTCAACAACCCCTCCGCCTGCCACTGGGCGGCCGAGGCGCACGGTCTGCCGATCCTGACGGTGGTCTTCAACAACCGGCGCTGGGGAGCGGTGCGCAACTCCACGCTCGCCATGTACGCGCAGGGGGCCTCGGCCGCCGACGACGGCATGTTCATGGCCGACCTGTCGCCGTCGGTCGACCACGTCGGGCTGGCCCGCGCCCACGGCGCCCATGCCGAGGCGACCGGCGACCTGACCGCGCTGCCGGGCCTGGTCGAGCGGGCGCTGACGGCGGTCGACGGCGGCCAGCAGGCGCTGATCGCGCTGGACCTGCCGGAGTGAGATTCGCGCCGAGGCGGCGGCTCAGGCCTCTTCGCGCACCGCCACCGCGGCGCGCTGGCGGCAGTGCCAGACGATCGCCGCCAGCCCGGCCGCCCCAGATGCCCAGGTGGCGATCACCAGCCACTCCACCCCGCCGGTCGGCAGGATGCACATGAAGCCCAGCCCGCCGGCCAGCAGCCGCTCGGCAAAGCCGATGCGGCGGACGCCGTAGCCCAGAATGGCGGCGGTCACCAGCGGCACCGCGATCAGCGCGAACATCACCGCTTCCACCACCTCGAAGGCGCTCCCCTGCATCAGCAGGCCCGGGTGGTAGACGAACGCGAACGGCAGGATGAAGGCGATCCAGCCGAACCGCACACACTCCATGGCGGTCGCCATCGGCTTCGATCCGGCCATCGAGGCGGCGGCGAAGGCGGCCAGCGCGACCGGCGGCGAGATCATCGACAACAGCCCGAAATAGAAGACGAAGAAGTGCGCCTCGAGCTGGCCGACGCCGAGCTGGACGAGCGGCGGCGCCGCCAGCGTCGCCAGCAGCAGGTAGACGCCCGTCGTGGGCAGGCCCATGCCGAGGATGATCGACACGACGGCGGTGAGGATGAGCAGCAGCAGCAGCGAGTCCTTGCCGAGTTCCAGCAGCACGAAGGACAGCCCGAACGACAGCCCGGAGCTCGACATGAGGCCGATGATCATGCCGGCGACCGCGCAGATCAGCAGGATCTCGGCGGAATCGCGGCCGGCCTTGTAGACCGCCTCGAGCATCTCGCGCGGCGTCACCCGGTGCGGCCCGCCGAGGTTCAAAAGCCCGATGACGATCAGCGCGAGCGAAGCCCAGACGACCGCCTCTTCGGCCGACACGTCGAAGGCGAACAGGCCGACCAGCAGCGTCAGCATCGGCACCACGACGACCACGGCATGGCGGCCGATGACCGCCAGCGGCTTCGGCGGCTCCTGGTCGCCGGCGCCGAGGTTGTGCTTCTCGGCCAGCACGCTGATCTGCAGGTAGACGGAGTAGAAGTAGAGCAGCGCCGGGATCACCGCCGCGATGACGATCTCCCGGTAGGGCAGCCGCAGATACTCCGCCATCAGGAACGCCGCCGCGCCCATCACCGGCGGCAGGATCTGGCCGCCGGTGGAGGCCACCGCCTCGATCGCCCCCGCCGTCTGCGGCCGGAAGCCGGCGCGCTTCATGGCGGGGATGGTGATGACGCCCGTCGACATGACGTTGGAGACCGCGCTGCCGGAGATCGACCCCATGAACGCCGAGGCGATGACGGCCATCTTGGCGGTGGCGCCGCGCCGCTCGCCGGCCAGCACCCGGGCCGCATCGGTCAGCACGCCGGCGCCGCCGGTGACCACCAGCAGCTGGCCGAAGATGATGAACATGATGACCACGAACGCGGCCACCTGCAGCGCCGATCCCAGCGTCGCGGCGCTGTCGACGCCGATGAAGCGGACGATCTCGCCCAGCGCGATCGGCTTGCCCTGCAGCTGGCCCGGCACCAGGTCGGAGAACAGCGCGTAGAGCACCAGCAGGCCGAGGATCATGACGAGGCTCAGCGCGCCCAGCCGCCGCAGGCCCTCGATCGAGACCAAAGCGATGCCCGCCCCAAGCGCCAGCGACTCCTCGGGGTGAAAGAACGAGCCCTCGGAGAGGACCGGAAAGCGCAGCAGGAGATGGATGCCGACCCACAGGCTGACGGCCGCCAGCAGCAGGTCGATCAGCAGCCGCAGGCCGCGCACGTGGAGAATGTCACGCAGGTAGACCGACGCGGCGGCGAGGCCGAGCATCAGCCCCGCGACCTGTTCGGGATAGAGAAGCATGCCGGCGCGGAGCGGCAGGTTGAGGGCCCACGCGACGGGGAGAAGGGCGACCGTGAGGCAAAGCGCCCACTGGATGGCGGTGATTGCGGTTCTGCTCATGGTCGCCCGTTCCGATCAGCGCAGGCCGAGTTCCTGGCACGCCGCGAGCGCGCCCGGGTGATACTCCATCTCCAGCGTCGCGCAGAGCTCCTGCCTGTCGAAGCCGGCCCAGATGGGGCTCGATTCCTTCAGTTCGTCGGCATTGTTGTAGATCGACTTGACCACGCTCCCGACGGTCGCGTCGTCGACGTCCTTGTTGGCCCACAGCAGGTAGTTGTAGGCGAACACCGTGGCGCCCTCGTCGAGGCCCGGCAGCGTGTCGCTGGCGTCGACCTTGTAGAGGAAGATGCCGGGCATCAGCTCCTTCATGCCGGCCAGGTTCTCCTCGGTGAACGAGAGAAACTTGATGTCGCCGAGCGACGCCTCCAGGTCGAAGGTCGGGCGCGCGCCGAGCGCCGAGATCGAGATCACCGTCTGGCCCTGCTTCAGCGCCTCGTACATGCGCGGGAAGTTGGCGACCGGGACCTCGACGACGTCGTCGTAGGTGAGCCCGCCGGCGGTCAGGCCGAGCCGGATCACGAAGTCGCCCAGCGAGTTGTCGGGGAAGCGCGGCACGCCCTTGCCCTTGAGGTCGGCGAAGCTGTCGATGCCGGAGTCCTCCGTCACCACCAGACCGGCGACGAACGGGAACAGCGACGAGACGATCCGCAGGTTCGGGTTGGGCTCCTGGGACATGCCTGTCCCCTCGACCGCGTAGAAGGTCTGCGGATAGTTCGCGACGCCGAACTCGAGCCGCCCGGCGTTCACCAGCGGGATGTACTGAGAGGTGTTGGCGACGATCTGCGGGCGCATCTGCACCTCGCCGTCCGCCGAGACCACGTTGGCGATGGCGGTTGCCAGCTGGTTGGTGGCGCCGCCCTGGGTGGTGCCGATGCCGACGGTCTGCGCGGAGGCCGCCCCGAAGGACACGGCCGTCAGAACGGCCGCAAACGCAAATGACTTCAACATGGAATTTTCCTCTCCTGAAACTGGCCCGTCAGAGCACGCATCTCCCGGTGCCTGCGACGGGCGGTTGAAACCGATGGGCCGGCCCCCGCCGGCCCCGCTGCCTACTCGCAGGGGTCGGCCGGGACCTCGTCGAACTTGGTCCACGCCCCGTCCTTGATCTCGATGACGTAGCCGGGCAGCTGGGCGTCGTGCCCCTTGAAGCAGATGTCGTCGCCGATGATCCCGGAGAAGACGATGCCGTCCATCGCCTCGACGACGGCCTGCCGCTCTTCGTCCAGCTTCGCCGGATCACCTGTCACGTCGGCCGCCTCCATCGCCTGCTTCAGGAGAAACAGGATGTCGTAGGCCTGGGCGTCGGAATGGTGGGCGCCGAGCTTGTGGATGCCTCGCGCCTCCGCCTCCTTGACGAATTTCTCGTTGAACGCGGCCGACTGCTCCGTCCGCCCCTTCCAGAAGCCGGCGACCAGCAGCGTGCCGTTGCCTTCCGGCCCGAACAGCTCCACGACGTTCGGATCGGCGAAGATCTGCGAGCCGATGATGCGGCCCTCGTAGCCCTGGCGCCGCAGTTCCTTGATGACCTTCGAGGCTTGGTCCGGCAGGCCGGCAATGGCGACGAGATCCGGGTTTTCCTGGGCGATCTGGGCCGCCTGGGCGGACATGTCGAAGCTCTTGAACTGGACCGGGATCGGGTCGCCGACCTTGAGGCCGGCCTTTTCCAACAGCGCGGGGTAGAGCTTCGTGCCGGCGATGTTGGAGACCACGTCGTCGGAAATGTAGACGATCTCGGCCGTCTCGGCCTTGATGCCGGCGGTCTTGATGGTGTCGAGCAGGCGGCCGAACTGGACGGCCTCGTCCTCCGACAGGCGGTAGACGTAGGTGGTGCCGTCGACGAGCCCCGGAGCCGAGGAGGATGTCGGAAGCATCAGCGTCTTCATCCGCTCGGCGTCGTTGAGCGCCACGCGGGTTTCGCTCGACGAGAACGGACCGACGATCGCCAGGACGTCATCGTCCTGAATCAGCTTGCGCGCGCCCACCGATGCCTGCTTGGGGTCCGAGCCGGTGTCGAACCGGATGATCTCGATCGGCTTGCCGTTGATGCCGCCGGCCGCGTTGATCTCCTCCACGGCGATGTCGACCGCGACCACGGTGGGCTCCGCCGCGCTCTTCAGCGGACCGGCGGTGGCAACGATGTTGCCGATCTTGATGGTATCCTGCGCCATGCCCGGCGTCAGCGAGGCGGCGAGGCCGAAGGCGGCCGCCATCCCTGTGAGTATGAGACGTGATCCAAACGTGTTCATTCCGCGCTCCCCTTTTTGCTGCGGTCAGTTCCTGGTTCAGTGGCCTCAACCGGCTTCGGCGTGGCGCTCCCCCTGCCCCGTCGAGGCGCCGCCGAGATAGGCTTCGGTGAGCGCGTCGTCGGTGAGGAGCTCAGCGGCCGTGCCCTCCAGCACGACCGAACCGAGTTCGAAGACGTACGCCCGGGATCCGATCTCGAGCGCCATGGTGGTGTTCTGTTCGACGAGCAGGATCGCCAGCCCGTCGCGGTTGAGTTCGAGAAGCAGGTCGAACAGCCGCGCCACGAACAGCGGCGAGAGGCCGAGCGACGGCTCGTCGAGCATCATCAGGCGGGGGCGGCCCAGCATCGCCCGGCCGATGGCCAGCATCTGCTGCTCGCCACCCGACAGCACGCTCGCCTGCATGTCGCGCCGCTCGGCGAGGTTGGGAAAGCGGTCGTAGATCGCCGCGATGTCGCGATCCACCTGGCCATCCCGGCGCAGATAGGACCCCATCAGCAGGTTCTCGTGGACCGTCATGGAGACGAAGATCTGCCGGCCTTCCGGCACCAGCATCATGCCGGAGCGGACGCGCGCGGCGGAACTGGCGTAGGTGAGGTCGCGGCCGTCGAGCAGGATCCGGCCGCCGGACGGGCGCACCGCGCCCTGCAGCGCGCGCAGCAGCGAGGTCTTGCCGGCGCCGTTGGCGCCCAGCACGGCGACGATTTCCCCCTCGCCCACCGACAGGTCGGCGGCCTTGACCGCCCGGGTGCGGCCGTAAGTGACGTCGAGGCCGGTGACGTCAAGCAACATGGACGCCCTCCCCAGCGGTCGCCGGCCGATGGGCGGCGGCGTGGCGGGGGCCGAGATAGGCCTCCAGCACCTGCGGGTCGTCCTGCACCCGGTCGGTCGGGCCGTCGTAGACCTTGCGGCCGAAATTCAGCACCACGGCATGGTCGCAGAGACTGCGGACGAGCCCCATGTCGTGCTCGACGACGAGCAGGGTGATGCCGCTCTCCGACAGCTCCAGCAGGAAGTCGCGCAGGCTCGCCGTCTCGGTCGGGTTGAGGCCGGCCGCCGGCTCATCGAGCATCAGGAGGCGCGGCGACGACGCCAGCGCCCGCACCACCTCGATCTTCTTGCGGATGCCGTAGGGCAGCGTCGCCACCATCTCGCCCGGGTAGGTGTCCAGCGCCATGCGGGCGAGCAGGTCCTCGGCCTCGCGGCGCCACTTCGACCGGCCGAACAGCGACAGCGGCGCCATGGCGCCCGCCAGCCCGCCGGCCTGGGCCTGCTGGCCCAGCATGATGTTCTCCACCACGGACAGATGCGGCATCAGGCGGATGTTCTGGAAGCTGCGGGCCATGCCGAGGCCGATGCGCTTGCGCGACGGGACGTCGGAGATTTCCTGCCCGTCGAGGCGGATGGTGCCCTCGTCCTGGCGGTAGACACCGGAGACGAGGTTGAAGACCGTGGTCTTGCCGGCGCCGTTCGGGCCGATCAGCGCGGTGCGGCTGCCCGGGTTCACCTGGAAGCTGACGTCGGAGACGACGGTCAGCCCGCCGAAGTGCTTCGAGACGCCATCGAGCGCCAGGATCGGGCCGCTCATGCGGCCACCTCGCGGGCCACGACAGGCCTTCTGCGCCGCGGCCACAGGCGCTCGATCATCGTGCGGGTGATCAGTCCTTCGGGCCGGAACACCATCATCAGAACGGTCACCACGCCGAGGATGACGAAGCGCCAGGACTCGTCCGGCGGCGACACCGCGCCGTCCATGCCGAACAGCGTCGCAACCCCCTGCTTGACCGCCGGCACCGCGACCCGGAGGCCTTCGGGCAGCAGCGTGAAGAAGGTGGCCCCCGCGAGCGGGCCCCAGGCCGTCTGGGTGCCGCCGAGCAGCACGTAGAGCAGGACATAGATCGACATCAGGGCGTTGAAACCCTGGATCTCGACGAAGTTGAAGGTGTGGGCATAAAGGCCGCCGGCGAGGCCCGCGAGCGCCGCGCCGATGGCGAAGGCGCAGACCTTCACGCCGCGCACGCTGACCCCCATCAGGTCGGAGACCACCGCGTCGTCGTGGACGGCGCGCATGACCAAGCCGAAGCGCGTCGACATCAGGTAGAAGACGAACAGCGTAACGACGAAGGCCGCCGCCAAGGGCACCTGGTAGTCGACGTAGGCCGGGACCGACAGGCCGATGGCGCCGCCCAGCGTCTCGGAATTGAGGATCAGGCCGGCGACGACCTCGGCGAAGGCGAACGTCGCGAGCACCAGATAGACCCCGCTCATCCGCAGGATCGGGAACGCCACCAGGAAGCCGACCGCGCCGGCCAGCACGATGCCGACGCCGATGGTGACCGGCACCGCGAGGCCGTAGGTGGCCGACAGATAGGCGGCTGCGTAGGCGCCGATCGCCTGGAAGCCCGCCCCGCCGAGATTGAGCTGGCCGGTGGCGACCGGCAGGAAGATGCCGTAGGCGAAGACCACGTTGATCGCCAGGATCGACAGGATGCCCGCCCAGTAGCCGCTCATCAGAGCTTCCCCTTGCCGATGGCGTTGTGGCCGAACAGGCCCTGGGGACGGATGAACAGGGTGAGGAGCAGCATGCCCCACACGGCGATCTGGACGGTGTCGGCGCCGAAGAAGTTGATGGTCATCGTCTCGGTGAGCCCGACGATGAGGCCACCCAGCACGGCGCCCCAGACCGAGCCGAGACCGCCCACGACCATGCCGGCGATCGCCTTGGTGCCGATGTCCTCGCCCATCATCGGCGACACCTCGCCGTAGTTGACGGCGAACAGCGCGCCCGCGAGGCCGCACAGCACGCCGGTGAGCATGAACACCACCGGCACGATGCGGTGGATGTCGACGCCGAGGATGTTGGCGGCGTCCGGGTTTTCGGCGATCGCCCGGAGCGCGCGGCCGAGGCTGCTGCGGCGCAAGAGCCACGTCAGCCCGGCGACGATCGCCAGCACGACGAACAGGCTGAGCAGCTGCGGGATGCGGACGAAGATGCCGGCGACGTTGAGCGTCAGATCGGTCGAGGGGCCGGGAAAGCGCTGGGCATCCGTCCCGTAGGCGATGCGCACGAGGTTTTCCAAGATGAGCAGGAAGCCGAGCGAGCTGACCAGCGGGATCGCGTGCTCGGTGGCGTCGCCGTACCTGGTCTTGAGGTAGCGGAAGGTGAAGCGCTCGACGACCAGCGAGGCGAGGACCGCCACGGCCACCCCCACCAGCAGCGCCAACGGCCACGGCAAAGGTCCGGACAACCCGAGCGGCAATCCCCAGGATGCGGCCGCCCAGCCGACCATGCCGGCGACCATGAACAGGGTGGGGATGGTGAAGTTGAGGAAGTTGAGCACGCCGATCGTCAACGTGAAGGCCACGGCGACCGTTACGTAGACGCTGCCCAGCATCAGACTGTTGACGAATTGCTGAACCAGCAGCATCCGCAATTCTCCCCACCGGCGCGCCATTTGTATACAAATGACGGCCTTGTCCGACGGCTATTGTCGCCGTTCCAGCGGTCAAACCCGCCGACGCATGGCGGCTCGCGAGCAGGACCCGAGCCAGACCGACCGAGGCCCGTTGCAGTTCGGAGAAGGCACAGGAAACCCGACATGCGTCGCCGTTTCCGAGTCTCTGGAAGCTCTGGTCGCGGCCGTTTGCGGCCGTCGTTTCCCCAATCGGCGGTCAGCCCCGGTCACCTGCAGCCGGCCGGACCCGGCAGGCCGCGCGGCGCACCCGCGGGCTGCAGGCGCCGAATTGTCAGGAACATGAACCGCCAAATGCGCTTGATATGTCCTGACAACTTGTACACAATGAAAACCGATCTTAGCGTTGTCAAGGCAAAACATCGGGGGCGTTCGGCAGGATGGGCGGAGAGGAACGGGTGTTGATCGTTGGTGCCGGACCGGTCGGGCTGGTCGCCGCCGCGGCACTGGCCGAGGCGGGAATACCGGCGACGATCTTCGAGCTCAGCCGGGAGCTGCCGAAGGATCTGCGCGCCTCGACCTTCCATCCGCCCACCCTCGACATGCTCGACCGCTTCGGCGTGACGGACCGGCTGATCGAGCGCGGCCTGATCTGCCCCCAGTGGCAGTTCCGCGACCGCAAGGAAGGCATCGTCGCCACCTTCGACCTCGGCCTGCTTGCCGCCGACACCGCCCACCCCTACCGGCTGCAGTGCGAGCAGTGGAAGCTGGCCGAGCTGCTGCGCGAGCGGATGGAGACCAGCGGCCTGGTCGACATCATTTACGAGGCGGAGGCGCTGGGCGTCACGGAGGACGACGACGGCGTGACGCTCACCGTCGCCCGTCCCGGCGGGTCGAAGGAGACGTTCGGCGGCCGCTACCTGATCGCCGCCGACGGCGCCCGCAGCGCCATCCGCAGATCGGTCGGCATCGAGCTGGAAGGGCAGACGATCCCCGAGATCTTCCTGTCGATGTCGACGCATTTCCCCTTCGACCGGGCGATCCCGGATCTGGCGCCGATCGCCTACCTGACCGATCCGGAGGAGTGGGCCGTGCTGCTGCAGACCTCCACCCTGTGGCGGGTGCTGCTGCCGACGGACCCCAACCTGCCCGAGAGCGAGATTACCGACGGGGCCGTCATGCAGCAGCGCCTGCAGCGGCTCTGCCCCAACGACGCCGGCTACGAGATCGCCCATGCCACGGCCTACCGGGTGCACGAGCGCGTCGCCAACCGCTACGTGGCGGGCCGGGTGTTCCTGGCCGGCGACGCCGCGCACCTGAACAACCCGCTCGGCGGGATGGGCATGAACGGCGGCATCCACGACGCGGTGAACCTGACGGGCAAGCTGGCCGAGGTGTGGAACGGCGCGCCGATCGAGACCATGGGGCGCTACGAGCGCCAGCGGCGGAAGGTGGCGCTGGAGACCGTCCAGGCCCAGACGCTGCGCAACCGCAAGATGATGGCCGAGCGCGAGCCGGAGGCGCGCCGGGCCTATCACGACGAGCTGCGCCGCACCGTTGCCGACCCGCAGGCCCATCGCGACTACCTGCTGCGGTCGTCGATGATCCAGTCGCTGCGCGACCTCGAAGCGGTCGCCTGAGCCGAACGGCCGGCGCGACCTCACGCCCCTGCAAGGAGAACCAGCCCGATGGTGGACAGTCTCGGCTACCGCATGAAGTTCGGCGTGATCGCGCCGTCGACCAACACCTCGGTGCAGCCCGAGTTCGACTCGATGCGGCCGGTCGGCGTGACCAACCACTTCTCGCGCATCGTCATTCCGGACGATCCGGTGCACACCGACGAGGACTTCAACGAGCTGGTGATGCGCATCCGCGCCGCGACCATGGACGCGATCGACGCGGTGAAGACCTGCTCGCCCGGCGCCCTCGTGATGGGCATGTCGGCGGAGACGTTCTGGGACGGCAAGGAGCGCGCCGACAGCCTGAAGGCCGAGGTCGAGGCCCGGGCGGGCATGAACGTCGCCATGGGCTCGGACGCCTGCCAGGCCGCCCTCTCCCGCTTCGGCGACATCAAGCGCATCGCGGTCATCACGCCCTACATGCCGATCGGCGACGCCCAGGTGGAGCACTTCTTCACCGACTGCGGCTACGAGGTCGTCACGGTGAAGGGGCTGAAGTGCGCGAGCCCGATGCTGATCGCCCACGAGACCGAGAAGACGCTGCGCGACGCCATCATCGAGGTGAACGACAGCGGCGTGGAGGCGATCGTCCAGGCCGGCACCAACCTCGCGATGGCCCGGGTCGGCGGCATCGCCGAGTTCTGGCTCGACAAGCCGGTGATCGCCATCAACACGGCGACCTACTGGCATGCGCTGCGCATGAACGGCATCGAGGACAAGATCCAGGGCTACGGATCGCTGCTGTCGCACTACTGACGGCGCAATCGGTCACGGGAGGCGCGCGGCGATGCACTACGACTTCGTTCCGATGCCGCGGCGCAAGCCGCTGAAGTGGCCGGACGGCAAGCGGCTGGCCGTGATCCTCACGACCAACCTGGAATACTGGGATCCGGTCCAGGCGAGCGACAAGAAGTACTATCCGGGCGGCCCCGGGATCGTCGGCGGCGACCTGCCGGGCAACGTCTACGACAACCCGAACTTCACCTGGCGCGAGTACGGCCAGCGCGTCGGCGTCTGGCGCATGTTCGACATCTTCGATGCCGAGGGCGTACGCTCCAGCTGCACCATCAACGCCAAGATCGCGGTGGAGCGCCGGGAGATCGTCGATGCGGCGCTTGAGCGCGGGTTCGAGATCGTGGCCCACAATTACGTGCAGGACGAGCTCCTGACCGACTACATGTTCGACGAGGACGCCGAGCGCGGGGTCATTCGCCGGACGCTCGACATCTACGAGGAGGTCTGCGGCCGCAAGGCGAAGGGCTGGCTGTCGAGCTCGCTGCGCTCGACGCTCAACACGATCGACATCCTGGCCGAGGAAGGCCTGCTGTTCGTCACCGACCTGCTCAACGACGACCAGCCGTACCTCGTCCAGACCCGCAGCGGCCGGCCGATGGTGTCGGTGCCGTACACGTCCGAGGTCAACGACTTCAGCTTCCTGCGCCAGGGGCTGAGCGCCGACACCGGACTGCAGATGTTCAAGGAGCAGTTCGACTGGCTCTACGAGGAGAGCGCCGTGAGCGGCCGGTTGATGAACATCGGGCTTCACCCCCATGTCATCGGGCAGCCGTTCAGGATACGGGCGCTGCGCGACTTCATCCGATACGCCAAGACGTTCGACGACGTCTGGTTCGCGACGCGGGAGGAGATAGCGGAATGGTATCTTCAGACACACCAGTCGCACATCGAACCGACGAGGGCGATGTGACCGTCAGACCGAGACATGCACTCGAGGACGCCACCGCGTGGGCGGAGGGCCAGCCGGCGACGGCCGGCGATCTTGCCGCGGCCGACGTCCACAAACCTGCCGAGCGCGCCTATCAGGGCATCCGGCGCGCGATCCTGACCGGGGCGCTAAAGGGCGGCGAGCACCTGCGCGAGGAAACGCTTGCCCAGCTGACCGGCACCAGCCGGACGCCGGTGCGCGAGGCGCTGCGCCGGCTCGTCGCCGAGGGACTGGCCACGGCAGAGAACCGCCACCGCTATGTCACCGACTTCTCGGCCGACGAGGTCGGCGTCATCTTCGACATCCGCGCCAAGCTCGACGCCTACGCAGCCTCCATCGCCGCCCACAAGATCAACCAGGACGAGCTCGCGCGCCTCGGCCAGCTGATCCTGAAGATCGACGAGCTCGGCGACCGGTCCGACGACGCCGCGGCGGAAGCGTTCGTCGACCTCAACACCGACTTCCACACCACCATCGTCAAGGCGACCCGCTCGCGCCAGCTGCTGACGCTGACCGCCCAGGCGGCGGCGCTGCCGCTGGTGATGATCAAGCAGTTCGTCTGCGACCAGCCCATCAACATCCTGCGCTCGAACGCCCAGCACCGCGACATCCTGGCCGCCCTCGCCCAGGGCAACAGCCAGTGGGCGGAAACGGCCATGGCCGGGCACGTGCTGTCGACCAAGCCGCGCCTCGGCGGCGGCTTCGCGATCACCGCCTGACGGATCCCCACTTCGCACGCAGGCCCAGGAAGGTTCCGAGCCGATATGTACCGACACCCCTCACTGAACGGACGGGTCGTTCTCGTCACCGGCGCGTCGCGCGGCCTCGGCCGGGAGATGGCGCTGGAGCTGGCGGAGGACGGCGCGACGGTGGCGCTGGCCGGATCGCGCGACAGCCAGGCGCTCCGCGACACCGCCGCCGAGGCGGCGGCGCTGGCCGATGGTGGCGAGACCCTGACGGTGACCGGCGATGTCGGGGATCCGGGCGCGTGCCGCGCGATGGTCGACCAGGTGCTGGGTGCGCTCGGGCGCATCGATGTGCTGGTGAACAACGCAGGGCTCGGGATGCGCGTCATCAGCGAGCGCTTCAACGTCGAGCCGACGCGCTTCTGGGAGATCGAACCCACCAAGTGGCGCGCCATCGTCGACGCCAACGTCAACGGCACCTTCTACATGGCGGCGGCGGTTGCCCCCGGCATGATCGAGCGCGGCTTCGGCAAGATCATCAACGTGTCGACCAGCGACCAGACGATGGTCCGAAAGGGCTACGCGCCCTACGGCCCCTCGAAGGCCGCCATCGAGGCCGCGTCGCGCTGCTGGGCCCAGGACCTCGACGGCACCGGCGTCGACGTGAACGTCTACCTTCCCGGCGGGGCGGCGGACACGGACCTCCTTCCCCCGAGTGCGGACAAGAAGGGCGCCGACGGCAACCTGCTGCCGGCCGCGATCATGCGGCGGGGCGTTGGCTGGCTCGCCTCCGATGCGTCGAACGGCATCACCGGCGCGCGGTTCATCGCCCGCCTGTGGGACGAGACGCTGGCCCCCGCCGAGGCGGCGGCGGGCGCACGATCGCCGCACGTCGACAAGCCCGCGATCATGTGAGCGCCATGCTGACCCTCGGCGACGCCACCGTGCAGAAGATCGTCGACCTGGACCGGTTCGCGCTGCCGCTCGACCTGTTGATCCCGAACGCCACTTTCGCCGATCTTGGCGACGACCTCGCCTGGCTCACCGGGAACCACATCGACCTTGCGGCCGGCACCGTGCTGCTCGGCGTGCACAGCTTTGTGCTGCGGTCCGGACCGCTTACCATCCTGATCGACACCTGCGTGGGCGAGCACAAGGAGCGCCCGGTGCGGGAAGACTGGCACCAGCGCAGCGGCGGACCCTATCTCCCGGCGCTGGCTGCGGCCGGGCTCCACCCGGCCGACATCGACATCGTGCTGTGCACCCATCTGCACGCCGACCACGTCGGCTGGAACACGCGGCTGGAGGACGGCCGCTGGGTCCCGACCTTTCCCAACGCGCGTTACGTCGTCGGCCGCAAGGAGCTCCGCCACTGGCAGGACGCCGAACGGGCACGGCCGGGTGCCGCCAACCACGGCTCCTACGCCGACAGCGTCCTTCCGATCATCGAGGCCGGGCTTTGCGAGGAAGCCGACGACGGCTTCGAGCTCGCCGCCGGCATGACGATCGTGCCGCTGGCCGGCCATTCGCCGGGACAGGTCGGGCTCGAGCTGGCCTTTGCGCCGGACCGGCGAGCGCTGTTCTGCGGCGACGCGTTCCACTCGCCCCTGCAGGTTCTCCGGCCGGACTGGTCGAGCCGCTTCTGCTTCGACCGGCAGATGGCCGCACACCTGCGCTTCGATCTGTGCGCGCTGTCGGCCGATGAGGGAACGTTGCTCGTGCCGGCCCACCTGCGCGGCAGCTTCGCCATGCGGGCCGTCCGGAACGGCCGCGGGTTCAGGCCGGAGTTCGTGTGAGCGATCCCGCCTCAGCCGCCCTGGGAGCCGTCGCCCTGGCGGCTGCGCTGGATGTGCATGACGTAGGTCATCTGGTCTGCCGGGTGCCAGTTGAACGAGGCGATCAGCACGCCGCTCTCGGTGATGTAGCGCCGCAGGATCTGCAGCGACCACGACCCCGGCCTGAGCCCCAGCATCCGCTCGATCTCGGCCGGCATGGCCATCGCGCGGATCTCCTGGACGGCCTCCTCGATCGGCCCGTCGCAATACTGCTCCAGGAGCGCGAAGAACGGCCCCTGATGGGTGGCGAACTTCGGGATCGCCTCGCGGAAGCGCACCGGGACGTAGCTCTGGATGAAGCAGATCGGCCGGCCGCCGGGCTCCGTCCACCGCATGCCGTTGATGCGGTACCATTCCTCACCGGGGAGGCCGCCGACGCGCTCGGCCACCTCCGCCGAGAGGCTGACCAGCTCGGTGTCCAGCACCACGTACCAGGTGTCGATCGCCACCTGGAAGAGCTCCTCCAGCGAGCCGAACGACTGATAGAAGCTGGCGATCGGCCGGATCGAGATCACCCGGGTTCCGACCCCCTGCCGGCGCTCCACGTAGCCGTGCTCGGTCAGGTAGCGCAGCGCCTCGCGAATGGTAAAGCGGCTGGTGTCGAACTCCGCAGCGAGCTCGATCTCCGTCGGCATCAGGCTGCCCACGGCGTAGTAGCCAGACTTCAGGCGGTCCTCCAGGACCCTCTGGATCCGCGCATAGCGCGGCCCGGTGTCGTTGGATTTGCCGCTGTCAGTGGAATGCGCGCCAGCCACCTGTCGACCAACTCCGTCTGCCTGAGTCCCCGGCGGGGACGATCTCTGGGTACCGCGTCGCCCAGGCGAAGTCACGGATCCCGTGCGCCGCTGCGGCCATCTGGCAGGCCGAGGGGAGCGGTCGCGGCGAATTGTATGGACATCTTTCTTAAGATTGTGGAAATAGTCCGTACTTTATCGCTTCCGCCGCAAGGATTCTCCCGTGACCGGCCCCCGCCACAGGTCCACCTACAGCTACCGCGCCAAGCTCGGCCTGATCGTTCCACCGACCAATACGGTGAACGAGGCTGAGTGGAGCCGCATGGTGCCGGACGGCGTGACGGTGCACACCCACCGGATGCCGCTGCACGCGGACACCGCCAGCGAGGCCGGCCGCGCCGCCCTCATCGCCGATCTGGTGGCGGTGATCGAGATCCTCAAGCAGGCGCGGGTCGACGTGGTCGCCTATGCCTGCACGGCCGGCTCGATGATCTCGCCCGCCAACTCCCTGCCCGAGACGCTGAGCGACCGGACGGGCGTGCCGGTGGTGACGACGTCGGCCGCCATCGTGTCGGCGCTCAGGACGCTCGGTGCCGTGCGCATGTCGGTGGCGACCCCCTATGCCGAGGCCCTCAACCAGCACGAGACCCATTTCCTGCGCGACCACGGCTCCGCTGTGGAGAAGATCGTCGGGCTCGGCATCGGCGCCGGCGGCCCGTCGGAATATCCGCTGATCGCCGAAACCACGCTCGCCGCCGTCGCCGACCATGCGCGCGGCGCCTTCGTGCCGGGCAGCGACGCGCTGCTGATCACCTGCACCGACTTTCCGACGCTGCCGATCGTCCCCGTGCTGGAGGCCGAATTCGGCGTGCCGGTGATCACCTCCAACCAGGCGACCTTCTGGGCCGGGCTGCGCGCGGCCGGCATCGACGACCGCTTCGAAGACTACGGAAGCCTGCTGCGGTTCCACTGAACGCGGCCCGCACAGGCAGCATCAAGACAAAGGTACCAACTGATGGCAGATCCGAAACTCAAGGCCGCGATCACCTCCGGCGACCTGGTGCTGGCGCCCGGCGTGTTCGAGCTGATCTCGGCGATGATCGCCGACCGCATCGGCTTCAAGGCGCTGTACGTGACCGGCTACGGCACCGTCGCGTCCTACCTGGGCCTGCCGGACGCGGGCCTTGCCACCTACCGCGACATGATCGAGCGCATCGCGACCATCGTCCAGCGGACGGACACCCCGGTGATCGCCGACGCCGACACCGGCTACGGCGGCCTGCTCAACGTCCGCCACACCATCCGCGGCTACGAGGACGCCGGCGTCTCGGCGATCCAGATGGAAGACCAGGAATTCCCGAAGAAGTGCGGCCACACCAAGAACCGGCGCGTCATTCCGCTCGCCGACATGGTCCGCAAGATCGAGGTCGCCGTCGACAGCCGCAAGAGCGACGACTTCCTGATCATCGCCCGCACGGATTCCCGCACCGGCCTCGGCCTCGATGAGGCGATCCGCCGCGGCAAGGCCTTCGCCAAGGCCGGCGCCGACATCGTCTTCGTGGAATCGCCGGAGTCCGAGGACGAGATGCGCCGGGTGGCCGACGAGATCGACGCGCCGCTGTTCGCCAACATGGTCAACGGCGGCCGCACGCCGCTGCTGTCGGCCGCGCGGTTGAAGGAGATCGGCTATTCGGTCGCCATCCATCCGGCCGTCGGCTTCCTGTCGATGGGCGCGGCGCTGCAGAAGGCCTACGCCGACCTCAAGGCCAACGGCGAGACCAGCGACGCGATCGACCTCTACGACTTCTCCGCCTTCAACACGCTGCTCGGCTTCGAGGACGTCTGGGCCTTCGAGGAGAAATACGCCGAAGCGGAGTAGCGCGGGCAACGCCGGGAGGGCGCCATGACCGGATCGACGCTCTACGAGAAGCTGTGGTCGAGCCATGTCGTGCGCGACTATGGCGACGGCTCGGCGCTCATTTACGTGGATCGCCACCTGCTGCACGAGGTGAGCACGCCGCAGTCGTTCCTGGCGATCGAGGGGCGCGGACGCTCGGTGCGGCGCCCGACCGCCAACCTGGCGGTGCCCGACCACGCGGTGCCGACGCGCGGGCGCGACGGGCCGATCTCTGACCCGCAGGCGCGCGCCCAGACCGACCGCCTGGCCGAGAACGTCGCGCGCCACGCCATCCCGTTCATCGCCCTCGACGATCCGCGCCAGGGCATCGTCCACATCATCGGTCCCGAGCAGGGCTTCACCCTGCCCGGCGCGACGCTTGCGTGCGGCGACAGCCACACCTCCACGCACGGCGCGTTCGGAACCCTCGCCTTCGGCGTCGGCGCCAGCGAGTGCGGGATCGTCATGGCCACCCAGTGCATCCGCCAGCGCAAGTCGAAGACGATGCGCGTCGAGGTGACGGGCACGCGCAGCCCGTGGGTCTCGGCGAAGGACGTGGCGCTCGCCGTCATCCGCCGGATCGGCGCCAACGGCGCGGCGGGCTACGCCATCGAATATGCCGGCCCGGTGATTTCCGCCATGTCGATGGCGGAGCGGATGACCCTCTGCAACATGACCATCGAATGCGGGGCGCGGGTCGGGCTCGTCGCGCCGGATGAGACCACCTTCGCCTTCCTCAAGGGCCTGCCGATGGCGCCGGCGGGGGATCTCTGGGACCAGGCGGTCGCCTACTGGCGCACGCTTCGGCCCGATCCGGGCGCGACCTACGACCGGCACGAGCGGATCGACGTGTCCGACCTCGCGCCCCACGTCACCTGGGGCACCAGCCCCGAGGACGCGCTGCCGATCACCGGCCGGGTGCCCGATCCCGCCGACGAGCCGGACGCCCAGCGCCGGGAGCGCCGCAGCCGGGCGCTCGCCTACATGGGGCTGCAGCCGGGCACGCCGCTCGAGCGGATCGCCATCGACCATGCGTTCATCGGGTCGTGCACCAACGGCCGGCTGGAAGACCTGCGGGCCGCCGCCGCCGTCGTGCGCGGCCGCCGCGTGGCGCCGGGCGTCACCGCCATCGTGGTGCCCGGCTCCGGGCCGGTGCGGACGCGCGCCGAGGAGGAAGGGCTGGCGGAGGTGTTCCTTGCCGCCGGCTTCGAATGGCGGCAGCCGGGCTGCTCCATGTGCGTGGCGATGAACGGCGACCGGCTCGCGCCCGGCGAGCGGTGCGCCTCGACCTCCAACCGCAACTTCGAGGGGCGGCAGGGCATCGGCGGCCGCACGCACCTGATGAGCCCGGCGATGGTGGCGGCGGCGGCGATCGCCGGCCACCTCGTCGACGTGCGCGCGCTGGAGTCGACCCCGTCATGAGCGGTTTCCGGAGGCTCCGCTCGCGTGCCGCCCACCTGCCCGAGGACAACGTCGATACCGACGTGATCTTCCCGGCGCGCTTCCTGCTGCTGATGGACCGCGACGGGCTCGGCCCCTACCTCTTCCACGACCGCCGGTTCGACGCCGGCGGCGCCCCACGGCCGGGCTTCGTGCTCGACGACCCGGAATTCGCCGGGGCCCGCATCCTGATCGCCGGCGACGGCTTCGGCTGCGGTTCCAGCCGCGAACAGGCCGTCTGGGCGCTGGTCGGCCACGGCATCGGCTGCGTCATCGCGCCGAGCTTCGGCGAGATCTTCGCCGCCAACTGCGTGAAGAACGGCCTGCTGACCATCCCCCTGCCGCGGGAGCAGGTCGCCGCCCTCGGCGCGCGCGCCGCGGCGGGAGCCATCTTCGAGGTGGACCTTGACCAGCGCACGCTGCGGGTGGACGGAGAGACGGTGGCGCGCATCGACATCGCCGAGGCCGACCGGCAGATGCTGCTCAACGGCTGGGACGAGACCGACGTCATCCTCCGGGAAGACGGGGCCGCCATCGAGGCCTTCGAGACCCGCCACCAGACCGCCCAGCCCTGGCTGTTTCAGGACCGATGACATGACCGAAGACCTCGCCGAGAACTACAAGCGCGCCTATTCCAACAAGGTTGGCTTCGGGCGCCGGCCGGCCCTGGTGCTCGTCGACTTCGCGCACGCCTACTTCGATCCCGGCTGCGATCTCTACGCCGGTGTGGAGGATGCGCTCGCCTCGGCGCTGCGGGTCCGCAAGGCGGCCCGCGCCGCCGGCATCCCGGTGGTGCTGACCGAGGTGACCTACCAGGAGGGCGGGCTCGACGGCGGCCGCTTCTTCGAGAAGGCGCTGCCGCTGAAGGCGTTCGTGCGCGGGCGGCCGACGGCCCGCTTCGCCGACGGGCTGGTGCCCGAGCCCGACGAGATCGTCATCTCCAAGCAGTATCCGAGCGCCTTCTTCGGCACCTCGCTGGCCTCCACGCTCACCGCTGCGCGCATCGACAGCGTCATCCTGGGCGGGCTCACCACCAGCGGCTGCGTGCGCGCCTCCTGCGTCGATGCCATGTCGCACGGCTTCATCACCACCGTGGTGGCCGACGCCTGCGGCGATCGCCACCAAGCGCCCCACGAGGCCAACCTCTTCGACATGAACGCCAAGTACGCCGACGTGGTCTCGGAAGCAGAGATCCTCGCCCACATCGGAAGCCTTGCGGCCAGCCCCGCCGGGGAGCGCTGACCCATGGCAGCCGAACCATCCATCCGCCGGATCGCGGTGCTCGGAGGGGCGGGCGGGATCGGCCGCGCATTGGTCGCGTCGCTGCTGGCCAAGGGGGACGAGGCCGTCGTTCTCGACCTCGCGGAGACGCTGGAGCGCCATCCGCCGGAGGCGCCGGCGATCGCCGTCGACATCCACTCCGAGGCCTCGATCGCCGAGGCGGCCAGCGACCTCTCGACCCGCTGGCCGCGCCTCGACGGCTTCGTGAACCTCGCCGGCTACAACAATCGCGTGGGTCCGCTGTCGGAGACGCCGACCGACTATTTCGACGACATCATCGCGGTGAACCTGCGCGGCCTGTTCCTGTCGACGAAGGCGGTGCTGCCGCTGCTGTCGGACGGCGGCAGCGCGGTGCTGATCGCCTCGGGCCTCGGCCAGTACATCCGGCCGGGCTACGGCCCCTACGCCGCCTCCAAGGCCGGCGTCATCGCGCTCGCCAAGACCTTCGCGCTGGAATGGGCACCCGCCGTGCGGGTCAACGTCGTGGCTCCCGGGGCCGTCGACACGGCGTTCCTGCGCGGCGGCACCGGACGCTCCGACGAGACCGCGGACCCGGACATCCCGGTCGACGCCTACGTCGCCAACCTGCCGCTGAAGCGCCTCGCCCAGCCGGACGACGTCGTCGGCCCGATCGGCTTCCTGCTCGGACCCGACAGCCGCTACATGACCGGCCAGGTGCTGTGGGTGAACGGCGGCGCCTACATGCCCTGACGGGCGATGCCGGGGCGTGCTCAGGCCGCGAAGAAGGCCGCGTAGGCGTCGGGCTTGAAGCCGACGATCAGGCGGCCGTTGGCGTCCACCACCGGGCGCTTGATCATCGAGGGCTGCGCGCTCATCAGGCTGATCGCCTTCGCCGCGTCGAGATCGGCCTTGGCCGCGTCGTCCAGCTTGCGGAACGTCATGCCGGCCTTGTTGAGAAGCACCTCCCAGCCGACCTGGCCCGCCCAGCCCTTCAGGAGCTCCGGCGACGCGCCGGCGGTCTTGTAGTCGTGGAAGGCGTAGTCGATCCCCTGCCCGTCGAGCCAGGCCCGGGCCTTCTTCATCGTGTCGCAGTTCTTGATGCCGTAAACCGTGACCGTCACCGGTGCCTCCGCTGATCCAGATCGTCCTCAACCGCGCCCGCGCCGGCCGGCGCCGTCAGGGCATTTGCCGTTCGGATCGACGCGATCTGAACGCAGAGGACTTTCTCAAAGCATTGATTCTGGCGCCATTTCTGATCGGGCGGGTAAGTCCACCTGACCGGAAAGGGCTCCAGGCCGGGGATAGACCAGAGATGCGGGGCCGGCGCAATCTGCCAGGCAGCCCGGGCAAAGGAATTCCCCCTCACCACACCGCCGGAGACGTCCCCAGCCGCCCCGCCGGACGCTCCCAGCGCATCGGAGCGCCCTCGACGCCGAGCGGCGGTGGCAGCCGGCTGGCAGGCCCCCAGCCGGTCTGCTCTTCGGTGCCCCGCGCAAAATCCTCCGGTGCCATTGCGGTCATCGGCGTCGCATCCGCAGCGACGGGGAGCGCGACGAGCAGTTCCGCCACCCGGGCGAGCGAGGTGCGCCACGTCGATCCGCGTCCGGTGTTCCGGCGCACCGTCAGGCCCCTGACCGCACAGGCCGCCATCAGGTAGCCGGCGGCATGATCGAGGGCCTGCACCGGCAGCGGCGTCGGCCGCTCCGCCTGAAAGCGGCGCATGCCTTCCGCCGCGATGCCCGCGCTCATCTGCACGAGGCTGTCGAAGCCGCGCCGCGCCGCCCAGGGGCCCGTCCAGCCATAGGCATCGAGGGACACGTCGACCAGGCCGGGCCGGATGCGCTGCCGCTCTTCTGTGCCGAACCCCAGCCGGTCGAGGGCATCGGAGCGATAGCCGTGGACGAGCACGTCGGCGTCGCGCAGAAGCCCGGAGAGGACGCCACGGCCCTCGGGGCTGGCGAGGTCGAGCCGCGCGCAGCGCTTGCCGAGCGTCACGTCCGGCAGCACGCCGGGCTCGTCCCACCACGGCGGATCGAGCCGCAGCACATCGGCGCCGAAGCCGGCGAGCGAGCGGGTCGACACCGGCCCCGCCAGCACCCGGGTGAGATCGAGCACGCGGACGCCCGAAAGCGGACGGCCGGGCGGCCGCGGCCGGTGCAACCCCGGGCCCTCGCTCCCCTCCTCCCGCCAGATCAGCGGCTCGGCGGCGACGGCCGCGCCCTGGGGATGGGCAAGCCATTCTGCCCGCGTCCGCATGGCGGCCGCGCAGCCGCCGGCCGCGACGACGGCCGTCTCCAGGGCATCCGTCTCCCAGCCCGCCACCGCCCGCCCCACGGCATCGCGGTCGGCGTCCACGCCCAGCACGGACAAGGCCGCCTTGCGGTGGTGGGGGGCATTGGTGTGCAGCCGGATCCAGCCGTCGGCGGCCGGGTAGTCGCCGGCCACCGCATCCCAGGACGATGGCCGCTCCCATCCGTCCGGCCGGTACGACGTCGCGAACCAGTGGGACGCCAGGCGGCGGTCGACGGTGACCCCCGGCACCCCTCCGGCCTCCCCCGCCATCCACTCCGAAACGGCCGCGCCCAGCGCACCGACGGCCGCGGAGGCAAGGTTGCTCACGGCATAGGCGGACGGCAGGTCGCCAGCACCGGCTTCACGGACATCCGGCAGGGCTGAATCGCCCGCAAGGGCCGACCAGATGAGCGGCAGACCGTTGAAGATTCCGTGATCGGCCATGGCCGGACTCCCCGTTGCGCGTGTCCGCGCCACCGAAGGCCGGATCCGGCAGGTCGTCAATCCTGGCACGGTGGATCAGCCTCTGCCGTACGCCATGAGCGCCCGCATCGCTCCATCCGACCGGCGGCAGGGCCGATTTGCCGGCGAGATCTGGACCGTCGCCGCAACCGTCGGACGGCTGCATTCCTGCTTTCCTGTCCCGACCCTGTGCCGCTATCGTGCACCCTATACGGTTGTTCCGACCCTGTTGCCGGAACCTCCGGTGCACACGCGCCCGCCTCTGCACCGCGACGAAGGCGAGCCCGATCGAGCCGGGCTGCACGACAACCCGCAGGAGTGACCATGTTCTGTGTCTGCGTCACGTTCGAAGTCGCGCCCGAACACCACGATCGGTTCGTCGATCGCGTCCGCGCCTTTGCCAAGGACAGCCGGAAGGAACCGGGCTGCAACAGGTTCGATGTCTGGTGCGAGCACGGCCAGCCCGGGGCGCTCTTCCTCTACGAGAACTACAAGAGCCGTGACGCCTTCGATGCGCACCTCGCATCCCCCCACTTCGCGGTGTTCGAAAAGGACGTAACGCCGTATCGGCGCAAGCTCACCATCGTGACCTGGGACACCCGGATCTGATCAGCACCGTCCTCTGCGCGGGCACACCTCGGTTCCCTCGATCAGGCCGCGCGCCAGTTTCCCTCACCACCACCCTTGAGCCGACGCGCCTGTCCGTTGCATGAGGTAACCATGGATACCTCTGCGGGCATGCCGGGCACCCGCACACGACGAACGACAGAATTTCTGCCATGTATGGCCCGCCGACGGTTGACCAGACGGTCGCAGACATGACGAGGGGCCTCTTCCGGCATGACGCGTGACCGAGATGAAGCGACCGACGAACAGGGGGCACCAACCATGCGGGCAGCCGCAGGCAAGCACTTGGAGGACACCGGGGACATGAGCCAGCACCCTCGGGACGAGGCGGTTCGCTTCACCGACATCGCCATCGAATTCGACGTTGCCGGAGGCAAGGTCTTCCGCGCGGTGGAAAACGTCGACCTGACGGTCGGCGCGGGCGAATTCGTGGCGATCGTCGGGCCGACCGGGTGTGGCAAGTCGACCCTCCTCAATGCCGCCGCCGGGCTGCTGAACCCGGCGAACGGAACCGTGGCGATCTTCGGCTCGCATATCCCGGGGCTGAACGAGAAGGCGGGCTATCTCTTTCAGCAGGACGCGCTGATGCCCTGGAAGACGGCCATCGAGAACGTCGCCATCGGGCTGGAGATCAACGGCGTGCGCCGCGCCGACGCGCGTGCCCAGGCCCTGGCCTGGCTCAAGCGGGTGGGGCTGGAAACCTTCGCCGAGCGCTATCCGCACATGCTCTCCGGCGGCCAGCGCAAGCGCGTGGCGCTGGCGCAGGTGCTGATCCGCGATCCCGAGATCATCCTGATGGACGAGCCGTTCGGCCCACTCGACGCGCAGACCCGGCTGATCATGGGCGACCTCCTGCTGCGGCTCTGGTCGGAGAACCGCAAGGCCGTGCTGTTCGTCACCCACGACCTGGAAGAGGCCATCTCGCTGTCCGACCGGGTCGTCATCATGTCGACCGGGCCGGCCGCCCGCATCATCGGCGACTTCCCGATCGACCTCGAGCGGCCGCGCGACATCGGCGAGATCAAGCTGGAGCCCGCATTCCAGGCGCTGCATCGCGACATCTGGCATTTGCTGAAGAAGGAAGTGCTGAAGGCCTATCCCGGAATGTCCGTGGGAGACACCGAATGAACCGCGCACTTCTGCTCACCCTCCAGATCGGGGTGGCGGTCGCCACGATCGCCGCGTGGTACGTGGTGTCGAGCACCGATCTGGTCGGCGATCCGTCCCAGACCGCCTTCTTCTTCTCCACGCCGATCGACGTGGCCCGGCAGATCTGGGATTGGTTCGCCAGCGGCACCATCTGGTACCATCTCTGGATCACCCTCTCGGAAGCCGCGCTCGCCTTCATCATCGGCGCGCTCGCGGCCATCGTCATCGGCTTCTGGTTCGCCCGCCAGCCGCGCCTCGCCGCGGTCTTCGACCCCTACGTCAAGGGCGCCAACGCCCTGCCCCGGGTCGTGCTGGCGCCGATCTTCACGCTGTGGTTCGGCCTCGGCATCTGGTCGAAGGTCGCCCTCGGCTTCACGCTGGTGTTCTTCATCGTCTTCTTCAACGTCTACCAGGGCGTGAAGGAGGTCGACCGCACCGTGCTGTCAAACGCCCGCATGCTCGGCATGAGCGAGCGCCAGCTGCTGCGCCACGTCTACATGCCCTCGGCGATGTCCTGGGTGTTCTCGTCGCTGCACACCTCGATCGGCTTCGCGGTGGTCGGCGCGGTCGTCGGCGAGTATCTCGGCTCGGCCGCCGGCCTCGGCTATCTCATCCAGCAGGCGGAAGGCATGTTCGACGTGGCCGGCGTGTTCGCCGGCATGTTCGTGCTCGCCGCCTTCGTGCTGGTGATCGACTTCGGGGTCACGCTGGTCGAGCGCCGGCTGCTCGTCTGGCGCCCCGAGCCCGGACAGACCCACCGCTAGAAGGGGTGGATTTCACGTCGTCCGACCTTAAAGTGTGGCCGGACATGAAGTTGTTTCAAAGGGAGGAAATCACCATGAAAACAATCGGAAAGCTGATCGCCGTCGCCGCCGCGGTGGTGACGATGGGCGGCGCCGCGGCAGCCCAATCCAAGATCACGCTGGCCATCGGCGGCGCCGGCTGCCTGTGCTACCTGCCCACCGTGCTCACCAAGCAGCTCGGCAATTTCGAGAAGGCCGGCCTCGACGTCGAGATGGTCAACTTCAAGGGCGGATCCCAGGCGCTGAAGGCCGTCATCGGCGGCAGCGCCGATGTGGTTTCGGGCTACTTCGACCATACCGTGGCGCTCGCCGCCAAGGGCCAGAAGCTCAAGGCCATCGTCGTCTACGACCGCTATCCGGGCCTGGTCATCGTCGTGTCTCCGAACCAGACGGGGAAGATCAACACCGTCGCCGACCTCAAGGGCAAGACGGTCGGCATCAGCGCCCCCGGTTCCTCGACCGACTACTTCCTGAAGTATGAGCTCCAGCAGGCCGGCCTCGAGCGCGATGCTGCCGCCGTCATCGGCGTGGGCCTGGGCGGCACCGCCATCGCCGCCATGGAGCAGGGCCAGATCGATGCGGCCGTGATGCTCGATCCGGCGGTCACCATGCTGCAGACGAAGTATCCCGACCTGAAGATCCTCACCGACACGCGCACCGAAAAGGACACCCGCGCGGTGTTCGGAGGCGACTATCCGGGCGGCGCCATCTACACCAAGGCCACCTGGATCGACGAGCATCCGGAAGAGGCCCAGGCCCTGGCGAGCGCCGTCGTTGCCACCTTGAAGTGGATCCACAGCCACACCCCGGAAGAGATCATGGAGCAGATGCCGGCGGAGATGGTCGGCAATGACAAGGCGGCCTATCTCGCCGCCCTGAAGAACACGCTGCCGATGTTCTCCGAGACAGGCATGATGGATCCGAAGGGTGCCGAGGCGGTGCTGAAGGTGTTCAGTGCGGGCGATCCGGCGGTCGCCGCCGCCAACATCGAGATCACCGACACTTACACCAACGCGTTCGTGGAAAAGGCGAACGCGAAGTAGCGGCCGCACCGGCCGACGAACGGACAAAGGGGGCCACGCGGGCCCCCTTTTTCATTTCAGGCGCTGTGGCCGGCCTGACGCAGCCTCAGGCCGCGCAGCGATCAGACGTTCAGCTCGCCCTCTTCCATGCCGTTCCAGTAGTGGATCCGGCTGGCGTGGACCTTGATCAGGACGATCCCGGGGGTGTCGACGCCGTTGGGAAACCACTCGTCGAGATCCTTGGTCCAGCGGTCCTTGAAGGCCGCGCGGTCGCGGATCAGCTCAGCCTTGCCCTCGATGGAAATGAAGACCCGGCCGCGGCCCAGGAAGCCCTTGGACCCGACATAGGAGAGACCCACGTCCGGCGTGCGCTCGATGTCCTCGATCGTGCGGGTGCGCTCGGAGGTGAAGAAGTAGCTGTCGCCGTCGTAGTCCACCTCGCGGTTGTTGCTCATCGGCCGCGCCGCGATGGCGCCGCCCTCGGTGCGCGTCGACAGCATCGCAATGTCGATGTCGCGCATTTCCTTGGAAAGGTCTGCCAGCGTCATTTCTGCCATGTCCGTCTCCTCATCCTTGCAGTGCCGCCACGACGGGCGGCTTGGCTGAGGTATGAGAAGCTCTGAGACGGGCAGGAGTTCCGGACGGCCCCGAGAATGGGCCGTCGCCAGCTCGGGCCGGGGCGCCTACGGCAGGTCGGACAGGGACGCCGGCCCCGGTCCCGTTTCCGTGTGGGTCGGCCACTGGTGCGAGCCGAACGGCACCTTCGGCGGCAGATGGGCCGCCATCCCGCGCGCCTTCGTCTGCGCCACGATGGAATCCCGCGCATCGCCGCCCATCAGCTCGTAGTCCATCAGATAGCGACTGCCGAAAAAGGTCTCGCCGACGGTCCGGTCGGCGATGATGCGGGTGAGCGCATCCAGCATGTCCTCGGGGGTCGTGGTGAAGGACACGGTCTCGATGAGGATGAGGCGGGAATTGATGTCGTCCGGCTCGAAGAACTGGGCGAGCACGCTGTAGAGGACGTTGTTCTGGCGGGCCACGTAGATGGTGTTGCTGGCGGCATAGACCTTCGCCCAGTCCGGCCCGAGCTGCTGCTTCCAGTCGGCCAGCACACCCATCCAGTGCCTCACCTGGGTGTCGGCCGCCCACTGGATGTCGAGTTTCAGCCGAGCCTTCTGGCTCTCCGCGAACGCCGCCACGTCGTCGAAGCTCACCACCTTCGCGGCAGTCACCTTGTCGATGAAGGCGATGTTCTCGGCGATCAGCGCACGGTTGTTGGCCCGCCACGCCTCCGGCATGCTGGTGCTGTCGAGGCTTTCCAGCGCCGCCTCGAGCCGCACCCGGTAGGCCAGCATCTGGGGCTGCCAGGAGGCGTCGTCCGCCTTGCCGATGTGCGGACCGACCACCACGGCGAGCGCCATCACGCTGTGGCCGACCGACTTGAGGAGCTGGTAGACCTCCGGAACCGGAGGTCCTTCCAGCGGCGGCTGGCCGGGCCGGTACAGGATGAACCGGCCGCCCGCCCCCGAGAAGAGGCCGAGGATCACCGGGTTCTGCGACAGGATGCTCGCCTGCACCAGCTTGCCGGCGGAGCCGTAGAGATCGAACATGCCGGTGTTGAGCGCCAGCACGTTCTGCCTGGCGACCTCGGCAGCCGCCGGGATCGTCGCCCCGACGATCACCTCCATGTAGGCGGGAATGCTGCTCTGCGCCTGTGCCGTGCCGGCGCCGAGGGTGACCGCGCAACACAGCGTGGTCGACAGCAGGGCGCGGCGCAGCAGGGTCGTGCGGGTCATGGATGTCCTCCGAGATCGGCGCGCAAGGCCGCCGCTCCGTTCGATCGACGTTGCCGGGCCCGGCGGGATCGCCGCGCCCATGTGGTTCGGCGGTGGCCGAACCGCGTGTTCAGGGGCAGGCCGCGCCGCTGTCCACCCAGGCCTGGACCAGGGCCTTGGCCTGCTTCTGTGTGCCCGGCGCGGGCGTGCGCCCCTTGCCGGGCGCCCAGGCCCAGCCAACCAGCGTGTCGTCGCCGATGTGCGCGATCAGGTCGTGTACGGAGCGGCCGCCATTGCGCGCCGGATCCTTGATCTGCGCGCAGATCTCCGAGACGGTCCGCCCCTCCCAGGCCATCGTCGCCGGCGCGAGATGCCAGCCCGGGTGACCCGGAACGCCGGCCGGATCGAAATTGGCGTCGCGGTGGCAGGTGGCGCAGCGCATCGCCGGCAGGCCCATGCCGTCGGCGCCGCGGAACACCGGAGGCTGGTGCAACCGCGCCTCGTCGCCCTGCCGGGGCCGGTCGGTCGCCGGATGGCAGTTGGTGCAGCGCGGATTGGTGAGCACCTTGCCGAGCTCGGTGAAGTAGGCGGCCGAGCGCACCGCCGGATCGGCGATGGCGGCAAAGCTGTCCGGGGACGCAAGCGTGGTCGCCGCGGTGGCAAAGACGCTCTGGCTGGCGATGCCGCCGGTGAGCACGCTGACGGCCAGCACCAGCGCAACCGTTGCCGCAGACCACCTGTCGATCTTCATGGCTGGCCGCCTCACGAGGTCAGGAAGCGGGCAGGATCGGAGAGGATCACGTCGCGCACCGCCTGATGGTATTTCACGTAGCCGGAGCACCGGCACAGATGCCCGTCGAGCGCCTCGCCGACGACGCGCTCGACATCGGCGCGGGCGATCGGCGCCTTCTCCAATCGCTCCAGAAGCACCTGGCCCTCGTTGAGGAAACCCGGCGTGCAATAGCCGCACTGGAACGCGAAGTGCTCGATGAAGCTCGTCTGCAGGGGCGTCAGCCGGCCATCGACGGCGTGGCCCTCCACGGTGCGCACGTGCTGCCCGTCGAAGGCCACGGCGGGAACGATGCAGGTGGGCGTCGTCGCGCTGGTCCCGTCCGGCTGATCGACGATCACCGCGCAGCTCAGGCATTGCGCGGCGCCGCAGCCGAACTTGGTGCCGGTCATGCCGAGCACCTCGCGCAGGAAGTCGTTCATGGTCAGGTCGTCGCGCACCGCGACGGGGCCGTGGGGCCGGCCGTTGATCGTCAGCGAGATCGTGGTCATCCGAGCACCCCCTTGATCATCGCCTGCGTGACCGGCAGCGACTGGAACCGATGGCCCGTGGCATCGTGGATGGCGTTCAGCAGCGCCGGCACCACCGGGATCATCACCACCTCGGCCATGCCCTTGGGCGGTTCGCGGGGCGACAGCGGCGGCAGCACCTCGATTTCCAGCGCGTGCAGCGGCAGGTCGGAGCCGCGCGCCACCAGGTAGCGGCCGAGGTTCCACTGCCCGTTGCCGGGGCCGTCCTCGAAGGGCGGCAGATCTTCCAGCAGCGCGTAGCCGACGCCCATGGCGAAGCCGCCCTGCGCCTGGCCGAGCACCACCTCGGGCACCAGCACGGTGCCGCATTCGAACACGCTGTAGGCGCCGGCGATGGAGAGCGCTCCGCTGGCACGGTCGATCTCCACCCGCACCACCGTGCCGCACATGGAGGCGAAGGCGGTGCCGATGCGGTTGTAGGCGGCGGGGGGGAACGCCACCGCGGTGCGATCGAGGCGCTCGAACCCGCCGACCCCGCGCCGCACCGCCAGCGCATCGATGTCGGCGGTCCAGTCCTCTCCCGGCAGCGCGAAGGTCGCCTCCGCCCACGCCCAGCGGGAGAAGGCGTGCGTCATCGCGCCGGTCACCCCGCCCTGCTCATGCGCCCGTGCGGCGATGGCCTCGAGCGGCAGCGGCGACAGCCCGGAGAGGATCAGCATGTCGCCCTGCCAATAGGCATCGGCCCACTGCCGGCTGCGCGGATCTGCGGGCGCAATGTCCCAGAGCGACAGCGCCGCCGGCCACAGGCCGAAGCGGAACACCACGCGCGCCGCCTCCGCCGCCGCCTGGGTGCCGACATGGGCTCCGATGGAGGCGCTGGTGGCCGAAGAGATCGCCGGCACCCAGCGCGGATCGCGCGCCGCCGCGTCCTGGGCGGCCTGGGTGATGGAGTACGGGTCGCCCGAGGTGACGATGCCGAGCGCGTCGAACACGTCGATCTGCGCCACGGTGACTTCGTCCGCGCGCCGGCCCACATGACCGGCGACCCGGTTGGCGAGCGCGGTGCCGATGCCGTTGCCCATCTCCACCGCATCGCCGTGGATCGCGACCCGCCCCTCGGGGTCGATGGTCACCAGGCCGAGCGAGCAGTCGGCGCCGGTGCCGTAGTCCTTGGCCGCGCAGGCAACGCCGGTGCCGACGAGGACGCCGGGCCGCGCCTGCGCCGCGTGAGCCGCGCGGTCGCGCCACAGCGCATGGGCCTCCAGCTTGTCGAGGATCTCGGGCGCCCGCACCGCGACCGAATAGGGATTGCCGGTCATGGTGCGTCCGCCGGTCTTCAGCGCGTTGCGCCGGCGCAGCTCGATCGGGTCGAGCGGCAGCGCGGTGGCCACCTCGTCGATCAACGTCTCCAGCGCCGTCATGGTCTGCAGCGTGCCGTAGCCGCGCATCGAGCCGGCGGTCACGCCGCGCGTGTGCTCGGCCACCGTGGTGACGTCGACCTTCGGCACGTCGTACATGCCGATGGCACCGGTCGCGCCCACCACCGCGACGCTGCCCGAGTAGTTGGCAAGGCCGCCGCCGTCGAGCACGTGATCTGCGGCGAAGGCACGGATGCGGCCGCTCGCCCGGTCGACACCGATGTGCGAGCGCATCGAGAACGCATGGCGCTTCACGCCGCCCTGGAACTGCTGGAAGCGGTCGTGGGCGAGGCGGACCGAACGGCCGGGGAAGAACATCGCCGCCAGCGCCACGTACAGCGGGAAAGGCGTGTGGTCGCGTCCACCGAACCCGCCCCCGACATAGGCGAATTTCGCCGCGATCTGCGCCGGCCGGAAGTCCGGCTGCGCCTTGGCGAGCAGGACGCCGAGCGCCTCGGCCGCCTCGAACGGCGACTGCACCCCGAGCACGATATCGAGCACCCTGGCTGCCGGATCGTACCAGGCGAGGCCCGCCTCGGGCTCCAGGAACATCGGATCGACCGACTGGGTGGCGAACTCCCGCTCCAGCGTCAGCACGGCGGGATCGTCCGCCGCCAACTCGGCGCGGATCGCCTCGCCGAAGCGTGCACCCTTGGCGTAGTCGCCGCCCTCGGCGACCGGCAGCGGCTTCCATATCGGCCGGCCGGAGCTCTCGGTGAAGCCCGGGCTCACCCATCCCTCCTGGATCGGCGAATAGACATCCGGCGCGTCCGGCGTGGGGCCGGCGATCCGGGTGTAGCGGAACGCGGCGTAGTTCGGCCGGGTCTGCGGACCGGTCTCCCGGCCGAACCGCAAGAGCCCGTGGTCGCGGAAGGAAAGCCGCGCCCGGTCGAAGGCGTCGAAGCTGTCGAACAGCAGAAGCGCCACCGGCTGGCCGAGATAGAGCGGCGTCTCGCCCTCCGGACACATGAGGTCGCCGGCGTAGAAGGCCGGGACGGTCAGCCCGGCGCGGGCGACATCGGCTGCCGTCACCACCTCGTTCGGCGCGGCGGCAGGATCAAGCCGGCCGAGATCGAGCCCCTCATAGAGATGCGTCGCATCGTTCGCGCGCACCAGGAGGGCGTGACAGGTCTCGCCGGGCCAGCCGGGCATGTCGGCGGCGCGAAAATCCGAGGCATAGAGCTTGGCGCCGGTGACCTTGGCCATGCCGTCGACGCGGCCGACCGGCGGCACCTTCACACCCACCCCCGGCAGGGTCTCGTGGGCGAGGAAGGGCTGCGGCCCTTCGGTCGTCAGCGCCTGCGCCGCCCCGAAGCGGGACAGCGTGAGCACGATGCCACCGACAGTCCCCATGGTGAGCAACTCGCGCCGCGACGGCCGCATCATGCGTTCTCCCGAGATGACCGTAAGGTCAGAAAACAAGGCAGCGGAGGATATGGCAGGAAGATTTCTTGAACCGGAGCTGCGGGCAGACCCCGGCCGACTTCCCGGCGGGAAGCTGCCCAGGTCTGTGACTGCGGAGTATCGACCTGTGCCTCACTGTTCATCGAACAGGGAGGTTGCTTGTTGTTTCGCGACGCATGGCAAGAAAGCCGTAGCGCCGCTGCCGCGATTATTTTAGATCTGTTCCAACACTAGTCGCTTTTTTGTTGGATCGATAGGCATGGCGTCTCAGTCGAAGGGTCCCGCACTTGATCGTGCGTCTCCGCCTGGGAACGGCGCGATCGACGTGGGTCCGGGAGGCCCGACCGAGCGATCCACCTGCGGCATCCAGCCCAAGGAACGACTGGATTACTGGCGCCATGCGGTGCTGCATCGCGCCGAGCCGCTCATCCCCGCCGAGGAGACGCGCTCTTCCGGCCGGATGACCCACATCGCGGGACGCGACTGCGATTTCGTGGATCACGCTTCCGACGCCATCCACGCCCGTCGCGACCTGCGACGTCTCCGGCGCGACGACTGCGACGAGATCATCGTCAGCCTCGTCGGACGGGGCGGCTTCACCCATTACAGCCACCTGATACGGCACAAGCTTCGCGACGGCGACCTCTGCGTGTCCGACGTCAGCCGACCGATCGAGCCGGATCGTCCGCGTCACCGCGACATCACCCTGACCTTCCGGCGCGCGCGGCTGGCGGAACTGCTGGACGGCGATGTCTCCACGCTTGCGGGAAAAGTGCTGCCGCGCAATGGCATGTCGGCGCTCCTGAGTTCGCACATGCGCCTCCTCGCACTTGAAGCCGCACGGCTGTCGCCTGCCGAACGGGCCGCAGCGCTGGAAGCGGCCGCCCAAATGGCGTTGCTGGCGCTGCAGGCAGTGCTCAGACGGCCGGCCGAGCCGGAGCGATTTCCGCACGGCCTCTACGCGGCAGCGCTTGCCGTCATCCGGCAAGAGTGCCGTGCGCCGGATCTCGATCCGGCGGCCGTTGCCATCGCCCTCGGATGCTCCCGCGCCACCCTCTACAGGATCTTTGCCGGTCGCGAGGCGAGCGTGTCGGAGACCATCTGGGGAGAGCGCCTGGAGCACGCCTGCCGCATCCTGACGGCGCCGGAGCAGGCGGGCGACTACATATCGGACATCGCGTTCCGGTGCGGCTTCATCGACATGCCGACCTTCAACCGCATGTTCAAGCGACGCTTCGGCAGGACACCCGGCGAAATGCGCCACCAATCGGGCGCCCCGGCCGAACCGGCCGAGCCACACGCGTAGCGGCGGGGCCGCGGCTGCCGCGTTCGCCCGTCGAAAGCCCTGACGAGTGCTTCGCCGTGGAGCCATGACACGCGAGCGGGTCGAGGAAGGGTGGATCCTGGCTCTCCGCCCGCTTCACCCAAGACAAGGAAGGGCGATCGCGGCTTGTGAATTCAGGCCGCTCAGAGCTGAATTCACCGTGATTGGCCCCATGCGCACCACCTGAGCGGTGGGATCGAGCTCGTCGCGCCGGGCACTCAGCCGCAAAACGCCGGTGAATGTGCCTCGCGCCGCCCCGCGCGGCGTCAAGAAGCCTCGGCCGAATATATACGTATGCCTTATATAATGCCGCCGACCCGGGGACACCCGGATTCGGAGCAGGCGGCGCTGGATCTCGCTTGAATGCGGCACCGCCGGCGGGGGCGCCGGGACCTGCGTCGCCTTGCGGCAAGCCCCCCGGCCCTCCAGCCGCGCACCTCTCACGATGGCGCGCAAACCATCGACGGCGACGCCGATCGGAGGCGCGCCGGTCCGTTGAGCCGATCGTTCAGCGCAGGCCCTTCACGCCTTCCATTCGAAGAAGCTTCGGAATCAACCGAACTCAAAGATATTGATGCTCACGCATGCGATTTCTGTCCTTCGAAGACACGAAAGGTCAGCCGCCGCAGCATCGCCAGCTCCAGATCGTCGAGCCCCGCGAACGCTTCGTCTTCGATCCCATCCACCATGGCGTCGCAGTCCTCGACCACCGCCCTGCCCTTGGCGGTCAGGTCGATGCAGCGGATCCGGGCATTTGTGGGGGCCGGATGGCGCTCCAGCAGCCCCCTGCGCTCCAGCGTCAGAATCGTTCCGTTCATCGTCTGGGGGGTGACGTAGAAGCGGCGCGACAGCTCCGCCGACGACATCGATCCGTTCGACTGGACCATCGACAGGATCGAGTAGTGGAGCCCGGTGAGCTTCAGCCGACGGAGCTGCTGCTCGATCTTCGCCCGGATGGCGTGGGCCGTGATGTACAACAGGAAGACGCTTCTCGGGCGAAGGCTCCGACGATCGAGAAACGGCAGGTTGTCGATTGACATTATAAGGATTCCTGTTATCCAACGGATGAGACATCTAAGGGAATCTGATACATGACGAGCGTTGATAGCAACTCCAAAGATGCCGCCTTCGGCGAGAATGCCCTCCTGGAAATTGCCGACGGCATCGCGTGGGTTACGCTCAACCGCCCCGACAAGCGCAATGCGATCAGCCCCGGCATCGTCCGGGAGATGAATGCCATCCTCGACGAGGTCGAAAGCAACGACGCGGCGAAGGTGATGGTGATCACCGGCGCAGGCGACGCGTTCTCGGCCGGCCAGGACCTCAAGGAGTATTTCCGCATCCCCGACACGTGGCCGGCGATCGAGCGGGAGCGGCTCTACCGCGCCAACTCCCAGTGGCAGTGGCGCCGGATGATGCACTTCCCCAAGCCGACCATCGCGATGGTCAACGGCTGGTGCTTCGGCGGCGCCTTCCAGTTCATGATCGCCTGCGATCTCGCGCTGGCGTCCGAGGATGCCACCTTCGGCCTGTCGGAAATCAACTGGGGGATCATCCCGGCCGGCATCGTCACCAAGTCGGTCTCCATGGTGATGAACCAGCGCGACTGCCTCTACTACATCATGACGGGCGACACGTTCGACGGCACCAGGGCCGCCGAGATGGGCCTGGTCAACTTCGCCGTGCCCAAGGACGACCTGCGCGCCCGCACGATCGCGCTCGCCGAGAAGCTGAAGGAGAAGAACCCGGTCGTCCTGCGCGCCGCCAAGTCCGCCTATCACCACGTCCGCACCATGAACTGGGACACCGCGAACGAGTACCTCATGGCCAAGCACGGGCAGACCGCGGCCATCGACCCGGAACGCGGGGCGGAAAAGGGCATGAGCCAGTTCCTGGACGACAAGAGCTACCGGCCCGGCCTCGGCGCCTATCGCAGGGAGGACTGACGGACATGACGGACCGCCCTGCCCCGGCCACCGGCCTCGCGCGCCTTCTCAACCCGTCTTCGGTCGCCATCGTCGGCGCGTCGCCGAAGCCGTTCTCGCTCGGCGGGAATGTGCTGCAGAACTTCCTGAGCTTCGGCTTTCCGGGTGATCTCCATCTGGTGAACCCGTCGCACAGCGAAATCTCCGGCATCCCCTGTGTGGCGACCATCGACGAGCTTCCGGAGAACGTCGACCTCGTGGCGCTCATCGTGCCCGCGGTCCACGTGCCGGAGGCGATCGAGGCCTGCGCCCGCCGCAAGGTCGGGTCCGTGATCCTGTTCTCGGCCGGCTTCGCGGAGACCGGCGACGAAGGTCGTGCCATGCAGGACCGGATCGCCAAGGTGGCCCGCGAGGCGGGCATCGCCATGCTCGGTCCGAACTGCATGGGGTTCGCGAACTTCCTGCGCAGCACCCCGGGCACCTTCGAGCCGCTGGCCTACACCCCGGCCACCGGTCCGGGCGCCGCCGTGATCACGCAGAGCGGCGCGATGATGGGCAATCTGCGCATCGCCCTCCTCTCGCGCGGGGTTCCGGTCAGCTACGCCGTGTCGACCGGCAACGAGGCGGTGACCACCGTCGAAGAGGTGATCGCCTATCTGGTGGAGGATCCCCAGGTCTCGCAGTTGGTCGTGTTCGTGGAACAGCTGAAGAAGCCCGACCTGTTCCTGAAGTCCGCGCTGCGCGCCCGCGAGCTCGGCAAGCCGCTCATCGTGACGCATCCGGGACGCAGCGAGCGCTCGCGCGAGGCGGCCAAGTCGCACACGGGGGCGATTGCCGGCGATCACGCGGTGATGGAGCTGTTCGTCCGCAAGGCAGGCGTGATCCTGGCCGAGGGGTTCGACGAGCTCTTCGACATCGCGACGATCTGCAACCGCTTCCCCTCCGCCGCGGTCTCCAACGTGGCGCTGATGACGAATTCCGGCGCGGTGCGCGGCTTCACCCTCGATTTCTGCGATGCGCTCGGCCTGCCGATTGCGCCGCTGCAGCCTGCGACCATCAAGGCCCTGGCGGATATCCTTCCGAGCTTCGCCACCGTCGACAATCCGCTCGACATTACCGCCCAGGGCATGAAGGAGCCGAACCTGTTCGGCGACACCACGGAACGGCTGCTGGCCGATCCGGGCGTCGATGCCGTCGTGGTTGCCGTGATGGGCGGCTCGACCGCGCAGATCATGAACAAGTGGCGGTCGCTGCGGCCGCGCTTCGAGACGGCGGAGAAACCGGCGGTCTACGTGGTGCTCGGCGACGAACATCCGATGCCGCAGGAATTCCTCGACGAGCTCGCGGACAGCCGGACGCCGTTCTTCCGGTCTCCCGAACGCGCCTTGCGCGCCTTCGCGCGGATGGCGGAGACGCAGGCGGTCTCGCAGACCGATCTCGTCATCACCCCTCCGACCGACCCGCGCCCCTCCCGCACGCTGTCGGAAGCCAGGGGCAAGGCGCTGCTTCGGGACGCGGGCTGCGACATCGCCGATTTCGTGCTGGCGACGGATCGCGAAGCCGGGCTGCGCGCCGCGCAGGACGTCGGCTACCCGGTGGTGCTCAAGGCGCAGGCCGACCTCCTCGCGCACAAGAGCGACGTCGGCGGCGTGAAGATCGGCATCGACGGGCCGGAGGCATTTGCACGGGCCTGGGACGAGATGCAGTCGGCGCTGGCCAAAAACGCGCCGGACCTGACGCTCGACGGGCTGCTCGTCGAGCCACAGGCCACGCGGCCGGACGCCGAGCTCATCATCGCCTCGCGACGCGACCCCCAGTGGGGGATCGTGCACGTCGTGGGCATGGGCGGCGTCTGGGCGGAAACGCTGAAGGATGTGCGGCTGATCGCCGGCAACGCGACGCCCGCCGAGATCGAGGCCGAAATCCGCAGGCTGCGGTCGGCGCCGATGCTCGTGGGCGGCCGCAACCTGCCGCCGCTCGACGTCGCCGGCGCGGCGGCCTTCGTGGCCCGGCTGGGCACCTTGCTGCACGACAGGCCCGACATCGTCGAGATCGAGGTGAACCCGCTCGCGCTCTATCGCGACCGGATCGCCATCCTCGACGTCCTCGTGACCGTGGAAGCATAGAAGACGGCGCACGGCGCGTCCGAAGAGAGGACGCCCGGGCGACCGACATCATGAGGGCCTTCGAAGCCTTCCGGAGAACGACAGTGACGAGGCAGGGATCCATGTTCGAGCGCGACAACCGGGGAACGGCCCACGACATGCGGTCGTTTCTGTCTTCCGCGCATGCCTCGGGCTTGCTCGACATCGTCGATAGCCCGGTCGACCTCGCCGACATCGCCCAGCATCTCGACGGTGCCGAGCGCGCCGTCTACTTCAGCAAGGTCGGGCCGGAGGGCGCGAAGCTCGTCGGCAACGTCGCGGGAAGCCGCGATCTGCTCGCCCTGGCATTCGACACGACCGGCGATGGGCTTCTGAAGCAAGTCAACGGGCGGCTCGCAAACCCGAAGGGCACGCGCGCGGTCGGCACCGCCGAGGCGCCGGTCCAGGACGTCGTGCTGACCGGCGACGACGCCGATTTCAGCCGGCTGCCGATCCACCTGCAGCATGGCCTGGACGGCGGCAACTACGTCTCCGCCTCCACCGACATCGTCATGGACCAGAGCACCGGCATGACCAATGTCGGCATGCGGCGGCTGATGGTCCGCGGCCGCAGAGAGGCCGGCGTGGACCTCATCGCGCCGAGCGACCTGCGGGCGATCTACGAGACATCCGTCGAGCGGGGCGAGCATCTGCCCGTCGCCTTCGTCATCGGTTCGCACCCGGTCGATCACGTCGCCGCCACCATGCGCATCCCCGTGGACGAGGTCGGGCTGATGGCCTCGCTGCGCGGCGAGGACATGCCGGTGGTCAAATGCCAGACCAACGACCTGATGGTTCCTGCCGACGCCGAGTGCATCCTGGAGGGTTACTTCGACAGCGCCGGCTACGTTGCCCCCGAGGGGCCCTACGGCGAGTTCATGGGCTACTACGGCGGCGTGAAGATCAACCCGATCTTCCGCCTGACCGCGATCACCCACCGTCGCGATCCCATCTTCCAGACCTCCACGATTTCTGGCGCGCACCTTGGGCGCACCGATGCCTCGCAGCTGATGTCGCTGCGGACCGAAGTGACCGTCTGGCGCGCGCTGGAAAGCGCCGTCCGCGAGCCGCTCAACGTGCACGCCACGACCTCGTCGGGCGGCGTCAGCAATGTCCGCATCTCCCTGCGCCAGCGCGTGCCGGGGGAAGCGCGGAACGCGATTGCCGCCGCCCTCGCCTCGCTGGCGAACATCAAGCATGCCTTCGTCTACGATCCGGACATCGACATCTTTTCCAGCGAACAGTGCGACTGGGCCCTCGCCACGCGGTTCCAGGCGGACCGGGACTTCGTGGTGATGGAAGGCATGCGGACGATTCCGCTCGATCCGTCGCTCGTCGGGGCGCGCGTGGGAGCGAAGGCCGGGTTCGACTGCACGATGCCGCGCGCGGTCGCCACGTCGATGGAGGCCCAGATTCCCCGTCCCCCGGTCATCGAGGGCCGTCGCTTCGCCTCCGTGGAAGCCGCGCTCGAGGACGGCCCCAAGACATTCGCCGAGTTGATGGCTGCGATCCAGACCCGCGACGGACGGGAGATCTACGCCGTCTTCGACACGCTGAACGCAAGCGGCCGGCTTGGCCGCGACAAATCGGGTGCCTGGATCCTGACCGATTGAGGCATCTGCGCCCTCGCGCAGAGGGACGTATCGGGTCGAAGGAAACCGGCACCAAGAGGTCGGTACGAGACCACGGACGCAAGGCCCGACATCGACACCCCTGTGAGGGGGGTCAGGCCGCGGAAACCATGAGGGAGGACAGGATGACTGCGACCACACTGACATTCACGCGCCGAGCCGGGCTTACCGTGTTGGCCGGGGCGGCACTTGGCATCGCGCTGGCGTCGCCCGCTCTCGCACAGGACGACTTCCCCAACCGGCCGATCTCGTTCATTTCGGCCTATCCGGCGGGCAGCGGCGCGGACGTTTTCGTCCGCTACTTCGCCAACGAGATCAGCGAGCTCACGGGCAACACGATCATCGTCGAGAACAAGCCCGGAGCCGCCGGCAACATCGCCTCCGAGTACGTCGCCCACGCCGCACCGGACGGCTACACCGTCTACGTTCACGGCGGCAGCGCGACCACGCTGAACTACCATCTCTGGAAGAACCCGCCGGTCGACCCGGTCAAGGACTTCCGGGGCGTCGCCGGGGTCAACAAGCTTGCCTTCTACATCACGGTTGGTGCCGACTCGCCCTACAAGACGATCGAGGAGCTGAACGCCTACCTCAAGGAGGCCGGCGACGCGGCAACCTACGCCACGTCGAACACGTCCGGCCGTGTGCTCGGTGCGCAGTACGTCCAGGAGCTCGGCGCGGATCCGGTCGAGGTCCGCTATGGCTCCACCGCCGAAATGCTGCCCGACCTGGTCTCGCTGGCGGTCGACTTCTCGGTGACCGACCCGGCCAACGCGCTGGCCGGCCAAAGCGACGGCCGCCTGCGGATCCTCGCGACCGGAGCGGGCGAACGTCTCGACGTGGCGCCGGACGTGCCCACGCTGAAGGAAACCGGGCTCGATATCGACCAGCTCACCTGGTGGGCCGCCTGGGTCCCGGCCGGCACGCCCGATGCCGTGGTCGACAAGCTGAACCAGATGTTCACGCAGGTGAGCAACGAGCCGAAGACCAAGCCATTCCTTGCGAACGCCGGCGTCGACGTGTGGATCGCCTCGCCCGAGCAGGTCGACGAAGCTCTCGTCAAGCTCATGGCCGAATCGAAGAAGCTGGTCGACATCGCCAAGATTCCCCAGAACTGATCGGACTGGAAAGACCTTCCAACGTTACCCGGCCCTGCGCCGGGTAACGTCTTTATTCGAGGGAGACGATGGGAGTTCTGAGGAACAAGATCGATGTGCTGGCGGGACTTCTCGTCATCGCGTTCGGTGTCATCGCCGTAAGCGAGGCATTGCAATTCAACCTGGGCAGCGCCCGCCGCATGGGCCCGGGTTATTTCCCATTCTACATCGGCTGCTTTCTGATCCTCGTCGGGGTGGGACTTCTGGTCGAGCAATTCTGGAAAAAGACGCCTGATGCGGACGCCGCTTCGCCGATGCCGCTCAGGACCATCCTGCTGATCATGGCGGCCGTCTGCAGTTTCGCCGTGACCATCGAACGCTTCGGCCTCGCGCCTGCGACGGCCATCAGCGTGTTTCTCGGCTCGCTCGCCGATCGCAATACGTCGATGCTCCAGAAGCTTGCCCTCACGCTTATCGTTCCGTTCGCCTGCGTGCTGATTTTCTGGCTTGGGCTGTCGATTCAGGTCGATGTTTTCCGGTGGCGGCCATGAGTGAGCTGCTGAGCAATCTGTCGATCGGCTTCAACGTCGCGTTCTCCGCAGCAGGCATCTGGTACTGTTTCATCGGGGTCGCATTGGGGACCTTCGTCGGGGTCCTGCCGGGGATCGGCGCCATGGCGGCGATCTCCCTGCTGCTGCCGATCACCTACGGCCTCGAGCCCGCCCATGCGCTGATCATGCTGGCCGGCATCTACTACGGCTCGAACTACGGCGGCGCGACCGCGGCCATTCTGCTCAATCTGCCGGGCACGCCGACATCGGCCGTGACGTGCCTGGAAGGCTATCCGATGGCGCAGCAGGGACGCGCTGGCGTTGCGCTGTTCATGACGGCGATCGCCTCGTTCGTCGGCAGCATCACGGGCATGCTGATCATGGGGATCTTCTCCCCGCCCCTGGCGAAGCTGGCCCTCACGTTCAGCGCGCCGGAGTTCTTTTCCCTGATGGTGCTGGGCCTGGTGGCCGCCTCGATGCTGAGTGCCGGATCGCCGCTTCGGGGCGCGGCCATGATCGGCATCGGCCTGATCTTCGGGCTGGTCGGCCGCGACATCGACTCCGGCCTGATGCGGTTCAGCTTCAACATCGACGAGCTGTACGAGGGGCTTCCCATCGTGGCGATGGCCCTCGGAATCTTCGGGCTGCCGGAGATCATCCGCAATGCCGGCGTGATCAAGCCGCGCCCCATCAAGGCATCGGACATCACGTTCCGCTCGATGCTGCCGACCCGCGAGGACTGGCGCCGGTCGCGGGGGCCGATGGTGCGGGGGACAAGCCTCGGGGCCTTCTTCGGAACCCTGCCCGGTACCGGGGGCCTGCTTGCCTCGTTCATGAGCTACGCCACTGAGCGGCGGATTTCCAAGCATCCCGAGCAGTTCGGCAAGGGCGCGATCGAGGGGATCGCCGGCCCGGAATCCGCCAACAACGCCGGCGTTCAGACCGCCTTCATTCCCACCCTGACGCTCGGCATTCCCGGCGACGTGGTCATGGCCATCATGATCGGCGCCATGACGATCCACGGGATCCAGCCCGGTGCTTCCGTCATCACCTCGCACCCGGACCTGTTCTGGGGGCTCGTGGTGAGTTTCGCGCTCGGCAACGTCATGCTGCTCGTCCTCAACATCCCCTTCATCGGGTTCTGGGTGCGGATGCTGACGATCCCCTACTCCGTGCTCTACCCGTTCATCATCGCGTTCATCTGCATCGGCGTGTACAGCGTCAACAACAGCGTGATGGATCTCTACGTGCTGATCTTCTTCGGCGTCATGGGCGCCGTGCTTTCCTACCTCAGGTTCGAGGTGGCACCGCTGGTTCTGGGAATGATCCTCGGGCCGATGCTGGAGACCAACCTGCGCCGGGCCCTCACCCTCTACCGGGGCGACTACACGGTGTTCTTCACGCGGCCGATCAGCGCGCTGTTCCTGACCGCGTCGCTGCTGATCATCGCGTGGACGGTGTTCGCCTACATCCGGCGCCGGTCGCGGACCCGCGTGGCGGCCGAGCGGGCCGCGCAGGCTGAGCGGGAGCTTTGATGGAAAGCGGGGGCATGCCCCCGCTTTCCGCTCCTCCGGGGGCCTCCTCGCGTCGGGGGTCCGAACCGATCCGGCGCCAGACCATATCCCGTTCAGATCGAAGCAACTGAACGATGAGGGCTTGCCCGGGGTATTGGATTCAGGAGCCAGTTCTGACCGATCAGGCGGGTACGCCTGATCGGAACGGGCTCCGTCGGCCCCCAGTCGGGCCGTAGCATCCGCCTCGACGGACGCGCTCTCCCAAGGAAGCCCTCTCACGCCCGCCGAGCATGAACGGAGCCGTCCGAGCGTCGCCCGCTCGGCAGGCTCGGCCGTTTTCACGTCATTGACCGGTAGCCTTCGCAGAAGCCGGCAGCACCGCCGGTGGGCGAAAGATCGTCACGCTCCCACGCCGAAGGCAGCCGTTCGGGGGCGCGGGTCTGTGCCATCGGGCAGGCACCGCAGCGCCCGGTCAGGCCGGGTTCTTTGCCACTTCGGAGCGGATATCGGTGCCGTGCTGCGGGGGGATCAGCCAGCAGCACGCGATGGCGATCAGAGCTGCGGTACCCGCCAGCCACGATTCCGACCCCATCCAGATGGGGCTCGATCCGGACGCCAGGGCGAGCACGACCAGCCCGAAGCCGATCCAGACTTCCTTCCGGGTGCCCGGCTCCTGCAGCGCCACGAAGCCCCGGGAGATCAGGAAGATCGCGGCGGTCGTGGTGGCGATGACCACGCCGATCGCCATCGGGGACCCGTCCAGCAGCAGGGCCGGGTCGTACGCCCACACGAACGGCAGGAGCATCGAGATCGACGCCAGGCGCATGCCGACCCACCCGGTCTTCCACATGCTCGCCTTCGCCAGGCCGGCGGCCACGTAGCTGGAGACGGCCACCGGCGGCGTCAGGAAGGACATGACGCCGAAATAGAAGATGAAGAGGTGGGCGGCCATCTGGGTCATGCCCATCTTCGTCAGCGCCGGCGCCAGCACCGTCGCCAGGATGACGTAGATGGCCGTCGTCGGCATGCCCATGCCGAGGATGATGCAGAGCACGGCGGTGATGGCCAGCATCGGCAGCAGGCCCCAGGCGGCGCCCGCATCGACCAGCACGAACGAAAGCGACTGGCCAAGGCCGGAGGCGTTCATGACGCCCACCACCACGCCGGCGGCCGCGCCGATCATGATGAGCGGGATCATCCCCTCGCCGCCGCCGAAGATGAAGCGGGCCCACTCGGAGCGGGTTCGCATCTTGCGCCCGATGAGGGCAAAGACGAGCAGAACGAGCGAGGCTGTGAGGGCGGCGAAGGCGGGCGTCGCGCCGCGCCAGAACAGCATGTAAATCAGGACCGCCAGCGGCAGCAGGAACACCCAGCCCTTGCGCAGCACCGCCCGGAAGCGCGGAAGCTGGGACTTCGGCACGCCTTCCAGACCTTCATGCACCGCGACGGCATCGACCTGCATGAACAGGCACAGATAGTAGAAGAGCGCCGGCAGGGCCGCGGCGACGACCACGTCGAAATAGTCGATGCGCAGGAATTCCGCCATCAGGAACGCCGTGGCGCCCATCACCGGCGGCGCGATCTGTCCGCCGGTGGACGCAACCGCCTCGATCGCGGCCGCGTAGTGCGGCTTGAAGCCGGTCTTCTTCATCAGCGGAATGGTGACGACGCCGGTCGACATGATGTTGCCGACGGGCGAGGAACTGATCGACCCGAACAGGCTCGAGCCGACGACCGCCACCTTGGCCGGCCCGCCGCGCTTGTGGCCCATCACCGACATCGCGAGGTCGGTGAAGAAGTTCGTCGCCCCGCTGACCTCCATCAGTTTGCCGAACACGATGAAGGCAAGCACCATGCCGGCGATGATGACCAGCACCATGCCGGGGATCGCATTGGTGTCGGCGTAGAGATACATGATGAAGTCGGCCGGCCGCTGATAGTGCGCCTGCAGCGGCCCGGGAATGAAGTGGCCGAACAGGCCGTAGAGGATCAGCACCCAGACCAGGATGGCGATCGGCAGGCCGCTGGCCTTCCTGAGCGCTTCCATCATGAGGAGGATGGCGATGGTCGCCGGCACGTACTTGGCCGGCGTCGCGCCGTCGAAATCGACCAGCCAGTCCTGGAAGTTGAAGGCCATCCAGGCCCAGCACGCCATCGCGACAAAGCCCAGCAGGATGTCGAGCACCCCTGCCCTGCTGCCATACGGCGTATGCAGGAAGGCCGCCGCGACGGCGACACCGAGATAGACGCCGAGCCACTCGGCATCCATCAGCGACACATTGAGCACCGATAGAAGATCCGATGCCCAGACCACGCCCCCGATCAACAGGAAGCCGGTATAGACCCGCTGCAGAAACGTGGTCAGGACGATCATGGTCGTTCGAACTCTATGCGTGGATCAGGATGGCGATCGGGCTGAACTACTGCTTCGCCGTGCCGAGAAGCGCGGCCTGCCTTTCGGCGTGTTCCGGCGTCCAGAGCCCGACTTCCTCGAAGTAGCGCACGGCGCCTTCGTGGTAGGGATGGCCGAAGTTCACCGGCACGAGCTGGTCGGCCTTGATCGACCGAAGCGCCGGCACCTGCTCACCCATCTGCGTCCAGTTCGAATGGACCGCCTTGACGATCGCGTACACGTCGTCGTCGCTCAGGTTCGAGCTCGTGTTGAGGAACACGCTGAAGCGGGCGACCCGCATCGGCTCCTTGACGCCGACGAAGGCCGGACCCGGCTTGATCTCCGCGACGTCGAAGCCGGGAAGATCGTTGATCGGCTTGTCGTTCTCGCCGAGCTTCAGAATGATCAGGCCGCCGGAGACCGAGGCATCGGCTTCGCGCAGGGCCGGGAAGCCGGTGATCGTGCCGGCGGCCATGGTCCGACCGTCGACGATGTCTCGCACTGCCTCGGGAATGCCGGTGACGACCTGAGCGTCGAGATCCTTCGGCGTCATGCCCGCCGTGCCGAGGATCGCGTTGTTCACCTTGTCGAACGAGGCGATGGCCCGATAGCCGATGACCACCGGCTTGTCCTTGAGTTCGGCGACGGTGGTGAGGCCCGAGCTCGCCTTGGCGTACATGCCGTAGTACGCGTAGGTGAGCATGATCGCGCCGCGTAGCTTGTCGAGCGGCTGCTTGTATTCATCCTGCCCGGTAAAGGCGATCGCCGAATCGAGCCCCGAGTTGAGCCCAAGCTCCACGTCGCCGCGCTGCAGCTTCGGCAGATAGACGGAGGTGCCGGCGAACGGCTGGGCCGCGGCCGGGACACCCACCTCGTCCTTGACGATCTTCGCGACCGCAGTGCCGATCTGGTTGTAGAGCGTGCCCGTCGCGTTGGTGCCGATGGTGACCTGGGTCATCTGGGCAAAGGCCGGGTTCGCGGTCCCGGCCATCGCCGTCGCTGCGACCAGCGCGGCAGCCAGGCGAATGCGGCTTTTAGTTAGACGGCTCATGTTCAGTCCTCCCTTGATGGATTCAACCATGGATGTCGCCCTTCTTCGGGGCTTTACTTGATCTGGATCAGCATCGCGCAGACCTGTACGTCATTTCGGCAGTCTACGCGACAGCGTTCAAGCATTGCGCATTCCCGTTCGGCCGCCGCGCTTCGCGGTTTCGCGCGGCGGAGCGGGTCACGCGAAGGCCGCGTCCAGCGGCACCTGCGTCGCATCGTATTCGAACAGCCAGTCGTAGCGGCTCCGCACCTTCTCCGGCTGCCATTCGTTCTCGACGTATTCGACCGCCCCGACCGGATCGGCCAGCGCACTGTTGTGAAACCGGTCGAGGTTGGCGTTGGAGCCGTTGACGATCGCCGTGGTCCGCTCGATGCGGAGCGCCTGATAGGTCTGCAGCGCCTGGGCAGGGTCGTCCGGGTTCGCTTCCAGGCAGCGCGCCAGCACGACGCCGTCCTCGATCGCCATGATCGCCCCCTGCGCCAGGAAGGGCAGCGTCGGATGGCATGCGTCGCCGAGAAGCGACACCCGCCCGATCGTCCAGTTGGGCAGCGGATCGCGGCCCACCAGCGCCCATCGGAACGGCAGGTCGAGCGCCTTGACGGTCTCGCGCACCAGCGGATGCCAGGCGCTGAAATCCTCCAGGCACTCCTCGACCGTCCCGACCGTCGACCAGCTCTCCTCCGTCCATTGCCGGTTCTCCACGAGACCGACGAAGTTCAGGTAGTCGCCGCCGCAGATCGGATAGGTGATGACGTGCCCACCCGGGCCGACCCAGTTGGTGCCGACCGGCCGTCGCAATTCCTCCGACAGCCGCTCCATCGGCGCCAGGCCGCGCCACGCCATCAGGCCGGTGAAGGTCGCCTTCGGGCTGTCGAACATCTGCCCGCGCAGGGTCGAGTGAACGCCGTCGGCGCCGATGAGCACGTCGCCGCGCACTGTGCGGCCATCGGCGAGCCTCAGCACCACCCCGGTGTCGTCCTGGGTGTAGCCGAGCGCGCCGGAGTTCAGGTGGATCGCGTCGGACTTCAGTTCACGCACGGCCTCGATCAGGACCGTATGAAGCTGGCCCCGGTGAACCATCCAGTACGGCGCCCCGAAGCGCTCGATGGAATCGGCGCCCAGGTCAAACAGCTTCCAGGCTTGGCCAGTGTTCCAGATGCGGACCTCCTTGCCGGCGGCCTCGCATACGATGGGGCGGAGCTTTTCCTCCAGCCCAAGCTCGATCAGAAGCCGCGATCCGTTCGCGGCCATCTGAAGACCGGCTCCCAGCTCCGCCAGCTGCGGCGCCTGCTCGTAGACATCGACGTCGATGCCCTTCTGCAGCAAGGCCAGCGCAGCAACCAAGCCTCCGATCCCGCCTCCTGCGATCAGCACATGCGGTTTCAACTCGGACGTCCTCCCTCTGATCGTCCTTCGGGCACCGGACCGGTGGCGCGAAGCGTTACGACCTTTCAGTCTCTGAGTTTAATATATAGAAATTCTATTCACCATGGTCAAATCTGGATTTGCGGTCCCCACGCTGCCGGGAGCCCCCTTTGCTCCCGAAGGATGATGGGCGAGCAACGGCAGGCTTTCAGCAATATACAATCATACAAACATATCCTAAATTCGGAGAGGAGGTGTCACGATGAATCATCCACCGCTCGAGGTCTCCGCGCTCGGCTATCTCGCCGTCGGAACCGACCGCCTGGAGGATTGGAGCGACTACGCCACGCGCCTTCTCGGGCTGCAGCTGGTCGACCGGTCGCACGCGCAGACGTCGTTCCGCATGGACGATCGCAAGCAGCGCCTCGTCGTCAGCCGTGAGGCGGACGAAGCGATCGCGTTCATCGGCTGGGAAGTGCCGGGACCCGACGCCCTGGAACGTGTGGCACGCCGGCTCGAGACATCCGGCGTGGCCGTCCACGCCGCATCGCGCGATCTCTGCGATCAGCGCTTCGTCGGGCAGATGATCTGGTGCCGGGATCCGGAGGGCAACCGGCTGGAATTCTTCTGCGACCCCGAGGTGGCCGACGATCCGTTCCGCCCCGGACGGGCCATCTCCGGCTTCAGGACCGGTGCCCACGGCATGGGGCACGTGGTCATGAAGACGCCGAACGTCGAAGCGCTGCTGCCGTTCTATCGGGACGTGCTGGGCTTCCGGGTATCGGACTATGCGCTCACCCCGATCCCGCTCTATTTCTTCCACGTGAACGAGCGTCACCACAGCTTCGCGATGGTGGGGTCCGCGTCCCGCGGCCTGCATCACCTGATGGTCGAATACGGTGCCCTCGACGATGTCGGCCAGGGATACGACCTGGCCCTTCTCGAGGAGGGCCGCATCTCCCAGACCCTGGGGCGGCATACCAACGACTACATGACGTCGTTCTACACGCACACGCCGTCGGGATTCTTCATCGAGTCCGGCCATGGCGGGAGGCTCATCAACCCGGAGACCTGGACGCCGCACGAGACCGACTGCGGGCCGAGCTTCTGGGGCCATGAGCGGCTTTATCTTTCCGACGAGCAGCGTGACGCGTTTCGCGACATGCGGCTCGCCCTGGCCCGCAACGGCCAGCGCGCGCCGGACTGCCGGTGGCTCGAGGCGCTGCGCGGGTCTCCACGCGGCTGAGAGGCGCTGGTCAGTCCGCCGGGGTGAAGCCGCTGCCCTGCCCGCTCCACAGCGCTTCCGCCCGCCGCCTCAACGCGCTGCGACTGCCGAGGTCGAGCTTGGCGTAGCCCCGCTTGCGATAGGTGGCGACACTGGCCAACCCCAGCCCCAGATGCTCCGCGGCCGCCGCCTCGGTCCAGCCCAGCGCCAGGGCCGCCAGCACCTGCGCCTCGCGCAGGCTCAACGGTGGATCGCCGGCGAGCCGCAGCCGGTCGGCCAGGACCATCGGGTCGGGCGCGCGGGGCAGCGCGGCGTCACGCAGCATCCGCGCGTGCCGGCCGACGGCGGCGACGAGCACCGGCGCGATCGGTTCGAGGTGGTCCATCTCGGCAGCCGGAAACGGCCCGGACTCCTGAAGCCGGTAGGCGTTCACGATCAAACCGGACCGGCCGGTCCGGCAGATCGAGATGCGCTCGCCCACCGCGCCGTCGCCGTAGCACTCCAGGCGGTACTCCAGATCGCGGATCGACTTCTCGGGACGGCGCGCGATCAGGACATGACGATGCGCCCGGCCGAGATTGTAGAGAGTATCGATGTCGCGGTTCCAATAGCGCTGGGCGTAGCGAAGCGACGCGATCCGCGCGAAGGCCGACCGCTCGCTGCTGGTGCTTTCGGCGACCAGCACAGTGGCGTTGCCGTCGGTCACCGAGAACGCCGAGCACATGTCCGCAGAGACTGCAGCTGCCAGGCACTCCATCAGCGCCGGCCCGAAATCGGTCTGGCCGATCCGGTCGACAGCATGGGCCAGGGCGTTCAGGTCCGGCATGCGGGACACCTCGAGGCGATTTGGGCTTGTCCCTTCCAATAGGGTACAGACCTCTTCCCTCCTCCTCCTACCTTCTGCGCATCAGACAAGCCAGCGGAGGAAGCACCATGGGAACCCAGACGACGCTCCCGAAAATCAAGGGCCTCTATCACTATTCCTTCCCCTGCCGGGACGGCGAAGAGACCCGAAAGTTCTACGAAGACGTGCTCGGCCTGCCGCTCGTCGCGTGCATGCAGTCGGATCAGGTGCCGAGCACCGGAGAATATCGGCCCTACTCCCACTTCTTCTTCGAGATGGGGGACGGCTCCTATTTCGCCTTCTTCGATCTCGGCACGAACGAGATGCCGCTGCCCTCGCCCAACACGCCCGACTGGGTGATGCATTTTGCGGTCGAGGTGGACACCGTCGATGACGTGATGACCTACAAGAAGCGGCTGAACGACGCCGGGGTGAAGACCACGGACATCGTCGACCACGGCTTCATCAACTCCATCTACTTCTTCGACCCGAACGGCCTGCGGCTGGAGATCACCGCCCGCGTGGACAAGCCCGGCGAACTGAAGCAGATGGCTGAGGAGGCGCACGCCGGGCTGGAAGCCTGGGACAAGAAAAAGGCCGGGTTGCTGGCGAAAGCCTGACCAACCGATGAATCCGGCGCGACCTGCTCAGGACAGCAGGTAGCGCCGGGATCGTCTCACCGAACGGCACGGTCCATGACATCGAGCGTTCGGCCCCACGCCAGGTCGGCACTGTCCTGATGGTAGCTGTCGCGGGCATCGCAGTTGAAGCCATGGCCGGCGTGATAGACGTGGAGCTCCACGTCCGGCCGCGCTGCCCGGACCGCTTCCACGTCCGCCATCGAAATGGTGTGGTCGCTGTCGCCATAGTGCAGCAGCACGGGGCAACGGGGCGTCTCCCCGGCGACTTTCGCGATGTATCCCCCGTAGTACCCGACTGCGGCCGCGAGCCCGTCGAGCCGCGTGGCCGAGAGGAAGGCGAGCGAGCCACCGAGGCAGAACCCCACGACCGCGACCTTCAATCCCTTCGCCGCCAGGTGCGCACGGGCGGCCTCGACGTCCATCAGGGCGGCGTCCCAGTCGAACGCCGCAAGGAACGGACGGGCGGCAGCGACGTCTTCGGCCGAATAGCCGCTCTGGAAGCCGCGGGCGCTCCGATCGAACAGGGCGGGAGCCACGGCCGTGTAGCCCGCAGCAGCGAAGCGATCTGCCACCGCGCGGATATGGGGGTTCACTCCGAAGATCTCCTGCAGGACGACGACCCCTCCCTTTGCAGCATCCGCGTTTGCTTCGTAGGCGTCGAGGCTGTGGCCGTCTGCAGCGGTCAGCGTGAGATCACGTCCCATCAAGTCCGGTTCTCCATCGATCGTGGTGAAGGTGCTCAGGAATGCCGCGCGCCGAGATCGCGGCTGATCAGTGCCGCGGTCGCACGTACGGCCTGGGCGATCGGCCCCGATTCGCCCAGGTTCGCGGTGTGGCTCAACCCCATGGCGGTTGCCGCGGCGCAGATCGTGTTGTCGCTGTCGAAGATCGGGCTGGCGGCGCCGAAGAAGCCGGCATGGGTCTGGTTCTGGGTGATCGCGATGCCGACCTCGCGGATGTGGTCGAGGTCGGCGCGGGCCGCCTTCAGGAGCCCGGGCCGGGTGTTCTCCTCCACCGCCGCGATCGATGCCCATTCCCGCTCCGGCAGATGCGCCATGAATGTGCGACCGGTGCCTGTGGTCATCAGCGGCAGCACGTACCCCACCCGCACCGACAGCGGCAGCGGCAGCTCGCTGTCGAGCCGGAAAACGATGGTCGGCCCCCGGTTGCCCCAGACCGCCAGGCTGACCGAGGTATCGATCTGCTCGAGAAGGCCGGGCAGGTGCTCGCGCGCCACATCGATCACGTCCATCTGGTTGATGGCGGAAATGCCGAGCTGCAGGGCGGCGGGCCCGAGCCCGTAGCGCGACGTCACCCGATCCTGCGCGACGATCCCAAGACGCAGGAAGCTCACCAGATAGAGGTGCGCCTTGCTGGGGCTCATGCCGGCGCGCTCGGCAAGGGTCTTGAGCGGCAGCTTTCCGCGGGCGGCGGCGAGCGCGTTGATCAGCTGGAAACCGATCTCGACCGACTGGATCCCGCGCCGGGAATCCTTGGGAGGCGTGGCAAGTTCATCCGTCATAGCGCCATCCTGAAGGTCCTTGACGCACCCATCATTCTTTATCATCCTACAACCAAGTTTGACAAAAGTGAATAATCCAGTGCCTGGGGAGGTTCCGAATGACCCAAGCCGCCGTTGCCAACGTCGGACGTGAGGCGGCTGTTGTCGACCTCCGATCCTTTCTGGATCGGTTGCGATCGCGCAATGACCTTGTCGAAATTGCGGGGCGCACCGACCTCGCGGATGTGGCGGCACAGCTCGATGGGTGCGGCGACGCAATCCTGTTCAGCAATGTCGGGCAGGAAGGCTCCCGCCTCGTCGGCAACGTTGCCGGCAGTCGCGAACGGCTTGCGCTGGCCTTCGACACCGACCCGCACGACCTGCTGCAGACGGTGCTCGGGCGGCTGGCAAACCCGAAAGGCACCCGCGCCGTGCCGCAGAGCCAGGCGCCGGCGCAGGAGGTGGTGCTGCGCGGCGACGAGGCCGATTTCTCGCACCTGCCGATCCACCTGCAGCACCGGCTGGACGGCGGCCCCTACATTTCTTCCTCGATGGACATCGCGTTCGATGCGCGTTCGGGGCTGACTAATGTCGGCATCCGCCGCCTGATGGTGCGCGGACGGCGCGAGGCCGGCGTGGATCTGGTCTCGCCCAGCGACCTCAAGGCGATCTACGAGCAGTATGTCGCCGACGGCAAGCACATGCCGATCGCCTTCATCGTCGGCTCGCATCCGGTGGACCACGTGGCGGCCACGATGCGGATTCCGACCGACGAGGTCGACCTGCTCGCCTCGCTGCGCGGCCAGGACATGCCGGTCGTGAAGTGCGTCACCTGCGACCTGATGGTCCCGGCCGACGCGGAGTACGTGCTCGAGGGGTACCTGGACTGCGCCGGCCACGTCGAGGCCGAGGGACCGTATGGCGAGTTTCTCGGCTACTACGGCGGCGTCAAGATGAACCCGGTGTTCCATCTGACCGCCGTCACCCATCGGCGCGACCCGATCTTCCAGACCTCCACCATCGCCGGACCGAATATGGCGATGACCGACAGCGCCCAGCTGATCGCATTGCGCACCGAGGTCACCATGTGGCGGGCGCTGCAGACGGCGGTCCGCGAGCCGCTGAACGTCCACGCCACCACCGCTTCGGGCGGCATGTTCAACGTGCGGATCTCGATGCGGCAGCGGGTGCCCGGCGAGGCGCGCAACGCCATCGCCGCCTGTTTCGGTTCGCTGGGCAACGTGAAGAACGTGTTCGTCTTCGATCCGGACATCGACATCTTCTCCGACATCCAGTGCGAGTGGGCATTCGCCACGCGGCTGCAGGCCGATCGCGACATCATCGTTCAGAACGGCATGCGCACCCTGCCCCTCGATCCATCCCTGGAAGGCGCCGTCACCGGTGCCAAGGCAGGCTTCGACTGCACCATGCCGATCGCCATGGCCCGCTCCATCGAGTCCCGCGTGCCGACCCCGCCGACGTTCGAAGGCGCACGCTTCGCATCCGTCGAGGCGGCGCTCGCCGACGGACCCAAGACATACGAACAGTTGATGACCGCCATCGGCACCCGCGACGGCCGCGAGATCTTCGCGATGTTCGACGATCTGCGCGCAGCTGGACGGCTGCGCCGAAACGAGCACGGCCAGTGGTTCATCGAGACCACCCGGGAAGACGCCTGATATGAAGAGTTCCGACAGCGGTGCGGAGGTATCGACGCCCCCCTACATCGGGCGTCCGATGCCCCGTTTCGAGGACCTGCGGCTCGTCGCCGGCAAGGGACGCTACACCGACGATTTCCATCTCGACCGCGAGGTGTCGGCAGCCTTCGTCCGCGCACCCTATGCATCCGCCGAAATCGTTGGCCTGGACACCTCCGCCGCGCTCGAGATGCCTGGCGTGATCGCCGTCCTGGTCGGCCAGGACTACGTCGACGAAGGTGGCCGTCCGATCAACCATATCGCCGACCCCGCCGATGCGAAGGACCACACCAAGCGCGCGTTCAGCGGCTACGAGCGCAACCGCTCGATCGATATCCACCATCTGCCGATGCCGCTCCGCACCGTCCGCTATCTCGGCGAGCCGGTGGCGATGGTGGTGGCGGAAACCGCCCTCCAAGCCCAGGATGCGGCGGAAGCCGTAGCGGTCGACTATCGCGAGCTCGACTTCGTGATCAGCGCCGAGGACGCGCTGGCCGACGGGGCGCCTCAGGTCGACCCAGAGATTTCCGGCAACTGCGCCGTCGAGGCGACCTTCGGCGACAGTCCCGCCGCCGACGCGGCCATCGCGGCCGCGGCCTGCGTGATCGAGCAGCGCTTCGTCAACCAGCGCATCGCCAACGCGCAGATGGAGCCGCGGTCGGCGATCGTCGACTACAACCCGGAGACCCGCCGCTACCACATGATCGCCGGCAGCCAGGGAGCGGTGCGCCAGCGCGACACGATGGCTGCTGCCCTGGGCATCGGCCGCGACGAGATCGACGTGACCTGCCCGGACACCGGCGGTGGCTTCGGCCCGAGAACGAACGTTTCCCCCGAGCAGCCGATGCTCGCCATCGCCGCGAAACGTCTCGGCCGGCCCGTGCGCTGGACCTCGACGCGATCGGAGAGCTTCCTCACCGACTATCAGGGCCGCGACATCGTCTACCGCGCCCGCATGGGCCTCGACGCCGACGGCCGCATCCTCGGCTACAGCTGCGAGATCATCGCCAACGTCGGCGCCTACACCGTCGCCTTCGTTCCGATGGCCAACACCTTCCGCGTCATGACCACCGTCTACGACGTGCCGGCCGCCGCTGTCCGCATTCGCGGCGCGATGACCAACACCGTGCCGACGGCGCCCTATCGCGGCGCCGGCCGGCCCGAGGCCACGTTCGCCATGGAACGGATGATGGACATCGCGGCGCGCAAGCTCGGGATCGACCGGCTGGAGATCCGCCGCCGCAACCTGATCCCCCGCACGGCGCTTCCCTACACCACGGCCATGGGCCTCACCTACGACAGCGGGGATTTCGCGGCGAACATGGACCGCGCGCTGGAGGCCGCCAACTGGAACGGCTTCCCGGCGCGCCGCGAGGCGGCCCGGGCGCGCGGCAGGCTGGCCGGCATCGCACTCGCCAACTACGTCGAGAGCCCGGTCGGCATTCCCCACGAGCGCGTCGACGTCACCGTCGATCCCGCCGGGGTGGTCGAAGTGGTGACGGGCACCCAGTCGACCGGCCAGGGTCATGAGACGAGCTTCGCGCAGGTGATGGCCGACCGGCTGGGCGTGCGGCCCGAAGAGGTGAAGCTGGTCTCGGGCGACACGACCCGCGTCGTCTCCGGCGGCGGCTCGCATTCCGACCGGTCGATGCGGCTGGGCGGCGCCCTTCTGGTGCACACGTCGGCCGAGATCGTCGAGCGCGCGCGGACGGTGCTCGCCGCTCATCTCGGACTGAGCGTGGAGCAGGTGCGCTTCGAGGACGGGCTGTTCCGCGCCGACGGGACCAACCGGAGCTTCTCCGTCTTCGAACTTGCAGCCCTGATGCAGAGCGGAGAGCTGCCCAGCGACCTTTCGGGCGCGCTGACCGCGTCGGTGAGCTTCACCGGCCGGATGCCCGCCTTCCCGACCGGGGCGGCGGTCTGCGAGCTGGAAGTCGATCCCGACACCGGCACCATCGAGATCACCCGCTACTCCTCCATCGACGATGCCGGCCAGCCGATCAATCCGCTGATCCTGCACGGCCAGGTTCACGGCGGCATAGTGCAGGGCGTCGGACAGGCGCTCAGCGAGACGATCGCCATCGATGCGAACAGCGGCCAGATGCTGAGCGGCAGCTTCATGGACTACGGCATGATCCGGGCGTCGGACATGCCGTCGTTCACCGTCGACCTCGTCGAGGACCCCACCGACGGCAACCCGCTGCGCGTGAAGGGCGGCGGCGAGAGCGGCATCACGCCGGCGCTCGCCACCGTGATGAACGCGCTGATCGACGCGCTGGCCCCGCTGGGCGTCGAGGACTTGGAGATGCCCGCGACGCCGGCCCGGGTCTGGGCGGCGATCGAGGCTGCGAAGGGAACCGCACGATGACAGACACGGGCACCATTCGAACGCGTCTCGCCGATGATGGCTGTTGCGAGATCACGATCGATCGCGCCGACGAAGGCAACGTGCTGACCCACGCCATGACGGAGGCCTTGAGCGCGGCATTCCGCGCCCCTCCGGAAGGCAGCCGCTTCGTGCTGCTGAGCGCCGCCGGAGCGGACTTCTGCGCCGGCCGTGTCTCGCCCATGCCGAAGCCCGGCGTGGTGATGACCGCAGAGGCCTTGCGCCACCGGGTGGCCGAGCCCGTCCTGGCCTTCTATGCCGCCGTGCGCAGCACGCCCTTGCCGGTGATCGTCGCGGTCCGTGGGCGCGCCCACGGCGTCGGCTGCGCGCTCGCCGGGCTCGGCGACGTCGTCCTCGCCGACGACACGGCCGACTTCCGGATCCCGGAAATGAACCGCGACATCCCGCCGTTGCTCGTCGGCACGGCGCTGGCCGACCGCGTGAGCCGAGCCGGGCTGGCGCGGCTGATCTTCAGCCGCGAACCGCTCGACGCGGCCGCCGCGGTCCAGGTCGGCCTCGCCTCGGAAGCCTGCCCGGCCGGCGAGCTCGACGGCCGCGTCGCCGCCTATCGCAGCGCGCTCTCGGCCAACGGCGCCACATCGCTCGCCACGGTGAAGCGGTTCCTCAATCTCGCAGCCGACAGCGGCTTCGAGGTGCTCCGCGAATACGCCGCCTCGGCGAACTCCGCGGCCGCCTCCGAACGGTTCGTGACCCCCAGCGATGGAGCATCCCGGTGAGCGAGGACTCTGCAGCTTCGAAGTGGCGGCAGCTCGCCGGACCGCCCCGGTGGATTGCGACCTTTGCGCTGACCCTGCCGGTGGTGCTCGCCGCGCTGTGGGCCCTGGAGGTGCACAACTGGCTGGGCATGCTCGTCTTCAACGAGCAGTTCCTGGCGATCATGCTCGCCTGTGGCCTGGTGGCCGTCTTCCTGAACGTGAAATCGAGAGCCGGCGAACCGGGTGATCGGGTGCCCTGGTACGACTGGGTTCTGTCGCTCGTGGCCATCGTCAGCTGCGGCTACGTCGTCGTCAACTTCAATTGGCTCGTCTACGAGCTCTCGAGCCTGGACCCGATCCGCATCGCCCTCGGCACCGCGCTGATCCTGGCGATCTTCGAAGCGACCCGGCGGATGATCGGCTGGACGCTCATCCTCGTCGCAGCGTTCTTCATCCTCTACGCGCGCTTCGGCGACATGATGCCGGGCATCTTCGCCATCCCGCCATCGAGCTGGGAACGGATCGTCGTCTACTCCTACCTCGACACCACCGCGCTGTTCGGCCTGCCGCTGGACGTGGCGGCCAACACCATCGTCACCTTCATCTTCTTCGGGGCGATCCTGAAGATCACCAAGGGCGACACCTTCATCACCGACCTGGCGCTGTCCCTCCTCGGACGCTACCGGGGCGGGTCGGCGAAGGTCTCCGTGGCCGCCTCCACCCTGTTCGGGGCAGTCTCGGGCAGCGCCGTGTCCAACGTGGCGGTGGTGGGCCCGATCTCGATCCCGATGATGGAGCGATCGGGCTATCCCAAGCATCAGTCCGCCGCGATCGAGGCCGTCAGCTCGACGGGCGGGCAGATCATGCCGCCGGTGATGGGCATCACCGCCTTCCTGATGGCGGACTTTCTGGCCATTCCCTACGCGCAGGTCGTGCTGGCGGCCATCATTCCGGCCCTCCTCTACTACCTCGCGGTGTTCATTCAGGTGGACCTGGAAGCCGGCCGGCGTGGGCTGAAGGGCCTGTCGGCCGCCGACCTGCCGCGGATGCTGCCGACGTTGCGCCGGGGCTTCGGGTTCGTGATCCCGCTGGGCGTGCTGATCTACGCCGTCATGTTCGCGTTCTGGGCGCCCGGAAAGGCCGGACTTGCCGCCGCAGGCGCCGCGCTGGTGGTGGGAGCCCTTGCCGAGCGGACGCGGCCGAGCCTCGCCGACATCGCCGATGCGTTCGTCTCCACCGGCCGGACCGTGGCCAGCATCCTGATCCTGACCGCGGTGGCGGGCCTGGTGATCGGCGCGCTCCAGCTCGCCGGTCTCGCCTACAGCATGTCGTCGATCCTCGTCGCGCTGGCCGGCGACAACGTGCTTCTCATCCTGCTGATGACCGGCTTCGTCTGCGTCGTGCTCGGCATGGCGCTGCCCACGGCCGTCATCTACACGATGCTCGCCGTGCTGGTGGCACCCGCGCTGACCCAGCTCGGCATCGACCGGATGGCCGTGCACCTGTTCATCTTCTACATGGGCATGCTGTCGATGATCACGCCGCCGGTGTGCTTCGCCACCTTCACGGCGGCCGCGATCGCCGGTGCGAATTTCTGGTCCACCGCCATGTCGGGCATGCGCTACGGCATCGCCGCCTACCTGCTGCCGTTCGTGTTCCCGTTCAGCCTGGGGCTCCTGATGCAGGGCGGCCCGCTGGAAATCATCTGGGACATCCTGTCGGCCGCCGTCGGGCTGTTCGCGATTTCCGCCGCGCTGGCGGGATACCTGTTCCGGCCGCTGAATCCAGTTTTCCGGGTGGTCCTGTTCGTCGCCGGCTGTGCGGCGATGTTCTCGCCGTTCGGCTCGGCACTTGCGGAAGTATCGAACTTCGCCGGCCTCGGGGTCTGCATCGCCCTGGTGGTGTTCGAACGGATCGCTTCCGCGTCACTGCGGCAGCAGACGGCCGCATGACCCGCAACGGGGCGGCGGTAATCCGCCCCGGCAACTGGCGCGACACTGCATCGAATCGCGCCGAACGTTTCCATGGGAGGGAACCAACATGTTCAATCGTCACGCCTTGATTTCGCTTTCCGTCGCCGCCGGGCTCATCGGCGGCCTGGTCTCCGTCGCGCAGGCGGAAACGGTCGCGCTTGCCACCGACAAACAGGGAACCACGTTCAACACCGTGGGCTCCGGCGTCGCCAAGGTCGCCAGCGGCAACAGCGACCTCAACGTCATCGTGCGGCCCTATGCAGGTCCCGCCGCCTGGGCGCCGATCGTCAACACCGGCGAGGTGCCGTTCGGCATGATGTCGGCCAACAGCGCCTATCAGGCGTTCTCCGGCGACAACGAGGCAGGCCAGGCCTACAGGAACCTCCGCATCCTCCGGGCTGGCGGCGCCAGCCTGATGCTCGGCTTCGCGGTGCGCGACGACGGCCCGATCAAGACCTTCGCGGACCTGAAGGGCAAACGCATCTCGTCCGATTTCGGCGGGCATCTGTCGATCGGCAACTCGCTCGCGGCCTCGCTGCGCGTGGCGGGCTACACCTGGGACGACGTGACCCCGGTCCCCGTGACCGGCGCCAACGACGGTCTCGACGCGCTGGTCGCCGACCGGCTCGACGCCACGTGGGCCTCGCTTGGCCAACCGCGGGCGCGCGAAGCAGACACCCAGGTGGGCGTCCGCTACCTCTCGGTGCCCGATACGGACGAGGCGGAAGCGATCTACCAGGAGATGGTCTTCCCCGGCGCCCGCATCGCGGTGGCCAAGGACGACGTCGCGCCGGGCATCGACGGCGACACCCGCCTGCTCTCCTACGACAGCTACCTCGTGGCGTCGAAGGACGCGTCGGACGCGGCGGTCACCCAGATGCTCCAGGCGCTCTGGGACAATGAAGCGGAGCTCTTCGACGTGCACCCGTCGATGCGCGGCTTCACCAACGAGAACGCCGTCACCGACGCACCGGTGATGCCCTACCACCCCGCCGCCGTCGCCTTCTACAAGTCGAAGGGCGTGTGGACCGACACCGACCAGACGCGCCAGGACGCCCTGCTCGAAGAGGCGAGCCAGTAGGCCGTCCGAACGACATCGCCCCTGAAGCCGGTTATCGCCCGAGACTTCGGTCTCGGGCGATCGTCTTCGCGGACCCGCAACGTGACTGACAGAAGGAACCCTCCGCCCATGGTGTCCACCGCGCAGTGGCAGCGTCGTCCGCTCATCGTCTCGTTCCCGGACGGAGCCAAGGCCACCGAAGTCTACGGGTTTGCCGGCAACTCCGGCCGGGTGAACCTCGAAGGCCAGCTGCTGGCCGGCGCCGCGCCGAGCGACACGGTCTTCCTGTTCATGCACCCGACCTCCACGCTGCAGCTCTTGCCGATGCCGATGGCGCTTGCCGATGCGGGCCTGCACGTGCTCTGCGCCGCGAGCCGCTACGCCAAGAACGACGTCGCGCTGATCATGGAGAAGGTCGCGATCGATCTCGGTCAGTGGGTCCGCCACGCCCGCGAGGAGCTCGGCTACGCGAAGGTCATCCTGGTGGGCTGGTCCGGCGGCGGCTCGCTGTCGCTGTTCTACCAGGCGCAGGCGGAGGCGCCGACAATCACCCACACGCCGGCCGGCGATCCGGTCGACCTGACCGCCGCCGATCTCAGCCCGGCGGACGCGGTCATCTTCATCGCCGCGCATCTCAGCCGTGCGGAGACGCTGACGGAGTGGCTCGACCCCTCCATCACCGACGAGCGCGATCCCGACGCGCGCGACCTCGAATTCGACATCTACAGCCCCGACTGCCCGAACAAGCCGCCGTTCAGCGCAGAGTTCATCGAGCGCTTCCGCGAGGCCCAGCGGGCCCGCAACCGCCGCATCACCGCACGATGCCAGGAGATGCTCGCCGAACTCGCCCGCCGCGACGGGCCGGAAGTCGAGCGCGGCTTCGTCACCCACCGCACCATGTGCGACGTGCGCTGGCTCGATCCGTCGATCGACCCGAACGGCCGCAAGCACGGCTGGTGCTACATGGGGGATCCCCAGACCGTGAACGTGGGCCCGGTGGGACTGGCGCGCTTCTCGACCCTGCGCTCATGGCTCAGCCAGTGGAGCTACGACCTCTCCAACGCGAAGGGGCCGATGAACGCCGCGAAGATCACGCGCACGCCGGTGCTCCAGATCGTCAACGGCGCCGACGACGCCGTCCCGGCGAGCCACAACCCCGCCATCGAAGCGGCGCTCGCGACGCCGGACAAGACCTACCACGAGATCCCGGGCGCGACGCACTACTACCTGGGCCAGCCCGAGCTGCTTGCCGAATGCATCGCCACCGTCGAAGGCTGGGCGCGCGCGCGCGGACTGCTGGGGTAGGCACCGGCCCCGTGAAGTGCGGCCCCGTGAAGTCTGGCCGCGCCGCCTTGCCCACCGGCCCGGCCCCAGGCACTCGGATCGGATGTGAGCTCGCTCAATCGCGCCGGCCCAATGCAGGACCTTGACGGCCTCATAGGGACAGCTTGCCGATCGACGCACCGCCATCGACGTGCAGCGTCTGACCCGTCATGAAGGCCGCGTCGTCGGAGAGCAGGAAGGCTATAACCGCGGCAATCTCCTCCGGCTTGCCGAAACGGCGCATCGGAACGCCGGCGAGATATCCGAAATCCCGATAGCCCATCGCCTGGGGCCTGTGGGCTCCTTCCTCGGGGACATCTTGGTACGCTAGCGCTGAAAATGCGCTTTTCTTTTTTCGATAAATGCTGACAGACCTTCGGCAGCCTCTTCGCCAAAGCGGGCACGATTGATCGCGCGCGCTTCGATGGCAAGCTGGGTCGGCAGATCACTTGAACCGGCGATGCGAACAATCTCCTTGATATTCCGCATTGCGTTCGGCGGTCCTGCCGCTATCTCGCTCGCCAGTTCAAGGGAGGCATCCAGTGCTCTTCCTGCCGGATGACAGCTGTTGATCAAACCTGCAGCATGGAGGCGGAGGGCCGGCACCGGCCTCCCCAGCATGCAGATCTCGTTGACGAGCTGGCGCGGAAGAGCGCGCGTGAGGAAATGCGTTGCGCCGCCATCCGGGCTCAGGCCAACCCGCACATAGGCGGCGGTGAAGCGGGCGTCTTCGCCAGCAACAATCATGTCGCACGCCAGGCAAAGCGAAAATCCCGCTCCTGCCGCTCCGCCCTCGACCGCCGCGATGATGGGCATGGAGCTCTGGGCAATAGAGAGGATCAGGGCGTTCAGCTTGTCGGTGTTGCCGGTCGCCGCGGCCAGGGTGGAGGCCCCGCTGGCCTTCAGTGCATTCACGTTGCCGCCGGACGAAAAAAAGCCATTCGCCCCGGTCAGGACGATCGCGCCGATCTCGGGGTCCGTTTCGGCATTCACGATGTGGGCCTGCAGGACGGGATAGACGTCGGGGCCAATGGCATTCCGGGTCTCGACGCCGTCTAGGGTCAGAAGCAGGACGTTGCCCCGCTGTTCGCTCACTACTCTGGTCGATGAGTTGCTCACGACGCTTCCTTTCGTTGAAGATAAAGTGCGCGGGTCAGAGAAACCTGCGTGCCCGCCAGTCCGCGACGAGAGCGGGCTTCTCGTTGCCCTCGATCTCCACCCGGACCGCGAAGACGGTCTCGATGACGGCCGGTTTCACCTCGGTCAGGCCGGAAAGTGTGAACCGTCCCCTCAGACGGCTGTCGACCGGCACCGGAGAGATGAACCGCACCTTGTCGAGCCCGTAGTTCACGTTCGTCCGGATACCCTCCATCCGCGGGAGCTTCTGCATCATCTCGGCGATCATGGAGAGGGTGAGAAACCCGTGCGCAATCGTCTTGCCGAAAGGCCCATGCCGGGCACGCTCGGGATCGGTGTGGATATACTGATGGTCGCCGGTGCAGGCGGCGAACTGGTCTATCCGCTCCTGCGTAACGGTGATCCAGTGCGAGAGACCGATCTCCTGCCCGACGAGAGCCTCGTAGTCAGCGCGCGTGATGTATTTCGGCGAGAGGTCAGGCATCGACGAAGAGGTCCAGCGCAAGCTCTCCGCCCGCGGCATCGTGCCGGTAGACGTCGAACTCCGTCACCCCGCAGGACCTGAGATAGGTCTCGTCCACAAGGCTTTGACCCGTCAACTCGATGGGTGGCGTGGAGAGGATCCGGCAGGCGGCGTCTGCGACGATCTGCGGGGTGCGCGAGCGGGCAAGGTAGTCGGCGCCGACCTCGAATTCCACGGCAGCGGTTGCGATTGTGGTGCGCGGCCACAGGGTGTTGACGGCAATCCGACGATCCCTGAACTCCTCGGCCATGCCGAGCGACAGCAGCGTCATGCCGTATTTTGTCACGGTATAGGGGGCATAGCGGCCAAGCCAGTCGGGAGACAGATTCAGCGGCGGGGCCAGGCTGAGGACATGGGCGTTGTCCGATTTCTCGAGCAGGGAAAGCGCCGCCTTGGTACAGGCCAGAACCGCCCGGGTATTGATCATGTGGATCAGGTCGAAGCGCTTCATCTGAAGGTCGGCCGCGCCTTCCAGCCGGATAGCCCCGGCGTTGTTGACGAGCGCGTCCAACCGGCCGAATTCGCATTCCACCGCGCGCATCATGGCGTCGATGGAGTGATCGTCACGCACGTCCAGCCGGAGGGGAAGCGCCTTGCCCCCGCGCTGACGAACCTCTTCCGCCACACTGTGGATCGTGCCGGGCAGCTTGGCGTGAGCGGTGTCCGACTTCGCGGCGATCACCACGGCCGCGCCTTGTTCCGCCGCCGTCAGCGCGATCTGACGCCCGATCCCCCGGCTTGCGCCCGTAATCAGCACGACCCTGTCGTTCAGCGGTTTCGTCATCGGCGCCTCCTCTCAATCATGTCCAGCGCACCTTATGTTGGACCAATATATTGCATCAAGATACCGATGGTTTGAATTATAAGAACGATACGGTAAAAGAATTTGATTTTTAGGGAGTTGAAGAATGACGGATACCCGAGGGAACGGGCCGCTCGCCGGTCTTCGCGTGCTGGACATCGCCACGATCATAGCGGGCCCGATGGCCGCGACGATGATGGCCGATTTCGGTGCGGAGGTGGTGAAGTTGGAGCTTCCGGGTGTCGGCGACGGATTGCGCGGGTTCCCTCCTCTCAAGGAAGGCAAGTCGCTGTGGTGGAAGGTCACGAACCGCGGCAAATATTTCGGAACGCTCGACCTGCGCCGGGAGGAAGGCAAGGAGCTGTTCCTGCGGCTCGTCGCGCAGAACGACGTGCTGGTCGAGAATTTTCGTCCGGGCACGCTGGATCGTTGGGGGCTGGACGTCGATACGCTGTGGAAGGCAAACCCGAAGCTCGTGATCCTGCGTCTCAGCGGTTTCGGACAGGACGGGCCCTACCGCGAGATGTCGGGACTGGCACGCATCTTCGAGGCCATGGGCGGCCTGACCGCAATCTCCGGCGACGCCGACAGGCCGCCGATGCACACCGGTTATCCAATCGGCGATCCGATCGGAGGGCTCTTCGGAGCCTTCGCGGTCATGGCCGCGCTCTGGCGCGTGGCGCAGGGCGACCAGCAGGGCGAGGAGATCGACCTCTCCCTGACCGAGGCGTTGCTTCGCATCATCGAGGTCCTTGCCATCGAGTACGACCAGCTCGGCGCGGTGCGCGAACGCGCCGGCAACCGGAATGCGTATTCGGCACCGTCAGACGTCTATCTCACCTCCGACAAGCGTTACGTGACGGTGGCGGGCAGCACCGCGCGCACCTTCGCAAACAACGCGCGCGCGATCGGACGCCCGGACCTGATCGACGACCCGCGATTCTGCGACAACAGCGCGCGCGTGGCCAACGTGGAGGAACTGGATCGCGTTTTTGGGAGCTGGATTGCCTCCCACACCCAGGAAGAGGCTGTCGCCGCGTTCCGCGCCACGGGGGGAACGCTCGCGCCGATCTATTCCATCGACCAGATCTTCGCCGACCCGCAGTTCATTGCGCGCGACGCGATCGCACAGGTTGAGGACGAAGATTTCGGAAATGTGCGCATGCAGGGCCTCGTGCCCCGGTTCCGCAGGAACCCGGGCCGGATCCGCTGGGCCGCCAAGCGCATCGCAGCGGACAACGATTATGTTTATAAAGACCTTCTGGGTCTCGATGACTCGGAGATCGAGCAGTTGGTGGCAAAAGGGATCATATGAAAGCGGCGACAGGGCGGGAAGTGCTGGCGGGCGAACAGGAAATGGAGCTGGTCACCGAACTCGATACTTCCATTTCTTCGACGCTGATGCGCGGGATCGAGATCCTCCAGTGTTTCTCCGCGGCCGAGCAGGAGCTGTCCAATGCGGAGATCGCGCGCCGTATGGGGTTGAAGCGGCCGACCGTTTCACGCCTGTGCAAGACGCTTCTCCATCTCGGCTACCTGCGCAAGACGCAGACGGGGGCGTTCCGCCTCGCGCCGCGACTGCTCTCCCTGAACTATCCCGTTCTGGCGACGATGCCATGGCGCCATAACGTCGGTGCCCCGATGCGCGAAATGGCCGAGATGTGTTCGGGCAACGCCTCGATCGGCGTGATGTCGGGAGACTCCTTCGTCCACGTCCAGACGGCGGGTCTTCCGCCCAGCTGGCCGCACGTTCCCGACATCGGCCAGTCCGGGCCGCTGCATCATTCCGCGCTCGGCTGGTCCATTCTCTCCATGCTGCCGCCCAAGGACTACGATGCCAAGATCGCGGAGATCCGCGCAATCCACGGGCAGGATCTGGAGGACTCCCTTCTGGTGATGGAAACCGCTGTGGCACGTTGCCAGACCGACGGCTTCTGCGTGTCGTACGGGGATTGGCGACCGGAGCTGGTCGCTGCCGGTGCGCCGATCGGCCGGACCGAAGACGGCCTCTTTGTTGCCATCGCTTGCGCCGTGCCGCGCTATCGCGCGGTGGCAGAGTATTTCGAAACGGATTTCGGCCCCCGGCTGGCCGAGGCCGCGGCGTCCATGCGCCTATCGGGTGTCTTTCGACTGCCTCCCCGCCACGCCTGAAATCCAACGACGGTCAGACACTGCTCGCGGCGTCTCCGCCCGCAGGTTCCCTATTGTCTGAATTGATCGTTTGAATATATCAAACGATATAAGAATTCAGACGAATAAATAGAAAAAGATTTGAAGATGGGTCATGCACGTGCAAGGCTAGGGGTAAAGCCGGCGTGTTGAAGTGCTGGAAACAAAGGGAGGGTACGATGCAAAAGTTCATTTACGTGGCTGCGATGTGCTTGGCTTCGACCGGGGTCAATGCCGCCGATTTCGAACTGCCAAAACAGCTCGCCTGGACCGCTTATGGGACCGGATCCGCAGGGTACAACGAGGCGGTGGCCATCGGTGCGGCCCTCCAGGATGAGGCCGGGATCAACTTGCGGATCCTGCCTGCGGGCAACGACGTCGCGCGGATGGAACCGCTGCGGCAAGGCAAGGTCCCGTTCTCGCTGAACGGGATCGGGGTCTATCTCGCGCAGGAAGGCGTGTTGGACTTCGGGGGAGAGACCTGGGGGCCGCAAAAGATCCGTCTGCTCGGCACCAACTCCGGCGGCGGTGTGGCCATGTCGGTCGGTGTCGCGCGCGAGGCCTGCGACGAGGTGGGCAAGCCGGACTGCAAGGGCTTCACCTACGCCGATATCAAGGGGCTCCGCGTCGCCTCCATCAAGGGCGCACCCGCGCTCAACACGAACACCTCCGCGTGGCTGGCCTATGGCGGGCTAACCTGGGACGACGTCGAGACAGTCGAATTCGGAGGTTTCGGCCCCGCATGGAAGGGCATAGTTGACGGCACCGTCGACGTCGCGTTCTCGTCCACCAACTCCGGCGTGACCTATGAAGCGGCGTCGAGCCCGCGCGGTCTTTACTGGCCCCCGTTCGATCCGTCCGACGAAGCAGCCTTCAAGCGGCTGACCGACGTCGCCCCTTACTACATCAAGTCACGCGGGACGGTCGGCGCGAACATTGACGGCACCGATGGCCGGGACATGGCCGCCTTCCCCTACCCGATCCTGATCGCGCTCGACACAACCGACGAGGACCTCGCCTACAATATGACCAAGGCGATGTTCGATCTTCTGCCCGCATATTCCGGCAAGACCCCCGGCATCGAGGGCTGGGCGATAGAGTTCCAGCAACTTGAATGGGTGATCCCGTACCACGCCGGCGCAATCCGCTACTACAAGGAGGCCGGCGTCTGGACCGAGGAGGCACAGAAGCACAACGACATGCTCATCGCCCGTCAGGATGCGCTGGCTGCCGCATGGGACGAGCTCAAGGCCGCTGCACCTGACGATTGGGATGCGGCATGGCCGGAAAAGCGGCGCGAGGCTCTGAAGGCCGGCGGTTTCCAGGTCGCCTTCTGAGTTGGCCGGGCGGGTGAAGAGCCCGCCCGAACGTCCTCCGACACGTAAGGCATGAGCGCTAAGATGAGCGACGGCGTGGTCAACGACCGTGTGACAAGGGCTCTCGAAGACGAGATCGCAAGCGAGACACTGACGTTTTCGGGTGTGGCCCGGTGGTACATCGGGATCGCCTCTACGGTGGCGATCCTGCTTGCGATCAAGCAGCTCTTCAACCTGCGGGTCGGCGGTGCCGCGATGCTCGAAGGGACGTATCTCTATCTTCTCGCGGGCATCTTTCTTTCGATCACTTTCCTCGCGTTCCGGATCACGGGCCGGCGCTCGGCCGATGTCCCCTGGTACGATTGGCTCCTTGTCGCCCCGACGCTGCTCATCGGCGGATACTTCGCCTACACCTCGGACCAGAGCCTTCGGAACGGATGGGAATATGCCGCACCGGAGACCGCGAAATGGATGTCCATCGCGCTCTACCTGCTGATCCTCGAGGGAACGCGCCGGGCGGGCGGGTTAATCCTGTTCGCCGTGGTTCTGATCTTCTCGCTCTACCCGACCTTCGCCAGCAGTGTCCCCGATCCGTTGAGCGGCTTCACCCAGCCCTTCACCGACGTGGTGCCGTTCTTCATGATCTCCTCGGAGGCGTCCTTCGGCATTCCGATGCAGGCATTCGGGACGCTCGTCATCGGATTCATCCTCTTCGGCGCGGTCCTGCAGTTCACCGGCGGCGGGCGGTTCTTCAACGATCTCGCGATGGCGTTGGTCGGGCAATATCGTGGCGGAGCTGGCAAGGTTTCGATCTTCGCGTCGGGTTTCATGGGATCCATGTCCGGATCGGTGATCTCCAACGTGCTCACGACCGGGGCCGTTTCCATCCCGGCGATGAAATCCAGCGGCTTCACCGCGAGGATCGCCGCCGCGATCGAAGCCTGCGCCTCAACGGGTGGCGTGCTCATGCCGCCGATCATGGGGGCCACCGCTTTCGTGATGGCGTCGTGGCTGGGGCGCCCCTACGTCGAGATCATGCTGGCCGCGGCAATTCCGTCCGCACTCTTTTATTTCGGCCTGTTCGTCCAGATTGACGCCTATTCCGCCCGACGCGGCCTCTCCGGCCTGTCGCGAGCGGAACTTCCCAAAATCCGCGACACCCTGCGGCACGGATGGCCTTACATCCTCGTTTTCGCGCTGCTCATCATTCTCATGACCGCCTACAGATGGGAGACGACCGCTCCCTTCTACTCCGTCGCGCTGCTGCTGGCCTTCAACCAATTCAGCCGGCGCGACAGGTTCACGTGGCGCGGCTTCGTCGACATGATCGTCTCGGTGGGCCGGACTCTGTCCGAGATCGTGTCGATCCTGCTGGGCATCGGCATGATCGTCGGCGCGTTCCAGGCGACCGGCCTGACCGGACCGCTGGCGAACGAACTGGTGCATGCCGCGGGCAACTCGACGGCGATGCTGCTTCTCATGGGCGCCCTCACCTCCTTCATTTTCGGAATGGGGATGACGGTAACCGCCTGCTATATTTTCCTCGCAGTGGTGCTTGCCCCCGCACTTGTGCAGGCGGGACTCAACGAACTCGCCGTCCACCTCTTCATTCTCTATTGGGGGATGGTCAGCTTCATCACGCCGCCGGTCGCTCTCGGTGCGTTTTCGGCCGCAACCTTGGCCGGAGCGAATCCGATGGCTTCGGCCTGGCAGGCGACGCGGCTTGGCGTGGTGATATACGTCATTCCATTCTTCTTCGTCCTTAATCCGGCGCTGATCGGACAGGCGCCGATGCCCGAGGTCGCCGCCAGCGTCCTCTGTGCGTTCCTCGGCGTCTGGCTCCTCGCGGCCGGGATGCAGGGCTATCTCGCTTTCGTCGGCAGCCTCGGTCGCGGCACCGTCTCCATCGCGATGCGGATTTTGCTCTCGCTGTCGGGCCTGCTGGTGGCCGCCCCCGTTGGGGGGCTGATGAGCCTCGGGCCGGCAGAAATGTCACTCGCCGGTGCTGTGCTCGCCCTCGTTCCCGCCACCTTCGCATGGCGACGCAGGCGGCTGGTCGAGCCTGGCAGGAGAACCGCCGACTGACGGCTGTAAGGGGCACCCCTCCCTGCGGGAGGCAGCGGTGGACCATTGACCGGAGGAGTCAGCATGAAAGTTGCCATCAGACTTGCGGCCGCGGGCGTCGCGGTGGCCATCTCGACCGCTGCCATTGCGGCTGAATTGCCCACGGCAGACCCTGCCGACGTGGGCATGGCCACCGAAAAGCTCGCACGGGTCGACGCCGTTCTTGAGGACAAGATAGCGGCCGGGGACTTTCCCGGTGCGGTGCTCCTGATCGCACGCGAGGGCAAGATTGTGCATCTCGTGGCGTTGGGAAAGCGGACGCCGGACGGCGAGGCGATGACTGCCGACAGCGTTTTTCGCATCTACTCGATGACGAAGCCCGTGACCTCGGTTGTGGCCCTCATGTTGGTCGAGGAGGGCAAGCTCGATCTTGCGGCGCCCGTGTCCCGCTATCTTCCCGAATTCGCAGACATGACCGTGGCCACGGGGACCGCCAGTGACGGGAGTATCCAGGTGGAGCCTGCCAACAGGCCGATAACCGTGCTGGACCTCATGCGTCATACGGCCGGACTCACCTACGGCTTTTTCGGGGCTGGTCCGGCGCGCGCGGCGCTGAAGGCCGAGAACCCAGGCAATGGCGAGAAGACCAACCGCGAGGTCGCGCGGGTGATCGGCGGCCTGCCGCTCGAGCATCAGCCAGGGACCGCCTGGGAGTACAGTCGAGCAACCGACGTGCTGGGCGCGGTGATAGAGGTGATAGAAGGCCGCGACCTGAGCAAGGTGATGCAGACGCGGGTGTTTGACCCGCTAGGGATGGTTCACACCGGCTTTAGCGTCGACGATCCGGCGGCTCAGGCGCTGATCGCGGAACCATTCGACGACGATCGGATGATCGGCAATATCGCGATGTTCGATCCGCGCGAAACCCGGCCATTCGAGACCGGCGGAGGGGGCCTTGTGTCCACGGCGCAAGATTATGCACGGTTCATGGCGATGCTGATGAATGGCGGAGCACTCGATGGTACGCGTCTACTGTCGCCGGCAACCGTGAAGTACATGCTGACCGACCAGCTCGGAGACATTGCCAAGGGCAAGTACGACATTCCCGGCAAGGATTACGGCTTTGGTCTTGGCGTTGCCGTGCGTCGAGACGCGGGCGGCGGCGCCCTGATGGGAAACCCGTGACCTGCCCCTGAGTTTTTCCTCCACCTGGAGTTAGAGTCCGGCCTCGATCGAAGGACGGACAGATGAAGCGGAAGCGATTTACGGAAGAGCA
>NZ_JBRJGW010000014.1:0-170813 GCF_053628695.1 Amorphus sp. MBR-141
ATGGTCACCTTACCCTGGCGCCGTGTCGGCACATCCGCCGGCCCTAACCGCCGGACTCTAACTCTACGCCCCGGCCACCTCGATGGGGCAGGCCAAAGGAGGCGCCGCGCGAGGAGGAGGTCGAGGCTGACCCGCCGGTCGAAGAGCATGTTGTCGCTGAAATCGAGGGCGCCGACGCATGAGCGCGGTCGACGACAACTTCGATTCCGAGGCCGATGAAACGATCCTCGCCTGCCTGAACGTCGAGAAGCCGAGGAGCTTCTTTCTTTATGCTGGCGCCGGATCGGGCAAGACGCGGTCGCTTGTCGAGGCGATCCGGACGGTGTGTAAGGAGCAGGGCCGGCGGTTGTCGCTATCCGGTCAGAAGATCGGGGTGATTACCTACACCAATGCCGCCTGCGACGAGATCAAGCAACGGCTCGAGTTCGATCCTCGCGTCGAGGTGTCGACCATTCACGCGTTCGCGTGGTCGCTGATTGCTGGCTACGACGGTGATATTCGAGGGTGGCTGTCGACCCGGCTCCTAGCAGATATCGCAGAGCTGGAAGAAGCACAGGCGAAGGGTCGGGCAAACAGCAAAGCCGCCTCGGACCGCGCTCGCTCGATAGAAAGCAAGCGGCGCCGCCGCGAGAAACTCGCCGAAATTACGCGATTCGTTTACAGCCCGACCGGCGACAACCGCACAAGGGACTCTCTGAGCCACGCAGAGGTCATCGCCATGACCGCCGATTTTCTCGGCGCGAAGCCTGGTTTGCGCCGGCTGCTGGTGACCCGCTTCCCCATTTTATTGATCGACGAGAGCCAGGATACGAGCCGAAGGCTCATGGACGCGCTGCTAGATGTCGAGGCGGGATACCGCGAGGCCTTTTGCCTCGGACTCTTTGGCGACACGATGCAGCGTATCTACGCCGACGGTAAGGAGCGTTTAGCGGAGGCGATTCCGCAGGCCTGGGCCAGACCGAGGAAGCGGATGAACCATCGTTGCCCCACGCGGGTCATCACGCTCATCAACAAAATTAGACGAGATGAGGATGGCGAAGAACAACAGCCACGGAGCGATGCAAAGCAGGGCGTCGTTCGGCTGTTCGTCGTCTCGCAGGCGATAGGTGACAAGAGTGCGGCCGAGGCCACCGTAGCGGCACGAATGGCAGAGCTCACCGGCGATCCGAGCTGGGCGGCGGGAGCCGAAGCGATCAAGACGTTGGCGCTGGAGCACCTGATGTCCGCGCGCCGGTTTGGCTTCGAACAATTCTTCGAGCCCCTCTACGCTGTTGAGCGCATCCGCACGAGCTTTCTGCAAGGGACCGGAGCGGGCATTGGACTTTTCACGCGCGAGATACTGCCGCTGGTCACGGCCCTGCGCACGGGAGATAGGTTTGCTGTCGCAGCAGTCGTTCGGCGCACATCTCCACTCCTTGAGCGCGATGCGCTTGAAGCTGCAGGCGAGAAGCAGGTCGAGATTCTCAGCAAGGCAAAGGCTGCCTGCGATGGCCTGCTGGCTCTGGTGAACGCGGTTGAGAAGCCGACCGCACGCTCGGTCTTGCGCTATGTCGCCGAAGCTAACCTCTTCACGATCCCCGAGGTGTTGGTTCCGTTTTCCGCCGCTGATGCGGTCGTCGCGGAAGGCGAGATTGACGCTGCCGGCGACGCCGACGACCGGGAAGAAGAATTCGATGTCAAAAGCGAGTTGGGCGGTTGGCGGTTGGCGCTTGAGGCGCCGTTCGACCAGATCGAGCGATATGATCGGTACGTTCGGGGCGTCTCGCAGTTCGACACGCACCAGGGGGTGAAGGGGCTGGAATTTCCAAGAGTGATGGTCGTCGTTAGCGACGACGAGGCTCGTGGCTTCATGTTCGCCTACGACAAGCTTTTCGAGACGAAGGCGAAGAGCAAGACGGATCTTGAGAATGAAGCGGCAGGCAAGGAGACGACGATCGATAGGACGCGGCGACTCTTCTATGTAACCTGCAGTCGCGCGGAGCAAAGCCTAGCCGTGGTTTACTACACTACAGAGCCGACCATGGCACGCGACGCAATGATACGGCAGGAGTGGTTTGAGCCTGGAGAGATCGAACTAATCGAATAGGAACTACGGAGTAGCAAGGGAAGGTCGGCTTTGCGCCTCTCCAGGCTGAATAGCCGCCGTTCCGCCGTCGGCCAATTCAGACATGGCTCCAGACTCAAACCCCTTGCGCCATTCCTTTTCGGTCAGATCGCTTGGATACGAACGGGACATGCTCTCGACCGTGACGGCCGATGCCGGCCCGTGTCAGCTGGTCGGGTCGTAGAGGGCGGCGCCCTGTTTCAGGACGATGACCTTGGTGCCGACCGGGGCGCGGGAATAGAGATCCTCCACGTCCTCGTTGAGCATGCGGATGCAGCCCGACGACACGCTGAGGCCGATCGACCAGGGCTCGTTGGTGCCGTGAACCCGGTAGAGGGAATCCTGACCGTCCTGATAGAGATAGAGGGCGCGGGCGCCGAGCGGGTTCTCCGGGCCGCCCGGCATGCCGGCGGCGTACTTGGCAGACGCCGGATCGCGCTCGATCATCTCGGCCGGCGGCGTCCAGGTGGGCCATTCCGCCTTGCGGCCGACGTTCACCTCGCCCGACCAGCCGAAGCCCTCGCGGCCGACGCCGACGCCGTAGCGGATCGCCTGGAAGTCGGGCAGCACGTAGAACAGGTACTTGCGGTCGGTGTCGATGATGATGGTGCCCGGCGGCTCGGAGGTGCGGAACGGCACCAGCGTGCGGCGGAACTGCTCGGGGGTGACGCGGCCGCGCGCCGTGGCGTCGCGGTCCACCTTCTGGGGATCGTAGGAAATCCACTTCTTGCTGGACGGATCGAAGATGCGCGACGTGGCCTGCGCCTGCGCCGCCCCGGCCATCCCCAGCCCGAGGGTCAGGATCCCCAGTGCGACAAGTATGCGTCGTCCGATCATGGCAGCTGTTCCCCAGTTTGACGTCAGGCGCCCCCAGACGATCGGCCGGCGCAGGGGATGAATGCAGGTGGAACCGGTTCGGTTCCATGCTCATCCCGGTCAGTCTATGGCCGAAGTCTGTTTTTTCCGTTGCGTCTCTACTGTGCGAGCCAGGTTTTCACCCGCTCGGGATGGGCGGCGATCCACGCCGCGGCGAAGGCGTCCGGGTCGGCGCGCTCGACGATGAGGGCATAGGTCATCGCCTCGATGGCGTCGGCGCCGAGGTCCATGCGGGCAAGCAGCGCGGCCACCTCCGGCGCGTCCTGCGCGAGCCCGGTGCGGTGGGCCATGTGGATGAACGAGACCGGCCAGACGGTGGCGGCGGTGGAATTCGCCAGCCAGTCGGGATCCGCGTCGGGGGTGCGGATGACCCATTTGGTCGGGTCGTGGCCGGGCTCCTCCAGCATCACCAGGTCGTGCAGGGCGAACATGTGGTGGGGCTCGTAGCAGAAGAAGACGAGGGGCTCGCCCAGCGCCGCGGCGACGTCGACGCCGGCCATCGCCACCGGCTCCTCCGCCTCGATGAGGGTCATCGTCGCGTCGTAGCCGTAGCCCCTGGCGCGGATCTTCTCGACCCGGGTGGAGTTCCAGCCCTCGGCGCCGATCCAGATCTCGCCGCGGCCGTCGGCATCGGTGTCGAGCAGGGTGGCGACGCGCTTGGTGGCGAGGTCGGCCATCGCATGGATGTCGTAGCGCTCGGCGGCGTCGCGGGTGGTGCACAGGCCCTGGCGGGCGGGCACGGCGCGGGGCAGCAGGGTGACGGCGCCGCTGCGGTCGACGTGCTCGATCACCTGGGCGCGGTCGTTGGGCAGCCAGACCTCAGGCAGCACGTCGATCTCGCCGGCGCCGGCGGCGTCCCACAGCGCGGCGGTGTCGCCGGGGCGGAGCTCGACGGTGCGGCCGAGCTGGTCCTCGATCAGCGCCTTGACCAGATGCGCGGTGGCGATCGCCGAGGGCCAGTCGCCGACGCCGACGACCAGATCGGCGGCGCGGGCGGGCAGGGGGGCTGCGGCGAGGAGCGCGGCCGCCAGGACGGTTCGAAGGGTGTGCCGGCGCATGCTGGTCCTCCCGCTGGCGCGTGCCCGCCGGGGCGCGCGCGTCCTGTCCGGAGTATGCCTGTCGCCGGCGGACAAAAAAAGGCGCGCCAGAGCGCGCCTTTCCGAATGCGGGGAGCGTTGTCTGCCGCCGTGGGGCGGATCAGATCTGCTCGGGCTTCTGGAACAGCAGGATGCCCCAGGCGAGGTTGCCGGCGTCGGCCGCCGTCACCCAGTTGTCCAGCCCGGTGAGCATCCGCTCCAGGTACTCCTTCGACGACAGGGTGGCCAGATTGTCGAAGTCGGCCTTCACCTCCTCGGCGACGCGCGCGTAGTGGGTGCGCAGGTTGGCCGTGAGCTCCAGGTGTTCGCCCTCGGTGAAGCCGGCCTCGCGGGCGAGCCGCCGGTAGAGCGCGAACGAGCCCATGTTGTCCAGGTGGATGCGGTCGAGCACCGGCTTCAGGAGCTCCGGGTTCTCCACCACGTCGGCCTGCATGGGATCGGTGAAGATGAAGCGGCCGCCGGGCTTCAGCACCCGGAACACCTCCTCGAACACCTTCGGCTTGTTGCCGGAGTGCAGGATCGCATCCTGGGCCCAGACGAGGTCGAAGCTCTCGTCCGGCTCCTTGATGTCCTCAAACGAGCCGTGGCGGACGCTCACCAGGTGGTCGAGCTTCTGCTCGGCGGTGAGCTGGCGGTTCCGCTCGTTCTGGATCTCCGAGATGTTCAGCGCGACGACCGGGCAGCCGTAGGTGCGGGCGAGCACCCGGGCCGAGCCGCCGTAGCCGGCGCCGATGTCGAGGACGCGGGTGTCGGTGTCGATCCGGCCGGCGGTCGCGCACATCTGCTTGACCGTCTGGTGGCTGGCTTCCTTGATGTCCTTCGTCGTCTCGTAGAGCCCGACGTGGATGTCCTCGCCGCCCCAGATGTTGAAGTAGAACTGGTCGGCCGCCTTGTCGTCGTAGTAGGCCTCGGCGGTGTCGGCGGCCTGCTGGGCCGCGTCGGCGAGGGTCGGATCCTCGACGCTCTCGTCTTCGACGAAGGTCTTCTCGCAGACGTGGACGAAGAAGTCCGGATCGTACTCCTGATACGTCTCCTGGAAGTCGCCGTAGGTGCGGATCGTCTGGAACCCGGCTTCCTGCAGCAGCTTGCGCATGTAGTTCTTGCGCAGCGGGAACATGTTCAGGTTGTATTCCGACCCGTCCGGGAACGAGTAGCGGAAGCGGGCGAGGCCGTCATCGATGTATTCCGGCTCCGCCACGACCTGTTCGCCGCAGTAGTAGTATTTGTGCTTGGTGCTGAAGCCCTTGTCGAGGATGGCGTCGTAGTTGCGCTGATCGATGATCAGCACGCCGTCGTGCTTCAGGCAGGCATAGAACTCGGCCAGGGCGCGGCGGCGGTCGCTCTCGTCGAACAGGTGGTTGAACGAGTTGCCGAGGCAGATGATGGCGTCGAACTTGCCGTTGATGTCCTTCGACAGCCAGCGCCAGTCGGACTGGACCGTCTTGAGGATGAGCTGGCGGTCCTTGCCGTTCTCGAAGGCGCGGGCGAGCATCGCCGCGCTGCCGTCGCTGGTGGTCACGTCGAAGCCCGCCCCGATCAGGCGGACGGAGTGGAAGCCGGTGCCGGCGGCCACGTCGAGGACGCTGTAGGCGCCGCGCGAGCGCAGCACGTCCACGAAGAAGTGGCCCTCGCTCTCGGCGCGGGCGTCCCAGTCGATCAGTTCGTCCCACTTCTCAACGAAGGACTGGACGTATTCGGCGCGGTACTGGTCGGTCTCGCGCACGTCGGTCGGTGTCTCCCCGTACTCCTGTTCCCGGAGCGTGAGTTCGCGATTGAAATCGGCTTTTTGCTGCATATCGGTAATCCTTCGGTTTGCCAGCCTCGCTTGTCGCATCCTGCGGCGATCGGTCGATCACCCCACCCCCCGAGCGACGGCCGGAGACCAAGTTCTGCTGCCGTCCCGTCCCGTCCGGAGACGCGGGCGGTGCGGCAGCTGCGGTCAGCATCGTGCGGGACCAGGGAGGTGAACCCGCACGCGACTGCGGCTGCATGTGCCGCGGTCGCTTGTGACATTTCGATATGCGCGCTCGGCTTGAGCAATTCCCGTTCAGACCGAACCGGTCTGAACGAAGAGGCTTGCTCCAGCTATTGAGCCGGGAGCCAATTCCGGTCGATCAGACGTGCCGCCTGATCGGAAAAGGCTCTGCCGGTGACGCGCGGGCGGGCGCCCGTGGGCGTCCGCCTAATTCGTGAATTCGATATCGTCGGCGGCGCCGGCCGGGACCGTCGGGGACCCGGGCGGCACGTCACGCAAGCTGCGCGATCAGGAAGCGACCTTGACGCCGGCGTCGGCGGCGAGCGCCTCGGCCTTGTCGGTCTTCTCCCAGGTGAAGCTCTCTTCGGTGCGGCCGAAATGGCCGTTGGCGGCCGTCGGGCGGTAGATCGGACGCAGGAGGTCGAGCATCAGCACGATCCCCTTCGGACGCAGGTCGAAGTGCTCGGCGACCAGCTTGGCGATGCGGTCCTCGCCGATCGCGCCGGTGCCGAAGGTGTTGACGTTGATCGACACCGGGCGGGCGACGCCGATCGCGTAGGCGATCTGGACCTCGCAGGTGTCGGCCAGGCCGGCCGCCACGATGTTCTTGGCCACGTAGCGCGCCGCGTAGGCGGCCGAGCGGTCGACCTTGGACGGGTCCTTGCCGGAGAAGGCGCCGCCGCCGTGGCGACCCATGCCGCCATAGGTGTCGACGATGATCTTGCGGCCGGTGAGGCCGCAGTCGCCGACGGGGCCGCCGATGACGAAGCGCCCGGTCGGGTTGATGTGGAACTTGATGTCCTTGTTGACGCCGAAGCTCTTCACCTCGGGCATCACCACCTCTTCGATGACCGCGGCCTTGAGGTCCTCGTAGGAGATGTCCTCGTCGTGCTGGGTCGACAGCACGATGGTGTCGACGTGGGTCGGGCGGTCGTTCTCGTAGGCGACCGACACCTGGCTCTTCACGTCGGGGCGCAGCCACGGCAGCTTGCCGGACTTGCGGACCTCGGCCTGCTTGGCGGTGAGGCGGTGCGCCAGCTGGATCGGCAGCGGCATCAGCTGCTCGGTCTCGCGGCAGGCGAAGCCGAACATCAGGCCCTGGTCGCCGGCGCCCTGTTCCAGGTCGAGACCTGCACCCTCGTCGACGCCCTGGGCGATGTCCGGGGACTGCTTGTCGAGGGCGACGAGGACGGCGCAGGACTTGCCGTCGAAGCCGTAGGCCGGGTCGTCGTAGCCGATATCGAGAATGGTCTCGCGGGCGATGTCGGCGTAGTCGAGCTGCGCCTTGGTGGTGATTTCGCCGGAGAGGACGACGAGGCCGGTGTTCACCAGCGTCTCGCAGGCGACGCGGGAATTGGGGTCAACGGCGAGGCAGGCGTCGAGCACCGCGTCGGAGACGTTGTCGGCGACCTTGTCCGGATGACCGGCGCCAACGGATTCCGACGTGAAGATGTAGTTGCGCGACATGTAAAGTTCCCTTTTTTCGCTTCGATCGCCCCGCCGCGACGGCGACCGCCGGGCTCGGGACAAACGACAGATCTCTTTTTTGGCGGAGCGGCGCGCGCGCTCGATCAAGCGCGCCCTGCTCCTGGCCAGCCGTGTCGTCAGCGGGGAGGTGCAGTTGCGTCGATCCCACCGGAACGACAAGCAACCAGACCGCAGAACGCCTTCGATCACACGTAATGATCGAGCCGCTTCCCCGGAATCCAAACTCAATGCGACACGGCTGTGCCGATTTGTGAACGTACGCGTGCCATACCGGGCTCGGCACCTTTGAGGAGGTGCACACAGTACAAGCCCGGCCCCGGATCCACGATGGCGAAACCGGATGCACAACGCCCCGTACCATAGGGAAATCTCAGAATATAAGAACCTTCCAATTCAACATTTCTTATGTTAACCTGTCCTACTGGGTTTCGTTCCGGGCAGCGCAATGCGCAGCCGGGGCGTGGCCTGGCGCGACGCCCCGTAGCCGCCCGAAGCAGGGCGCCAATGCATCTCATCTGTGAGGGGCAGGGGGCTGGCCGATCAGGGGCGTGCAGACGGCCGGACACCGCCGCGCCGGTTCCGGACGCGCCCCCTGGCTTTCGCGACCCGACATTCTTCCTGATCCGAAACCGTTCCTGAGCGGACAGCTTCTCTGAGCCGGGCAGCTTCAGGGGATCCGTGCGGGCTGCGTCGCCAGCCGCGGTCGGGGGGCAGGGCGCGGCCGCAAAGCCGCGTCGGGCCGAGACGCTCCGCGGCGATTGCCGAATCGCACCCGGCACCGGCCGGGCGGACGGTCACTCCGGGCGGATGGGAGGCGCCGGGCAGACCGCCTCCGCGAAACGGGGCTCAGGCGGACGAGTGCTTCGCCTCGAGGCGTTCGAGGAACCACTCCAGCACGGCGCGCCAGAGGCCGTCCTTGATCACGTGGCCTTCGACGTCGGTGTCGAGATTGGGGTTGTCGTTGATCTCGATGACCACCGGGCCGGCCGGTCCGACCTTGATGTCGACGCCGTAGAGGCCGTCGCCCACCGCGGCGGTGGCGCGCATCGCCACGTCGATGACGTCGGCCGGCGCGTCCTCGACGGCGAAGGTCTTGAAGCCGCCCTGGCGCGAGGCCTTGCCGTCCTCGTGCTTGATGATCTGCCAGTGGTTCTTGGCCATCATGTACTGGCAGGCGAACAGCGCCTTGCCGCCGAGCACGCCGACGCGCCAGTCGAAGGCGGTCGGCATGTACTCCTGGGCGAGCAAGAGGTCGGATTCCTCCAGCAGCGTCGCGGTGAGCGTGGTCAGTTCATCGACGGTCTTCACCTTGTGGACGCCGCGGCTGAACGAGCCGTCCGGCACCTTGAGCACCAGCGGCAGGCCGAGCGCCTCGGCGGTGCGCAGCGCATCGGCCTTCGAGGCGATGACCCGGCTCGCCGGGATCGGCACCTTGTGGGCCTCCAGCAGCTCCTTCAGGTAGATCTTGTTGGTGCAGCGGATCATCGACATGGTGTCGTCGATGACCGGCATGCCCTCCTGCTCGGCGCGGCGCGCGAACCGGTAGGTGTGGTTGTCGATGGACGTCGTCTCGCGGATGAACAGCGCGTCGTACTCGGCCAGCCGGGTGAGGTCGGACTTCAGGATCGGTTCCACCGCGATCCCCATCCGCTCGGAGACGGCGGCCAGCTGCTCGATCGACTTCCGGCTGGTCGGCGGCAGCGGCTCGCGCGGATTGTGCAGGACGGCCAGGGTGTAGCGGGCGGGACGCCGGGCCTTCGGGTTGCGCCAGCGGCGGCGCGTGTGGCGTTCCAGGCAGTCCAGCAGGAACGGCCGATCGGCCGCCGGCAGCCCCTGCAGCGGCAGCGTCCTGAGCCGGGTGATGGCGGCCCACGGGCCGTCGGCGAAGGACACCTCGATCAGCGGCGTGCGGTACCAGTCGAACAGCAGGGCGGCGAAGCGCTCGAAGCCGGGCCGGTCCGGCAGGCCGAACCCGACGAGCAGCCGCATCGGCCGCTCCGGCGGTTCGTTCATGCGCCTGAGGTCGTGGTTGAGCGCATCCTCGAGCTCGGGAAGTCCTGAGCGGTAGAGCGCCTTGCGCGACAGCTCGATCATCGTGTGGACGGTCGGCAGCACGCGGTGGCCGCGCGCCTCGGCCAGCAGCGAGGCGTAGTAGCCGTTGCTCTGGTAGGCGAAGCTGCGCGACAGGTTGACCAGGATCGGCCGCCGCCCCTCGAAGATCTGCGGGCGCGCGATGTAGTCGCGCACCGTCAGGACCTTGTGGATGGTGTCAGCCTGGTCGAAGTCACGGTACTGGTCGACGAGTAGGACCCAGTCGCTCAACGGATCGCTCCTTGGATCGACGTGCCAGCCGGTCGATCCGGGGCTGGGCGCAGGTCGATCGGCGTCAGAAAAAGAGAGCCGGCCGACACGCCCTCTCGGGCGCGCAACCGCAATGAAGGCGTGTCGCCGCCGCGGCCGCCGCTCATGAGGGAGACAGCGTCTTGCCGAATCGCAGCGCGTCACCGCCATCGGCGTAATAGGATTCACGATTTCCGATATGGCGATAGCCGTGCCGTCGATAGAGGGCGATCGCGCCGGCGTTGTCGCTCCGGACCTCGAGCCGCATGGCGCCGGCGCCGCGACCGCGGGCATCGTCTTCCGCCGCCGCGAGGAGGAGGCCGCCGAGGCCGGCGCCGCGCATGCCGGGGGCGACGGAGAGGGAATAGAGCCGCGCCAGCCGGCTGGAGCGCCGGTAGAGCACCACCAGCGCGCCGACCAGCCGGCCGGCCGATTCGGCCACCAGGACGCTCGCCGACGGGCGGGCGATCAGCGTGCGCAGGCTGCGCTGGGACAGCCGGTCGCTCGCGAAGACGGCATTTTCCAGCGCGACGAGCCGCGGCACGTCCGCCGGCACCGCGCGCCGGATCGCCGCAACGCCGGGGCGCGCGGCATCTGCCGGAGCGGCGTCGGCCAGGGAAACCATGTCAGGCACTGTCATCGCGGGGGGCCTGCCGGAACGGAGGTGCGGGGTCGTGGGGCGGAAATGTCCACCCTGATCTGGTACTTGCACGCCAAAGCGCCATATTCCGGGCACGGAAAATTGCAGTGTCTCCAGCGCTGGGATATTCACTCCGGGCCGAGGCGCGCCGGTTCGCGGCAGCCCGCATTCGCGACAGACGACAGGATCCATGGCCAACGACGATCAGGAACTCGGACGCTGGGAGCGCCCGCTGACCTCGTCCTCCGAGCGGCTCGCGGCGTGGGGCAGCACGCTGTTCAAGGATCATGGCGCCATCCGTCTCATCTATCGCAACCGCCACAAGGTGAGCGACGAGCTGTGGCGCTCCTCGCAACCGGTCCCGTCCGACATTCGCTGGGCCCGCCGCAACGGCGTCAGGACCATCATCTCGCTGCGCCACTCGTCGAACTTCGGCGCCTGGCCGCTGGTGTCCGAAACATGCGAGCGCAAAGGCCTTAACCTCGTCAACCTGCCTTTGTTCTCCCGCGAGCCGCCGACCCACGACGCCGTGCGCTATGCCCACAAGGTGTTCAACTCGGTCGAGTACCCGGCGCTGCTGCACTGCAAGTCCGGCGCGGACCGGGCGGGCATGGGCTCGGCGCTCTACGTGTTGCTGCGCCAGAACGGCACGGCGGACGAGGCGATCCGCCAGCTGCACTGGCGCTACGGCCACATGCAGTTCTCCAAGACCGGCATCCTCGATGCGTTCCTGCAGCTCTACAAGGCCGAGGGCGAGGCCAAGGGGATCGCCTTCCTCGACTGGATCGAGACCGGCTACGACCGCGCCGCGCTGATCTCCAAGTTCAAGTCGAGCTACTGGGGCGACGTGCTGGTCGACCGGTTCCTGCGCAGGGAATGACGATGGCCGCGGCGCCGAGCGAGACCACTCCGGCCGGGGGCCGCGTGCCGGGGGCGCCCGCGTGAGCGCCGGGCCGGACAGGCCGCTGCGCATCCTGATGTTCGCCAACTTCGACCGGCGGCGGCGGCAGACCTTCTTCTACAACGTCGACCAGAAGCTCTACCGCGGCTTCATCCGGCTGGGCCACCTGGTGCTCGGCTTCTCCGACCGCGACACCGCCCGCGAGCTGGCGCCGCTGCCCGGCAAGCGCTGGGGGGCGAGGCGGATGCACGCCCGCTTCCTGGAGACCGTCAGCCACTTCCAGCCCGACCTGGTGGTGATGGGCCACGCCGACATGACCGGGCCGGAGATCTTCGCCGCCGTGCGCGAGCGGGCGCCGGGGGTGCGCATCGCCCGCTTCTGCGTCGACGATCCGCAGGTGAACACCGGGCCGGTGGCCTCGTTCGCCCAGCAGGCGGCGCTGGCCGACATGGGCTTCATCACCACCGGCGACCGGGATGCGCTCGCCCGGCTGACGCAGCGGCCGGGGTCGATCGCCTATCTGCCGGCGACCATGGTGGACAGCGCCTGCGAGACGGCGCGGGTGTTCGAGGCGCCGGCCGACCGGCTGGCGCTGGACGGGCTGTTCCTCGGCACGGGCCGGCTCGGCCGCGCCGCGCAGCTCGCCTACCTGACGGCGCACGTGCCCGACGGCTTCCGCTTCCAGGTCGGCGGGCGGGCGGCGACCGGGGTGCAACTGCGCAGCCTGGAGTTCTACGAGGCGCTCGCCGGCGCGGCGATGTCGCCGTGCCTGCCGATCGACGACCGGGTGCCGTCGCTGCGCTACTACGCGTCGGACCGCATCGGCCAGCTGCTGGGCATCGGCGTCGCCGCCTTCACCCACCGCCCGGCGGCCTTCGAGGACATCCTGGAAGACGGCGTCATCCCGTTCGACGGGCGCGAGGACCTGGTGGAAGCGATGGCGCGGCTGTGGCGCGACGACGCCGAGCGGCGGCGGCGGGCGGAGATCGGCTGGCGCCTCGCCCATGCGCGCACGCCGAACTGGCGGGTTGCCCGCTACCTGATCGAGACGGTGTTCGACCAGTCCTGGTCCGAGGCCTACGAGTGGCCGACGGGGCCGCTCGCCTGAGGCGGGTCGGGGCGGAGCGGGCACCTCGACGGGTCGGCACGTCCGAGAGCCTTATCCATCAGGCGGTGACACCTGATCGATCAGACATGGCGTCAGACTCAAACCCTTGCGCAGCTCCTCTTCGGTCAGATCGCGTCGATCTGACCGGGACATGCTCTAGGGCCTCGGCGCCCGCAGCTCGATCAGGTAGTCGTCGTCGACGATCGATCGGGCCAGCCGGGCGGCGGTCTCGCTCCAGGTGAGCCAGGGCATGCCGTCGGAGGTGGGGTGGCGGCCGTCGCGGTGGAGGGAGAGCCACGCGGTGACCGCCGCGGCCAGGTCCTTGCCGGCCTCGCCCTGGAAGAAGAACGCGTGCTCGCCGGCCACCTCCCGGAACACCGGGATGTCGCGCGCCAGGATCGGCACCTTGTACTGGGCCGCCTCGATCAGCGGCAGGCCGAAGCCCTCGCCGCGCGAGGCGGCGATCAGGCAGTCGCTGGCGCCGTAGATCTTCTCCAGATACTCGTCGCTGACGCCCTGCAGCCAGAACAGGCGCTTGCCCTGCTCGGGGTGCTTGCGCAGCCGGCGGACCAGATCCTCGACGAGCCAGCCTTCCTTGCCGACGATCGCCAGGTTGACGTCGACGCCGGACGCCCACAGGGCCTCGAACGCGTCGAGGGTCTGGGCGTGGGCCTTGCGCGGCTCCAGGGTGCCGACCGAGAGGAAGGTCGGGCGGCGCTCCAGGGTGTCCAGGACGGCGGCCGCCTCCGCCGGCAGTCCGGTCCACGAGCGCGCGCCGGTGAAGTCGGCGCCGTGGTGGAACCAGCCGATGTGGAAGGGATGCGCGTCGACCAGGCCGGCCCCGCGGATCCAGTCGGCCAGCTCGTTGGCCACCGCCCGCGACACGCAGAACGCGCCGTCGCTCTCGGCGACGACGGCGAGCCATTCCTCGTGGAGCTTGCGCATCTGCGGCGGGAAGATGCCGTCAAGCAGGATCGGCAGCAGGTCGTGAACCAGGAAGTAGACCTTTACGCCGTGATGCCGGGCGGTCTGGTAGAAGCCACGCTGGACCTGTGCCACATGGTGCTGCAGGTCGAGCATGAAAAAGATGTCGCCTGGCGCGAAATCGATGTCAGCATCTTCGATGTCGCCGACCTTGTGGCCGAGAAAATCGAGAGTGAAGCGGGTTGCGTAGCGATAGCCGTGCTCACTCGCGGCGTAGATCGGCTCGACCCGATAGCCGGCCGGTGGGTGCAGCAGCCACTCCCGCAAGATGTTGCGCACCACCCGCTGCACGCCGCTGCGCGCATCGCGCTGGGCGAGTTCGGACACATCGACCAGCAGCTGCCGCGGCGCGCGGGTGGCCGGAAACGAGCGCGCCAGCGCCTCGGCGGCGCGGAACCAGTCGTCGCGCTCCTGCGGCACCGCCTCGATCGTTGCAATGGCGCGCGTCGCGGCGGCGAGACCGGCAGAGCCGGTCGCGTAGACTTCCTCCAGCGCATCCGACATCGCCCGTGCGGCGGCAGCGGAGCCAGCACGGTCCGGCCCGGCGGTGGACGGGGTGGCGCCGCGCTGTGCCGTGCGGAATGCGGCGAGGGCGTCGGCCGGCGACGGCACGGCGTGCATCCCGACGACTGGCAGGCCGCTATCGGCGAGATCGAGGACGAGCCCGGACATGCCGGCCTCGACGTTCTCGCCGAAGGCAAGCGCGCCGTCGGCGGCTGCGGCAACCAGCGTCCGGCTCGGCCCATGGGCCGGATCGAGGATCGCGGCCGGATCGACCGAGATCCCGGCGGCGGCGATCCTGCGGGCCAGCCGGTCGCGATCCTCCGGCGCGCGCGCGTCGAGGAGGAGAAGGGCAGGCGGCTCGGGTTGCGCCTCTGCGATGGCGGACAGCGCATCGAGGAAGGCCCCGTCGGAGGGCGGGTCGCAGGCAATGGCGACCACGAAGGCATCATCGCCCAGCCCAAGCATCTCCCGGGCGGCGCCGCGGGAAAGCGAAAGGTGCTCGGCCGCCATGTGGCTGAACGGCACGACGGCCCAGCTCTCCGCGTCCGGAATGCCGGCGGCAGCGGCAGCGGTTCGGACCGCGTCGCTGCCGGCGAGCATGCCGATGGCGCGGCTGGCGACGTCGGCAAGGAGCAGCGTGCCCGACGGGGCGCGACCGGCACGCACGGCCGGGTCGAGCAAATCGAGATAGCCGTTGCAGGCGTGCAGCAAGGCGATCCGTTCGTTGGGGGCGGTCGTCCGGTCGAGACGGGAGGCCAGCGCCGTGTCGGCCACCAGCACCACACCCGGGATCTCACGGGCGAGGGCCGTAATCTCGGGGGCGCCTGCGCCGCCGAGGCAATAGAGGATCCGGTCGTAGCCGTCGGCGCCGGCGCGGAAGGCTGCCGTGTCAAGGCAATTGCGGGCACCGGGGGGAATGTCTCCAGGGCCGGCTGCGCCGGAGACGGAGACGATGTCGATCTCGTAGCGCCAGGCAAGTTCGGGAAGAAGCGCCAGCAAGCGATGGGCGGCGCCGGCGCGCAGGCCGGCGGAGGGTGCCACGAGAGCCAGGCGATGCGGGCGCGTCACCGGACGCGCAGTGGTGCGGGCGCCGACAAGCCGCTCCATGCCGTTGAGCGCCAGTTGCGCCGACGTGTCCCACGAGAACAGAAGGGCACGTTCCAGCGCAAAGCGGGAAAGCTCGGCCCGACGGCCGGCGTCGCCCAGGACCTCTGCAATGCGTTCGGCGATTTCAGCCGGGTTCTCCGGGTCGAACATGGCATCGGCACGGCCGAGCACTTCCGGAACCGCAGACCGGTTCGATCCGATGGTCGGCGCGCCGCAGGACATGGCCTCCAGCGCCGGAAGCCCGAACCCCTCGTGTCGGGACGGGAAGACGCAGAGGGCGGTCAGGTTGTAGAGCCGGATCAGGTCGGGGTCCGGCACGTAGCCGGTGAAGACGATCTCGTCCGCGGAGAGACCGGCCTTCTGGCGGAGCTTGTCGAGCCGCCGCTCGGTCGCCTTCTGAAGGCGGCTGGCGATGACCAGCTGGTGGCTCTTGCGAAGCGGCGCCGGCAGCCGGGCCCACGCCTCGATGAGGCCGTCGATGTTCTTGTGGATGTCGAAGCCGCCGGGCGCGCACAGGGCAAATGGGCGCGAGATCCGATAGGTCTCCCGCACGCGGTCCGCCTCGCCGTCCGCCATCTCGATCTTGCGAAACTTCGGGTCGGCCGCACCGGAGATGTTGACGATTCGCTCTTCGGGGTAGCCGAGATGCTCGACTGCTTCACGGGCGCTCGAGGCGGAGATCGACAGCAGGAAGTCGGCGCGGCACAGGTGATCGAGCTTGCGATTGTACCAGCCCGAGACGAGCCCGTTGGTCAGATAGGCGTCGCGAAAGACGAGCGGGATCAGATCATAGAGGATCACGGCGGTCGCGTAGTCAGGCGATGCCGGGGGGACGCAGGTTGCGGCATCGTCCGCGAAGCCCTCGAACAGGCTTGAGACCAGAACCACGTCCGGCTTGAGACCGGCGAGAAATGCTTCGCCGATCCGCTCGGCGGCCTGGCGGCGCCATCCGTTGGCGAGATCGCGGCCATGGACGCCGTCCAGGCCATGCCAGACCCGGATGGCCTCCTGCGGCAGGATATCCTCGAAGGCGGCCTTCAGCGGATCGATCGAAGCGGGAAACGCGGAATTCAGCGCGATGGTGACCCGGTGCTCGCCGCGGCTGCGAGCGATGGCACGGGCGATCGAGAGGGAATAGCGCCCGATGCCGCGAAAGCGGCTCTCGCACTGGGCACCCTGGAGGTCGATGACGATGTGCATCAGGGTGCAGCCCGGTCCGCGGCACGTTTCAGATCCGCCTCGATCTGGCGGATCCGCACCGACCGCTGGGGCTTTCGCAGGCCCTGCTGGGCGGCGATCGGAAACGGGGAATATTTGAGCATCCGCCGCTTCATCTTCTTGACGATGGGGCTGGGAAGGACGGGCTCGATCTTGAGCAGGAGCTTCGCGGACAGGTACTTCCGCTGCCGCTTGTCCAACTTGCGCACCCCGGCCAGGCGGGATGCGAAGCTACCGGTCGTGAAACTGGGCCTCTTGCTCAACATTTTGAACGGCTATCCAACTTCCATGGCGATTGACTGGCATTGCCGGTCTGCCAGAGCTGGCGACGACCGCGCGTCGCCAGGCCAAACGAGAACGTGCGCTCGAGCGCGGCTAGGCGCTGCTGCAGAAATCCAGGACGCCACATTTTGCCGTTTCGAGATCGCTAGAAAAACAGGCGTCCCGACTTCACACGATCGAAGTCGGCCCTCACCATCAGTTCGGTCAGACCGGCAATGTCGGTGGCGGGAACCCAGCCGAGGGCGGCCTTCGCCTTGGACGGGTCGCCGATGAGGATCTCGACCTCGGCCGGACGGTAGAACTTCGGATCGACCCGGACGAGGGTCCTGCCGGTCTTGCGGTCGATGCCGACTTCGGTTTCGGCCTCGCCTTCCCACACCAGGTCGAAGCCGAGGGCCCTGCCGGCGCCTTCGACGAAGGAGCGGACCGTGTAGGTGTTGCCGGTCGCCAGCACGTAATCGTCGGCGGTCTCCTGCTGCAGCATCCGCCACATGCCCTCGACGTATTCGGCGGCGTAGCCCCAGTCGCGCTTCGCCTCCATGTTGCCGAGATAGAGCGTGTCCTGCTGCCCCTGGGCAATGCGGGCGAGGGCGAGGGTGATCTTGCGGGTCACGAACTCAACGCCGCGCAGCGGGCTCTCGTGGTTGAAGAGGATGCCCGACGAAGCATGCAGGCCGAACGATTCGCGATAGTTCACGGTGATCCAGTGGCCGTAGAGCTTCGCCACGCCGTAGGGGCTGCGCGGATAGAAGGGCGTCGTCTCGCTCTGCGGGATTTCCCGGACGTGCCCGAACATCTCCGAGGTCGAGGCCTGGTAGAAGCGGCAGTCGGGCACGATGTCGCGGATGCCTTCGAGGATGCGGCAGACGCTGACGGCATCCACGTCGGCCGTATAGAGGGGCAGTTCCCAAGAGGAGCCCACAAAACTCTGGGCGGCGAGGTTGTAGAACTCGTCCGGCTTCACCTTGCCGAGCAGCCGCAGGATGTTCTGGAATTCACTCAGGTCGAAGGTGACCAGTTCGACGTCCTTGTCGATCCCGAGCTCTGCCAGACGGTGGATGATGCCGGTCGACGTGCGCCGGATGCCGCCGACGACGCGGTAGCCCTTTTCGAGAAGAAGCTTGGACAAATAGGCGCCGTCCTGCCCGGAAACGCCCGTAATAAATGCCGTCTTTGTCACCGGAGAACCTTCTTCTGGATATGCGTCGACATGCGCGAAAGCCAACAGGCCGTTTCCGACCGGGCGGACGTGTGGGATACTGACCGGCGGATCCGGTGGACGCTTTCACAAGCCATAGCGGCTTTGTTGTCAAGGTCGACCGGTCGCCGCGCCGCCGATTTCGAGGGCTGGCAGGGGGCCGCGCTTGACGCTTGTTGCGGGACGTTCTAGTCGATCTCGGCTGTCGGGGCGAGACGGCAGGCCAATTTGGCCGCCGGAGCGCTCGCGGCAACGGAAGCGACCGCGCGAAGCGGGAGCAAGATTGCGATCCCCTCCCCAGTCCGATCGCAATTAAACTGGGCTCGCGACCGAGGTCCCGACGCAGTAGGGCCGCGATTGAGCCGCAGAAACATCTCCCAGAGGTGGGGCGTGCGTCGAATGCCGTTTTGGCTCCGCGGATACGAAGGTTTCTCGCATGTTTTCCACTGACCATCGAGCCCGGTTGCCGAACTGGCTCGGCCGAATGCTGAAGATCCCGACGACCGGTGACGCAAGCCTGATCGCCGGGATATTCCAGCACTATTTCAAGGTTTTCTGGAAGAAGTACGTCATCATCTTCATCCTGATCGGGCTGGTGTCCGGCACGACCGCGGGCATCGCCTGGATGGTGAAGGATGTGGTGGAGACCGTCTTCGTCAAGCAGAGCACGCCGCTGATCCTGCCGCTGTTTTTCGCGATCGTGACCGTCTTCGTGGTGAGGGGGGCATCGCTCTACGGGCAGAGCGTCCTGTCGAACCAGATCTCTAACTCGCTCGTCGCCGACATCCAGAAGCGGATGTTCGAACACGTGATGAAGCAGCGGATCTCCTTCTTCTCGCGCTACAGCTCCGACGACCTGATCATGCGGTTCAATCAGGGCGCGGGGGGCTTCAACTCGATCCTCAACCAGGTTCTGGTGAACGGCCTTCGGGACGTCGCGACGCTGGTCGCGCTGCTCGGGGTCATGCTCGTTCAGGACGCCTATCTGACCATCTGCTCCTTCCTCGTGGCGCCGATCATCTTCTTTGGCGTCAGTCGTCTGCTGAAGCAGATTCGCGGCCTCGTGGGCGCCGAACTTGCCGGCTATCAGTTCCTCAACCGCCAGGTCCGCGAAACCGTGCAGGGGATCACGGTCATCAAGGCATTCCGGCTCGAGAAGCCGCTCCTGCAGGAGAGCGACAAGATCATCGAGGGCCTGCGCGAGCAGAAGAACCGGATCGCCGCCCTTAACGCGGCGCCGCTGCCCTTGCTGGACACGGTGGGCGGCATCGCCGTGGGTCTGGCCATTCTCTATGCAGGCTGGCGCCTGACGATGGGGGACTATTCCCCTGGCACGTTCATGTCGTTCCTGACGGCGCTACTGCTTGCCGCCGATCCGGCGCGCAGGCTCAGCCAGATGCGCGTCCAGATCCGTACCGCGCTGATGGCGGTGGAGATGGTTTACGCGTTGCTCAACGACCACGATTTCGAGGATACGGGTCCGGTTCTTCTCGCTGCGGAGTCAGGCAAGACCCTGCCCCCGGAGGGCGCTGCCGCGGTGCCCGCCATCTCCTTCGAGAACGTGGACTTCCGTTATGGCGACGGGGGGCTGGTTCTCGACAAGCTCAATCTCGACATCCATCAGGGCGAGATGATCGCGCTGGTCGGGCCGTCGGGGGCGGGCAAGTCGACCCTGTTCAAGCTTCTGATGAAATTCTATCTGCCGCGGGCCGGCACGCTCCATGTGTTCGGGCATGACGTCGGGCAGCTCGACACGTCGAGCCTGCGCGACGCGATCGCCTTCGTCGGCCAGTCGAACTTCATCTTTTCCGGCTCGCTCAAGGACAACCTGACCCTCAAGAACCCGAACGTCCCGCAGTCACGCGTCGAGGAGGCTTGCGAGGTCGTCGGGCTTCATTCGTTCATTCAGAGCCTGCCTCAGGGGTACGACACCGACGCCGGCGAGCTTGGCACGCTGATCTCCGGCGGCCAGGCCCAGCGGCTGAACATGGCGCGCGCGATCATCCGCGATGCGCCGATCCTGCTCCTCGACGAGGTGACGTCGGCGCTCGACGCCGACAACGAGCAGCTCATCAAGAACTACGTGCGCTCGCAGGCGAAGAAGAAGACGATCATCGTCATCGCCCATCGCCTGTCGACGGTGAAGGAGGCCGACCGGATCGCCCTGATCGACGGAGGCCACGTCACCGATCTCGGAACGCACGAGGAGCTCGCGGCGCGCAACGACTACTACAAGCGCATCGTCACGCTGCAGTTCGAGATGGGCGACGCTGCGGAATAGGTGGGCCGTCGCGCGCTGCGGACGGCAGCACCGGATCGGTTCAGCCGGCCGCCTGATCTGCGTAGTCGCCGGCGACCTGCCGCCAGCTGCGCAGATGGGGGCGGGCGGCGGCGATGGCGTGGCGGCGGGCCGCGCGCCAGTCCGGCACCGTCGCGGCTTCAAGCAGAAGCGCCGCCAAGGCGTCCGCATCGGACGGATCGAAATAGACGGCGAGATCGCCGCCGACCTCGGGGATCGACGTGGCGTTCGATGCGATGACCGGCGTGCCGAGCCACAGCGCCTCGCCGACCGGCAAGCCGAACCCCTCGTAGACGCTTGGAAACACCAGCGCCTCGGCGGAGCGGTAGAGCGCCTGCAGCGTCGCGTGATCCGGTTCGTCGACCAGGCGCACGCGGGCGGCAATGTCGCGGTAGCCGCCGAGACGGTCGAGCAGCGCGCCGGGATCCGTGCCGACCCGGCCGGCGAAGACGAGGGCGGGCAGCCGGTCTGCCAGCGCGCCATCGCGTGCCGCCAGCCGCCGATAGGCCTCGCAAAGCAGCCTGCCGTTCTTGCGGCCCATGGGACTGCCGACCGAGAGGAAATACGGGGCATCCGGCAGCGGACCCGGCGCCGAACCGGGCGGCGGCGCGCGGAACTCGTGGGCGAGCAGGATCGCCGCTTCGGGCGCCACCGACGGGGCAAGGGCGCCGCGCGCGATCGCCGCCAGCGCATCGGTGCGGGTGTGGTCGGAGATGGCGATGAAGCGCGCGCCAGCGCCGCCGAGCGCCCGGTAGCCCTCCTGGTAGGCCCGACCGAAGCCGGCCGCCACGCCGGCGGCGTCTCCGACAAGGGGAATGGTGTCGTAGAGGACGGCCACCACCGATACGCTCGGGTGCAGCGCCTTGGCGCGCAGGCCGACGCGGCGGGCGATCTCGAAGTTCGCCGCCGTCAGCAGCACGCCGCCGTCGAGGTTGATGGCGTCGCCGACGGCGGTGCCAGGCCGGCCGGGGCGCACCCTGCGGACGGCGCCCGCGAGCGCCTGTTCCGTCTCGTAGAGGGCGCGCTTGAGCCCGCGGTACTTGCCGAGGCTGCGCACCTTCGGCAGCAGCCCGAGGCGCTCCTTGACGGTCTCGGTGGCGTAGAGGTGCTCCAGCTCGAACGCCCAGGGGGCGACCTCGCGGAAGCGACCGGTGAGGGGGTTCAGCACCACCGCGGTGGCGCGGCCCGCCGTGACGAGCTCGTAGGCGAACTCCAGGCAGGTCCGCTGGACACCGGTGAGTTCCTCGGCCTTGCGGCCGAGGGCGGAGACCTCAGTGACGTCGACGAACAGTCGCGTCATTGCCGCCCGAAGTCGTCCTGGATGCGGACGATGTCGTCCTCTTCGAGATAGGCGCCGGTCTGCACCTCGATGATCTCGACGCCGATCTTGCCCGGGTTGGCGAGGCGGTGCACCTCGCCCATCGGGATGAAGATGCTCTCGTTCTCGCGCAGGATCTTCGTCTCCTCGCCGACGGTGATCTCGGCGGTGCCGCGCACGACGACCCAGTGTTCGGCGCGGTGGAAGTGCTTCTGCAGCGACAGCTTGGCGCCGGGCTTCACGGCGATGCGCTTCACCCGGAAGCGGTCGCCGATGTCCATGGTCTGGTACCAGCCCCAGGGGCGGTAGACCCGGGCGTGCTCGGCGGCCTCCGAGCGGCCCTGGGCGGCCAGCATGCCGACGAGCTCCTTGACCTTCTGGGCCTGGCGCATGTCCGCCACCAGCACGGCGTCCGGCGTCTCGACGATGGCGAGGTTCTCCACGCCGACGGCGCAGATCAGCCGCCCGCCGGAGCGGATGATGGAGTTCTTGGAATCGAGGACGACCACGTCGCCCTCGGTGGTGACGCCGTCGGTGCCCTGGTCGGTGGCCTCCCAGAACGCCTTCCAGTCGCCGACGTCGGACCAGCTGAACGCCACCGGCACCACGAAGGAGGCCTCGGTGCGCTCCATGACCGCGTAGTCGAAGGAGATGGCCCGGGCCTTCTCGAAGGAGGGGCCGAGCAGCATGAAGCCGAGATCGTCCTCGGCCTCGTCGACGGCGGCGAGCACGGCGGCATGGGTTGCCGGCTCGAGGCGCTTGACCTCGTCGAGCAGGACGGCGGCGCGGAAGCAGAACATGCCGGCGTTCCACAGGCAGCCTTCGGCGATCAGCGTCGCGGCGGCGTCGGCGGAGGGCTTCTCCAGGAAGCGGGCGATCTGGAAGGAACCGTCCGGGCCTTCCGCGCCGGGGGCGATGTAGCCGTAGCCGGAGGCCGGGTAGGTGGGCTTCACGCCGAGGGTGACGATGCCGCCGTCGCGGGCGACGTTCGCCGCGATCTCGGCGGAGACCGCGAAGGCCTCCACGTCGGTGATCAGGTGGTCCGACGGCATGATCAGCAGGATCGCGTCGGGGTTGTCGCGGTGGGCGACGGCTGCGGCGGCGGCGATCGCGGCGAGCGTGTCGCGGCGGGCCGGCTCAAGCACGATCCTGCCGTCGACGCCCAGCTCCTGCAGCTGTTCGCGGATCAGGAAGCGGCCGTCGGCGGAGGCGAGCACCACCGGCCTCTCGTAGAGCGGCGAGCCGGCGACGCGGCGGACAGTGTGCTGGAACAGCGATTCCTCGCCGAACAGCGGCGCCAGCTGCTTCGGCAGGTCCGCCCGCGAAAGCGGCCACAGCCGCGTACCCGATCCGCCGGACAGAATGACCGGAACCACCATTTGCAAATTCTCCCGCCTTGCGCGATTTGGTCCCTCTACTCTTTCCATTCGCCGCACGTGTCAACGGTATAGCTCGTCGGCCCGCATCCGCCCTGGTTGATTGAGCCAGCCGTTATACTGATGGGCCGAAGGCAGAACACATGGTCGACCCGGGCGACGCAGGCCAGCAGGTATGGTCGTGATTTCCGACCATGGTCGGGGAGGGGCTTTGCATCCAAAAAAATCTAGACTACACCCCATCCTCCGATGTTCGTCATCGGAAGGTAATGCGCTGCCTGCTCGACATCGTTGACGTTGCCACAGGCTGGGGCATATCGAGAATCCGACGAGAATCGAGCCGGTTTCGCGAGTTCTGCCGGCCGATCTTGCGCGTTTGACTGAAACGCACCGATGCTGGAAGTGTGAGAAGGCCAAGCCTAGCAAGGGCGACCTCAGGCCCATCCATGCCGATCATACGTTGGAGACTTCATGGCCAGCCAGAGCTCGAAGCGTCGGCGCAGTCTGCTGAGCTGGATGCGTAACCCGCTTCGTTCTCCGTTCCGGCGACGTGTCGCCAAGGCCGTCGACAATTCCAACACGGCACGTCTCATCGAGAGCATCAACCATCGACTCGCGTTCATGGCCCCGGGGGACGACCCCGACGCGCTCATGAAGGTCGGAAGCCGGGAGGACGCTCGTGCGCTGTTCGTCCATGAGCTGAACACGATACTGCCGCGGATCGAGATCTTTCGGGCATTCCGCGATGCGGGGGCAGAAGGACGAGCGAACCCTCTCGACGAGATCGTCCGCCGCATTGAAAAACTCCAGCTGACGGTGGACGCTATCCGTCTGGATCAGCTGAAGGAAAACGACGTCAGGCGCGAAGTTCAAGCGTCGTTGACCGGCATGCTTGCCGAGACCGCAGGTCCCTTCGGCTCGATCGACGCGCGGCTCGATCATCTTCAGGCGCGCATCGACGGGGTCGCACGACGGGTTGCCGTCCCGCTCGACGATTCCATCCTGGTCCGCACAGAAGCCGGATATATCCTCGTGCCGATGGAAGATCCTGCCCTCGTAGCGATGCTCGTCGAGGCGTCGGAATACAGCGAAGCGGGAATGATAGCCGTGGCGCGCAGCCTCGTGGCCGACGGCGACACGGTGATCGACGTCGGAGCCAACATCGGCCTGGTCACGCTGCCGCTGGCAAGACAAGTCGGCGAGTCAGGCCGCGTGATCGCGGTGGAGCCGTCGTCACGGTCCGCGACGCTGCTCGAGCGGAGTGTCGCGCTCAACGGTCTTGCCGGACGTGTCGCAATCGAGCAATGCGCAGCCGGCAGCGATGAGGGCCAGGCGACACTGCACATCCCTACCATCTGTGGACAGGCCTCGCTGCTCGATATTCCGGAAGATGCCAGGGCCGAGATGGTTCGCGTGCGCAGGGTGGATGCCCTCGTGCCTGTCGGTTCCCCCGTGAAGCTGGTCAAGATCGATGTCGAGGGGTTCGAGCTTGAAGCATGGAGAGGAATGGCCCGGATCGTCGAGGAGAACGACGATCTCGCCGTCATCGTGGAATTCGGACCGTCTCACCTGAAGCGGTCCGAAACCGCGATCGAAGAGTGGCTGCGTGAGTTCACTCTTCCGGGATTCACGGCTTACGAGATCAATGAGTTCGATGGGTCCATTCGCAAGCTTCGTCCCGTCTGCGAACTGGCGCGTGTCTTCACTCTGAACCTCCTCCTTCTGCGTCGACCCGTCGGGGACTACCCGCAGCTGAACATGGAGTGACGAGGTGGCGACTGCGAAAGGCGTGCCGCAGATCGTTGTTCTCGGGGCCGGCCCCCACGCGAAAGTCGTCCTGGAGGCTGCGATCGCCGCAGATCTCGGCGAATTCGTCGGATTGCTCGATCCCTCGGCTGACGCCAGACCCATCCTTGGCATACCGGTCCTTGGTAGCGACGAACTGCTTCCGGAACTGCGCGCGAGGGGGATAGACACTGTCATCCTGGCTGTCGGCCACAATGCTGCTCGCGAGCGCCTCGGGCGGGAGGCCAGGCGACACGGGTATCGATTGCCCCCGGTTGTCCACCCCTCGGCGTTTCTTGCGCCAAGCGCGCAGATCGCGGAGGGGGCGGTCGTCATGGCGCGTGCTGTTGTCGGAACCGATGTGAGCGTCGGAGATTTCACTATCGTCAACACGGGCGCCATCATCGACCATGATGGTGTGCTGCAGTCCGCGGCTCACGTCGCGCCGGGATGCGCGATCGCCGGTAGCGTTCAGATTGGCGCAAGGACCTTGATCGGGGTGGGTAGCAGCATCAGGCCTGGAACGAGGATCGGCATGGACGTCGTGGTGGGTGCCGGGTCAGCCGTGGTTTGCGATATCGAGGACGGGTCCATTGTCGGCGGAGCACCAGCACGGCTGTTGCGAGCTATAACAAAATGAAAATTGGCCTCGTCTCGTCGATGGTCCCGCTTGTGCAGGGCGGCTATCGGTTCATCGTGGAATGGCTCAAGGACGAACTCGTCGCTCGTGGCCACCAAGTCGATATCGTCTATATTCCGAACACCGACGATCCCCACAATCTGATCTCGCAGTTTGCGGCGTTCCGGATGATCGAACTCGACACGCATTTCGATCTCGTCGTCACGTTTCGGCCCCCTGCGCACATGGTGCGTCACCGTCGCAAGGTGGTCTGGTTCATCCATCACATCCGGCCCTTCTACGACCTCTGGGACACCCCCTACCGGGCCGTGGACGACACCATCCCCGGGCGGGCGATCCGGGATGCCGTCATTGAAGCCGATACCGTGGCCCTGAAGGAGGCGCATGCCGTCTTCACCAACTCTGAAACGGTCTCTGCACGGCTGAGGCGGTTCAACGACCTGGGCTCGGAAGTTCTGTACCCACCTCTGCGCGATCCCCAGAAATTTCGCGCGGGCGGGTACGGCGATGAAATCGTGTCGATCTGCCGGTGCGTTCCACACAAAAGGCAGCATTTGCTGGTCGAGGCGCTCGGCCATACCAAGACACCCGTCAAGCTTCGGCTGTGCGGGGAGGCTTTGGATGGGGAGTATTTTCAGACGATCCGCGAGATTGCCGAGCGCCACGAAGTGGGTGACCGGCTTTCCATCGAGGCGAACTGGATCTCGGAGGAGCGGAAGGTCGAGCTCCTGGAAAGCGCCCTGGCGTCCGCCTACCTCCCGCTCGACGAAGACAGCTATGGTTATCCGACGCTCGAGGCTGCACACGCGCGGAAAGCCACAATCACCTGCACCGATTCCGGAGGCGTTCTGGAGTTCGTGCGGGATGAGCGGGAAGGCTTGATCACGGCTCCGGATCCTCGGGAAATCGCGGGCGCACTCGATAGACTCTATCTCGACCGGACCACAGCAGAGCGTTTTGGCGGAGGAGCAAACTTGCGCGTGGCAGAACTTGCGATCAACTGGGACCACGTCATCGACCGGTTGTTGGCATGAATGTTCTCGTCTTGACCACCAAGGTGCCCTTCGTGTCAGGCGGGGCCGAAGAGTTGCGTGACCATCTGGTCCGGAATCTTCGGTTGGCGGGCGTCAATGCGGAAGCTGTCAGTCTGCCGTTCACCTGGGAGCCGGCCGAACGGCTGATCGACGAAATGCTTGTGGCGCGAAGTCTCCGCCTGGCAAACGTCGACCGGGTTATCGCGCTCAAGTTCCCGGCCTATCTGGCGATGCATTCGAACAAGGTTGTCTGGCTGCTGCACCAGTATCGGCAGGCTTACGACCTCCTGGATGCCGGCCAGAGCAACATTCCCGATTCTGAACGCGGTCGGCAGATCGTAAAGGCGATCCGCTCGGCCGACACCGTTGGACTTGGCGAAGCGCGTGCATTGTTCACCAACTCACCGACGACACAGAATCGCCTGAGGCACTACAACTCGATCGAAGGAAACGTGCTGCGGCCTCCGTTGAACGACCCGGACATTTTCTCGGCGGCGGAGCCCGAGGGTTACATCGTCGCCACGGGTCGCATCAACGACGCGAAGCGGCAACATCTGCTCGTGTCGGCACTTCGGCATGCTCCGAAGGTCCGCCTTGTGGTAGCTGGCCCGCCCGATTCGGCCGATGATGCCGCGAAGCTGAGATCGCTTGCCGACGAGCTGGGTGTCGGGGACCGATTGGTGCTCGACCTGCAGTATTTGTCACGCGCCGCTCTGGCGAGCTGGGTAAACCGGTCGATCGCGGTGGCCTACCTTCCGTTCGATGAGGATTCCGTCGGATACTGCACCATGGAGGCCTTCCAGGCGGGAAAGCCGGTGCTCACGACCACCGATTCCGGAGGCGTGCTGGACATCGTCCATGACGCGGTGTCGGGCTATGTGTGCGCCCCGACGGCCGAGGCGCTGGGGGCGGGTCTGTCGCGGCTCGCCAGCGACGGTGCCAAGGCCAAGGAGATGGGGGCAAACGCGCGGGCCATACTCGATCGCGAAAAGCTGACCTGGCCGGCCACCATTGAAGCATTGCTGTCATGAGCGCCCTCCGTATCGCCTGGATCTCTCCCTGGAACACGAAGTCGGCGATCGCGCAGGTAACGAAGGACGTCGCCGACGTCCTCATCGAGGGCGGGCATTCCGTTACCATCCTGCGATCTGAAGTGCTGGAGGCACGCGGTCTCGGCCTGTTGACCTCCGATATCCCCACGGTCAGCCTCCAGGACATCTCCGACGGCGAGATCCGCGATCAGTTCGACCACGTGCTGGTGAATGTCGGGAACAACTACCCCTTCCACGGCGCGATCATCGATCGGCTCTACGAGCTCCGGCCGATCGGGATCTTCCATGATGTCTTGCTGCTCGGTCTGGCCGCAGGCTGGGCACACCGTCCCGGCGGCAGAGGCGACGCTGAGCTGCGGGCGCTCGTCCGCCGGGCGTATGAGAGCGACCTGCTTGGTGACGACGAGTCGCTTTCGGACTGGGCGGCGATGGAGCGCGCCGCGGCCATGCGGCCAATGACGGAGTGGATCGCGCGTCAGTGTTCCGGCGCGGTGTTCCACGCCGAGCACTACCGCAAGCGCGTGGAGCAGGCCTGCGCCGGTCCCGTCGTGAAGATTCCGCTTGGGGCCGCCTATCCGGACATTCCGCCGGTTCCCCAGTGGTGGGGCCGGCTGACGATCGCCTGCATCGGGCACGCGAACCCCAACAAGCGGATCGACCAGTTGCTCCTGGCGGTCGCCGCGTCCCCGGTCCTGCGAAATGTCTGCCGGATCCGGGTCATTGGTCCGACAGAAGAGGGCGAGCGGCGCCGGATGGAAAAGCTGGCGGCCACGCTAGGCGTCGACCGCCCGGAGTACACCGGATGGGTGAGCGACGAGGAGTTGCGCTGGCAGCTGCGCGACGTGGACGTCATCTCCTGCCTGCGGTCGCCGGTGTTCGAAGGGGCTTCGGCGTCCCTGATCCTCGGGATGGCGTCAGGCCGGCCGACGGCGGTTTCGAGCCATGGCTGCTACGTGGATCCGCCGGATGAAATGCTGATGCACTGCAGGCCCGGCAACGAGGCCCTCGACCTCATGCTTCACCTGGAGCACTTTCTCGACGATCCGGAATGGGGTCTGAAGCTGGGCAGGCGGGCCCAGGACTACGCCAGGACGCACATGAGCCCGGCTGCCTACGCGGACGCACTTTTGGCCTTCCTTAGGTCAAGCCTGCAAGCTAGGACACGCTCGGAATCGTTGGTCGCGGTGCGCGCGTTGGCGGAGGGGCTCAAGCTTCCCTGGGACGAGCCGGGCCTGCGCCGAATGGAAAGTGTGGTCGCGGAATTGACCAGCGGCACGTGAAAGTCGGGTGACATGGCTTCTGAAACGAAAATCGCCGAGCGCGGGGCACCGACGATGATCCCGGTGTACCAGCCGGACCTGTCTGGAAACGAGAAGCGGTACGTGTCCGAATGCATGGATACGACGTGGATCTCCTCGCTGGGCGCCTTCATCGAGCGGTTCGAAGCGGACCTGGCGGAGCTCACGGGGGCCGAAGAGGCCGTCTCCGTGTGCAACGGGACGGTCGCCCTGCATCTGGCGCTACACTGTCTCGGTGCCGGGCCGGGCGACGAGGTCCTCGTTCCGACCTTCACCTACATCGCCTCGGTCAACACGATCGCCCAGACGGGGGCCACGCCGGTATTCGTCGAAAGCCGGAGGGACGACTGGCTGATCGACCTGGACGATCTCCGGCGCAAGATCACGCCGCGCACCAAGGGCATCATGCCCGTGCATCTGTACGGTGCGGCGTGCGACATGAATGCGATCGTCGAGATAGCCCGCGAGCACGACCTTTTCGTCGTCGAGGACTGCGCCGAGGCGCTGGGCACGACGATCGACGGGCAGCATGTGGGGACGTTCGGCGACGTCGGCACGTTCAGCTTCTTCGGCAACAAGACGATCACCACGGGAGAGGGCGGCGCGGTCATTGCGCGGGATCCGAAGGTGGCCGCGCTGCTGCGCCAGACCAAGGGCCAGGGGCAGTCGCTCACCAAGCGCTATTGGCACGATATCATCGGCTTCAACTACCGGATGACCAACATCGCAGCCGCCATCGGCGTCGCGCAGATGGAACGGTTCGACGAGATCTTCCGCCGCAAGCGCGAGCTCGCATCCCTCTACCGGGAGAAGCTCGGCAACCATGATCTGGTCTTCCAGACCCGGCAGGTTGGCGTGATCGCGTCGGACTGGATGGTGAGCCTGCTTCTTCCCGAGGGGACCGATCGGGATGTCGTCATGCGCGAGATGAAGGAGCGGGGCATCGATACGCGGCCTGTCTTCTTCTGCGCCCACGAGATGCCGATGTACCGGATGGACGGCGATTTCCCGGTTGCTGCCGATATTGCACGGCGTGGATTGTCTCTACCTAGCTATCCGAAGCTCACGGATGATCAGGTCGAGATGGTCTGCAGTCAGCTGATTGACATTGTCTTCTGATGTAGCCGACCGGGGGGAGATCTCTCGGTCGCGCTGGAGCCCCTCGATTGCGAAGGTGAGCCTGTTTCGTCCACGAGTTGAGAGGGTAGGTCGTCGGTCAAAAGAGCTTGGGTTCACCACCCGTGCTCGCCGTCTGGTTCCCATCGAGCGCCAGCGCTTTCAGCCGCAGCGACCATAAACGTACGCTTGGGGCATCCGCGGCGCGAAATCGGGCCCCGCCAAACGTCCGTCAGGTCGGACGGATGACGCCTGGTCGTCCTGGCGCCCACGCCATGGCTCGGCTCGACCGCATCCAGAGGAAGATCGCCGTATCTGGGCACGAATCTCAAGGCGTTCGCCTTCGCAGCGACGTGTGGCCCGAATTGTAGATACCGCCGATTTCATCTGTGCATTACTCCTGTTGCCGTGGTCCCTGGCTGCTAATTGGAGGAATCTTTCCTGACTAAGTATCTATAATGTAGATTTTCCGAGTAAAAACGAGTATTATATTTTTCTTCAATATTATCGAGTTTAATTAGCGTTTCTCCAAAGTCTTCTTCATCTCCGAATTGAACGAAGATCTTCTTGGGGCGATGCTCGATGATGTTCTCTCTCTCGTTCTTCAGGTCGCTGCGGAGAAGTCGTTCTGGATAGCTTAAGCCTGGAAGGGCGGGTATGGTGCCTGTTGCTCCGTACAGGGTGCCCGAGTTCAGGCCAAATATCACAATGCGTTCGCCGGGACTCGTAAACCGCCGGATCATCTCAACATCACCCATGATGGTGTCTGGGCTGTCTCGCCGGTGCATCTCTCCAAAGATAAATTTGGGTTGGACAACATTCTGAACGGCAAATGAAAATGGAACTGCCGCTGCGATGCACACGGATGCTGCTACCAGCGCCCGCGTGGGCCGCGACGCTGTATCCAGCGCGCGGCTTGCCAGGAAAAACGCCAATATACATCCGGGCCATGCCACAAGCCGCAAGACGAAAAAATGAGATCTCCCGAAAAAATAGAGCATCAGGCCAAGGCCCATGAAGGCGAGTATGGCAGCTGCTTCCAAGGGGCGGTCGCGTTTTGCGCCATACAAGGCTGCCGAGGCTGAAACGAGCAAGACGAGCAGGAATATTACCAGCAAGAGAACCCAATAGCCCGTGGGGCTCGACAGTGGAATCATTGCGAAACCGCTGAGCGCGAAGAGCTGCTGATAGCGAAAGAAGTTTGCAATCGTTGGCTCGGCGCCAGATTTCAACCAAAGACAGGCGACGGCGAGGAGAAGACCTACGCCTACAGCGGTCACGAACATGAGCGTGAGCGGCAACCGCGTCTTCAGGCGATCCATAGGGTGCCTCCAGCGGCCGTCACTGAAGCCCCCAAGAAAAATCATCGCCGCCATCCCGAGCGTGACCGCCGCACCGGAGTCGAGGTTCCAGAATATTGCCAAAGCACAGAACAGCCCCAGGCCGCAGGCGGAGCGATGGGAGAGGGGCTCGGCATCCACCCGTACGAAGAGCCAGAAGGCGATAGCGGGGAAAAGAACCCTGATCGGATAGTACGCGTAGTACGGGTCCGGCGAGCCGAAGAACAGGATCATCGAGGCGAGAAACAGAAGCCATACAGCTGTCGCGGCAAGGACTGCCGGATGCGGAATAATCCGACGCGCCGCGTCTATGATGAACGCGATGGCGACAAGAAAAATCGCGCCAAAGAGGGAGGTGATGGCAAAGGTGCTGGTTCCGAATATCCAAAGGGCTGGTGCAATTAGTTCTCCGTAGCAGCCATACTGAGGCTGAACATCGACGAGACAGGTTCGTCCACTGGATATTTGAATTAATGAATATATGACCGCCTCATGATGCGAAAAGAAATGTGCGGCGTATGTGATTTCGTCCACGTGCCAAATACGAAAAAATATTGTGTAGGTTCCGAATATGAGAAGCGACAATACCCCTATAGAAAATGATAGTATTGTATTTTTTCTTGATATTATAAATATAATCAATAGTAATAATGTTAAAATATAGCTGTATAATGTGGTAAATACTTCTGTTAATATTGAAAGTATATTTCGATTTATAATCGTAAATAGAACGAATGCCAGAAACAGCGATGCCCAGATGGCCACAGGATACCGGCGTTTTTCGCATCGGGGGGCTGCAAGCGCAGCGAGCAGTGCGAAAATCACCACGCCGATGGATGTGGCGAGATATATAAAATGATCTTTCGGCTCAGGGTGGAGGTAATCTTGATAGAAATCCAGGAACAGATCTGCTGTATCGGCGTCAGGGGCGGTGGGATTTGCCGGAGCCAGATGCCAAACGGCGATGATATAAAGACAGAAAAATAGAGAGGTCGCTAGCGGGAGCAAGAAGCTCCGTAGTGAGCTAAATGTATGCATGCCAAATTCTGTTTTCATTCGACCTATCGCCATGCGGGCATATGCGCCTGGAGGCGGCTCTTGAGTATTGCTCCAGACATGTGCCGTTCTTATTGCTGTCAGCCTGCCAAGTCGCGGAAGGTGCTTCTTGGGAGTAAACTCGGAACTGGATACGCCAAGTGAGAGAATGTCGGCCGGCTTGAGTCGGCCGACCGCGGAGTGTGGCACGTTGCGTCCTTTGCGTGCTGCGTATCACGTCGCAAAAAGGGCATAGTAGGCGCCCGAAACGTGTTGGCCATCTTCCTTGCGCCGGGGTACGTCGCACGTCAGCTTGCCGACTCCGTATTTCTATAGATTTCGAACTTCCCTAGGGGCTGATCACTTGCCTCGATGAGTTCGTACCACTCGCCGAAGCGTGGCCCAAACGGATTGAGCGGCGTGATGTACTTGTCGGACTGCACTACAACCAAACTCGGCCGGTGTGTCGGGGCGGCATAGAAGGCGCGGTTGATGGCCAGCCCCTTGGGATTCATGGTGTCATCGAGTGGGAAGACCGCGAGCATCTGGGGGCGGGCTGGCGTGGCCAGGATGAGGCCGTAGAGGCGTCCGACGAACGCGATTCTTCCGTCAGCCCCGATCCGTGGGGCGACTTCGTTCTCCATCCACCGGATCGCTTCCACCTGATCGGATTGCCCACGCAGCCCCGCGAATGCGCCGGTGTGAACCCGGACATCCGGCAGGCCGGTGCCGGGCGGGGTGCCATAATAGAACGTGAGGGATGTGGCCAGGACCGCGGCCACGGCACCTGCGCCACATAGCGTTGCCGGCCAGGAGAGCCGGCCGTCCGGACGGGTGAGGGTGTAGGTCGACATGATCGCAGCCGCCAACGCCCCGATGGTGAAATTGTAGATGCCGTTGAACGCGGAGACCATCGTGATCACTCCCGCAAAGAGGCTTGTCGCATAGATCAAGCCGGTCGCGCGCGCGCCGGGCTGCGATGTGCGGCAAAGCTCGAACGTCAAACCGAGGCCGGCGAGTGCGAGGACTGTAACGATGTCATGCGAGCGGCAGAAAAGAGCGGGTTCCCCCGCGAAGAGAACGGCGAGGAGGGCCGCAATCGTGAGGCTTGCGAGGGTTGCTCCCAGTCTTTCACGGAGAAGCCCCACCAGCGCGGCGAGGCCGCATACGATGACGAAAATCGGGTGGGCGCCAAGGACGGTGAGCGCGAAGTCGAGCTTGCGGCCCAGTCCCCCGACGTCGTTGATCGCTGCAAGGTAGGCGAAGCTGTCCACGACCTTTTCCGGCGAGAGCGCATAGGCGACGAGCGTCCAGCCAACGATCTGGGCGGCTCCGGTCAGGCAGACGTAAGTCAACAAGTCCCGCTTGGGACAGCCCGTCAGCCAAAGCAGCAGGAGACAGGCGCCCAGGGGGAGGAGAAGCGACGGGTAGGCCGTGGTGGCAATGCCCCATCCGACGGCCGAGGCGAAGGCCCACCAGCCCCAAAGCCGCTCCCTGACCAGGGCGAGACCGAGAGCCGCCAGGGCAATTCCCAGCCCCTGGGAGCCCAGCGTGTTGTAGGACACAGAGGGAAGGCCGAACGGAATGAAGGAAAGGAAAAAGGCCGCCCCCAGCCACGCGTGCAGCGGTTTGACGATCTGGAGCAGAAAGCGGAGCCAAACCAGCGCGGTGACGATCGCGCCGACGAGGAAAAGGATGCGCAACTGGATGACGAGGCCATCCGTGGAGCCCACGAGAGCCGTGTAGAGTCGAAGCGGCAGATAGGCAGCCAGAAGCGCCGTTTGATGGATGGTCGTCAGCGTGCTGGTGGCAAACCCACCCTTCAACCAGTCGTCGACGAAAAGCGCGTAATAAGATTCGTCGCTGAGATCGATTCCCAGCGGCAGTCGCCAGGCAAGAGCGACGATGACTGCCAAGAACACGACGGCGCCGACGGCCGATCCGCCGGGCCTTAACGGGAAGCCGCGGGGACTTCCCGGCATCGTGCTCACTGCTCTGACGTGCCCGGTTCGATCGTGATGGTCTTGACCGCCATTCCAAGCAGGCGGGGATCAGTGCCCGCTCCGATGTCGCGTGGCGCCCGCACGACATCCTGGCGGAGCGAGATCTCGATCGACTGCCCCGTCAGGTTCTCGGGAACGTCCAAGTCTCGTTGTGTCCATCCTCCGGTGTCGAACGTCCAGGATGCGAGCTCTTGTCCATCGATCGAGACGTCGACCCTCCGCTGCGGGAGCGCCGCCGCAAGGAAGGGATAGACTTCGAACTGCAACTTGATCCCCCCGGGACGCCGGGGCAGCGTCAGGCGCAGGGTGGCGCTTTCGCCGTCGGTCCACGTGAATGGGCCATCTGAGGTTCGCCACCAGCCATTCGCCACGTATGCCTCCCAGTTGCCGTCCTCCGCGAAGCTGATGACATCGCCGGGAGCCGCATCGCCGAGGGCAAAGCCGCTGAGCCGCTGCAACTGGGGCAAGGGCAACTGCGAGTTGGCGGTCCAGTCCGATGCACACATCACGCCCCGCGCGGGAGCGATCTCAAATTCTCGACAATGGGCCCGGAGGTCCGCGTCACTGGTGGCGAATGCCGTACGGAACGCGACGGGATTGAGGAAAATATCAATCTCTCCGTCGCGAAGGACCTCGGACGGCATCCGCCGTTCTTCGGCCAAACAATCCTTCATCTTCCGAACCGTGATGGCCGAGTTGCTGCTCTGGTGCGCGCGCGCACTCGTAATCTGCAGCTGCCAGTGCGCTTTCCGCTTGTTCGAGCCATCCCCGCCGGGGTCACACCAGAAGGATGGATACAGGCGCATCGTCTCGTAGGAGTCCATCAGTTCCTGAAGCCCTGCGTACTCGAACGGTACCTCTGCAGGCGTATGGGCCTGAGTCTCGACAAACCGCCAGGTGTGGCTGGCTTCGGCGACGTAGGCGCCCATCGCGAGGACGGTGAGCGCAACTCCGATCCTGCCGAAGTTGTGAATCGAAAGGGCAAATGCGAGTGCGACGATCAGGTAGCCGATCGGCCAGAAGAGCCGGCCGCCGGAGCGCGCCAACCCCACGATCGGAAGGGCCCAGTCGGGCAGGGTGTACTGGAACAGGACCTCGTTGCCGAAGGCCCATCTGTTGGAAAGCGAGTAGGCGATCAGCACGAGGAGAATTGCCACCAGCGGCCAGGACCGTCCGATGCCCCGGATGACCTGCGCGGGTCTCGCGACGACCACGATGGCCAACAGCGCAAGCGCCCCCAAGCCGAGATAGAAGTCGCCCTCCCACCAGATCCGGATCAGCTCATTGTCCGGGAACAGGACGCTCTGCGGCGGGATGACGAGACCGCCGAGGTTGAGGCCCAGGGCGGAGTAGGACGACATATCGGTCGGCTCAGCCACAGAGGCGGCCCAGAAATAGCCGGAACTCCAGGCGATGAGCCCGAGCACGGCCGTGAACGCCAAGCCCGCCCCGATCACCGAAACGAAGCGCATCCGCCCGTTCCACCAGAGCGTCACCAGAGCGGCACCGAACAGAAGCGCAATCGAGACAGCCAGATAGGCGAATATCAAAAGCGCCATGACGGCCAGCGCCGCCATCCAGCCAAGGATCAGCTTCCAGTTCGCATCCCGCTTGGTCGCGGCGATGACGAACGCCATCGCATAGATCACGAAGAACTGGCCGAACAGGGAAACGTGTCCAAAGCGCGTCAGGAAGGCATACGCAAGGACGCCGACCAGCGACAGCGCCGCCAGGACGAGCGGGCGCCTTGGGGTGATCTGGCGCATGAGGAAGAAAAAGGAATGCGCCTGCAGAACGAAGCAGAGAAAATACCAGAATCCGATCAAGTTCGGCGCTGAACCGGTGATCTGGCCGATCACCCGCGCGATCAGGGCGAGAAGGGGCGTGCCGCCGAAGAACACCGCGTTGGCGCCTTCCGGCATGTTGACGTTCGGAAGCGAGAGAAACGGAAAGCGCCACGCGTCATTGGCAATGAGAACGTAGCTCGACTGTTCGGCTGCGAAGTCACCGATCGGAACCGTCAGAAACGGGGCATGGGCCGTCAGCGTCTGCAGGCCGAGCAGCATAAAGAAGACGGCGGCGCCCACCGCCAGCGACAACGCATGGGCCATCAGGACAGGTGTTCGACCGGCGGTCGCCCCGACGGGATGGTCCGTGCGGTAGTGAAGATCAGTTGTCATGTTCAATCGTGACACCCGGTGACTTTCCGTTGAGCGCCGTCGCGCGCACTTCGATCTGGTTGACCAGCAGTCCAATGTGTCTCGGGTCGTTGCTCATCCCGAGTTCCGCAGGGGATCGTGCATCACTTTGAACCAGCGTGATTTCCCGCATGCCTCCGGTCACATGTTCCGGGACCAGAACCTTAAAGTCTTGCCAGTCGGAATGATCGAAAACCTGCTCTCCGACGAGTTCCCCATCGATCAGGATGCTGACCGTACGAACCGGGAGACCTGGAGCGAGAAAGGGATAGGCCCGGAAATGGATGCTTCTAGCGACGCCGGCTCTCGAAGGGGGAACGGCGATATCGAGTTTGGAGGACGGACCACTCGTCCAGTTGCCGTCAGCATCCGGCGAAAACCAGCCCGTCGTTGCGAAGTCCGGCCAGTTTCCGCGGCTCCCGAAGCGGACAAAAATCGAGGACGAATCGAGGCACAGATCAGCGTTCGGGGGGGGCGAAAGAACGAATAGCACCCTCCGCAGATCGTCGAATACCCTGCATCCGGGTGTCAGGCCCGCCTCCACTGCACGTTGAAGCGCGTCAAGCTGCGACGCATTGTACGCCGTCTTCTCGATGAGGATGGCGTCGAAACCCATGCCACGTGCTGCCGTCGAAAGCTCGCCGTCGTCTACGTGCTCCACCACGGCTGCGACCTGTCTGAAGGCCTCTTGTGACACCGCGGACCCGTAGCTCCAGCGCGTTCCGGAAGCGGACCTATCCAGAATGTAGGCGGACTGATGCGAGTAGGGCGTGAAGCTTCCGATCGCGTCGACTTCGGGCCAGCTCACGATCGGAAGCTGAAGCACCGCCCGAACGCCGGCCCTGTCCTTGGCAGCGAGCATTTCCTCAAGACTTTCAATATCCCGAGGCAGGTCGCCCGCCAGGATCACCTGCTGCTTCCAGGCGAGTGCGCCCCGATACGGCCAGGCCGACAGCACGAGGCCAAGGACGATGAAGGCCGGAACCAGGATCCTGACAAGCCGCGTGCGGGCGCACAGAGCGGTCTCGGCCCATACCAAGGCAATGGTGATTCCAAAAAAAGCGAGGAACTCGATAATCCGTTCGGTCCCGCGGATGGTCGGAATTATCAGCATGTTGAAGTAGAGGGCGATTCCGCCGCGTACCGCATAGAAGAAACCGAAGATGATCAGCAGCGACGCCACGAGCACCAGGGCGTGGCGTCCCGGATTGCGCTCGCCCGGCGGACGAAGCGCCAGCGACCCGGCGATCAGCGGCGACGCAAAGATGATCGCGCTGATCATGATGCCGGGCCATTCAAATTTCCCGACGCTCCCAAGCATATGCGGCATCAGCGCCCTGTACTGGTCGACTGCTCCTGCGAACGGGTGAAAGGGAACAAGGAGGCCAATCGCATCGGCTGGATCCAAGCCGATGCCCAACTGCTCGAAAGCGCCGCGCGGAACCTGCTGGATTTCTCCTGACAGGACCGCCGGAAGGGCCGTTCCATATCCGCTGACAACGAGGATGGGCAGGACCAGGGCGGCAATCGCCAGCGACGCAAATACCGGACCAATCCTTCGCTGGCTGACGCTCGCCAGGAAGCCGGCCACCGCGCAGAACATGCAGGTGAAAAACGCGTAGTAGAGCCCGCCCGTGGCCACGGCGACGATCGCCAAGAATGTGAACGGTCTGCGAAACAGCGTCCACGGGCTGGCATCGGACGCGACCGTTCCAATCTGCAGCGCCAGCGCCGCTCCAAGTGGCACGCTGAAATACAGCGACAGGAAGTCGTGTCCAAGAATCCGCGACGCATAGAAGGGCGAAACGACGAAGACCACGCCACCGATCATCGCCAGCAGGGGACGAATATCGATGGATCGAAACACAATATATGCGCAAAGATAGATGGCGCTTGTGCCGATCAAGTAAAGTGCGTGGTAGGAGATAAATGGATCGGACGTGAAGAACGACGTGATCCAGAGCAAAATCTTATAGGCGAAATCGAAGGTCGGAAAATATGCGTTGTCCTGGGCACCTGGATAACCGAGGAAATGATTGAAGCGAAACCCTTCGCCGTCAATATAGGATTTGGCGAAGGTGACGACCTGGATGTTGTCGCCACGCAAATTCAGTGGCTGACTGAAGTCGACGTAAGCGTATCCGACGGTTGCAAGTGTCCCTGCAAGTCCGAATAGGAGGATAATGACCTCAAGAGAACGACGAAATTGCCAAGCCATCTGCATCCGGTCGCGAACTTATGGGGAGTGGGCATCCAGACGTTATGCCGGATTTCGAAATACAAACCGAGCATTGATCAGATACGAGACGATTACGACAACCGGAAGGCTGATGGCTTGTCCGATCAGCGCTGAAACCCCTGCTGCAAGCAACAGATTCAGGACGATGAGGTTCAAGCCGAGGGCAATGCCATACGCCATTACGAACGGAAGAAGTGCTCGCCAGCTCTTGTTGCCGAACACGATACGTCCAGTGGTGAAGAAGTTAAAAACTATACCTATGATAGTGGCTACAACAACCGAAAAATTGTGATGGTGCGTGAGAACATAGAGAAGAGCGAATACCGAATAGCCGAATATCGTGTTGACGACACCGACCAGGAGAAAGCGCACCAGGCGCTGGTGCCGGATGGTGAGAGAGCGAACGGTCTGATGGCACCACACGGCAACGCCTTGCACATGCTTCATGGCGCTAGTCGTCGAAATTGATGCGCTCGCGCTCGACCACGATCGGCTTGCGGCGGACTTGGTTGAAGATTGCAATGATGTATTCGCCGATCACGCCGATGAAGAAAAGCTGCACGCCGCCGAAGAAGAACAAGGCGGCAATAATCGTCGGCACGCCGCTCACCGCCTCGACGAAGCCGAACAGCGTGAGAAACGTGACGAGAAACGCATAGATCACGCTCAGCACGGAGATGACGAAGCCGCACAGGAGGGCGATCCGCACCGGGGCGCCAGAGAAGCTGACGATCCCGTTCAGGCCTTGACCGAACATGTGCGACAGGCGGTTGCGGGATTTGCCGTGCTTGCGGGCCCGCCAAGTGTACTTGATGCCCTTGGAACGGAAACCGACGTCGAATGTCATGAGACGCATGAACGGCTGCGCATCTTCGACGCGCTTCATCGCCTCATGGACCTTGCGGTCGACCAGCTGGAAGTCGCCCGCGTCCGGAGGATAGTCGACATAGGTCAGGCGGCTCAGCAGCCGATAGTACATCCGCCGGGCTGTCTTGATGACGACGCCTTCCTCGCGTTCGGCCCGCATCCCGTACACGATCTCGTATCCGTTTTCCCAATGCCGGACGAACTCCGGGATCAGTTCGGGAGGATCCTGAAGGTCGACGGGCAGGAACAGGAGCACGGCGTCGCCGCTCGCCGCGAGGACGCCGTTGTAGGTGTTCCTCAGGATGCCAAAGTTGCGGGAATTCACGATGACCTTGATACGGCGATCGTCGCGTGCGTATTCCTTCAGTATTTCAAGCGTGCGGTCCGTGGAGCAGTTGTCGCAGAATATGTGCTCGAATGTATAATCAGGAAGCTGTTCGGAGAATACATTTCGAACGGTTTCTATGCATTCGACGATGCTGTCTTCTTCGTTATAGAATGGAGTGATTATGCTGATTTTCTTCTTGGGCGCGGCGGCTTCACCGATCGGAGTGGCGTCTCCGATGCTTCGGGAGCTCGCTTCGGAGGAGGAGACGGGGGCCGACGGCGACATCGCGGGTTATCCTGAATGCTGTCCGGGTGCAGTGTGACCGCAAACGTGGCGATCATGAGTTGCGGACGGTCTTGGCTTCAATAGCGGCCCAGAGGTCGACGGAGCGGGCATACCAATTTGGCAGCTCGGGTGGGGAGGCCTTGGCGAATTCGCGGCAAAGGCTGGTGAGAACGTCGACACGCCGGTCCAGCGCCGATACCGGCGCCTCGTCGAATGGATCGCCGAGCGCGACCGCGAAGGGGGCGGTTGAACCTGGCCCGCTTCCAGCCATGACGAGGAAGCGGGTCTCCGCCGCCTTGCTGTCCACCATCAGGTCGCAGGAGGGGAGGCCGGGACCACACAATCGTGCCTGCCAGCGTTGGTCGTCATCCTCTCCCGACGATCGGATCGAGCTCCACTCGACATCATGATAGCCGAATTCGGCAAGCAGGGCGACGAGATGGATCGCGTAGAAGCGGAGGACGCCGCCGCCCTGGCTGGGTCGCCGCTTCCACGTCTCCAACTGGGTCCGATAGTGGTGCGCGTTGAAGCGCCAGTCGATCGAGAGCGGGGTGGTCGGGTCCGCGGTGGAGAGCCAGCCCCGCAGCCTCTCAGCCCAGGGGGTGTAGCGGAAGGTGAACCCGACGCGCGTGTGCTTTCCGGCCTCCCGCAGATCGACAAGCAACTGTCTGGCCTGCCGGGGGGCGGGAGCGAGGGGTTTTTCGAGCAGGAACCGATCAATGGCCGGATAGGTCGACAACGCCCGTCGGACGAGCTCGACCTGATCTGCCGGACGCCGGCCGACGATCAGCGCGTCACATCTGCGGAGGACCTCCTCATCGTCCCCGGCCCAGTCGATATCCTTCGCGAAACGGCCAATGTCCTCCCGAGCTTCGAGGGTCGCCTGGTAGCGGCGCGGCAGCACAACGGTCTCCGCCAAGCCGGCGACGGCAGGCAGATAGCCGTAGAGGCCGAAGCCCGATCCGAGGATGCCGACGTTCATTGGCTTCAGGCGAAGTCCCCGGCCGAGATGATGCCGATCAGCTCGCCCTTGTAGCCGCGCCCGCGCATGTAGGTCTCGATCTCACCGGCAATGTGCCAAGCCATGTTGATGACCGGCCCCTCAGCGGTTGCTGCATCGAAATCGTCGTCGGACAGGATCGGGATCCGGGTGCCCGGGACAAAATGACCGATCTTGCCGGAAGCGGGCTTTTCGTAGACCGCCGAGATCATCGTCTCGTCCAGGTCCAGAAGCTTGATCGGAATTGCCGAGCGCCCCGGGAACGCCTTCGCGGCGAGGGGGCCATGTTCGGCGACGGCGGCCTCGATCTGTTTGCGCTTTGCGGCCTTCCAGACCTGGATGTCGTGGCCCATCTTCTTGAGCTCGTTTCCGAAATCTCTCTCGCGCGGATGGACTTCATCCCAGCGGTCGTGCGGTCCGCTTCCCGGACGCATCATCACGCGGATGTTGCCGCCATACCGGCTCGGAAACTCTACCTTGGCGATCCTGCGCTGCAGCGACTCGGCCATATAGGCGAAGGAGGTGTAGCTGTAGGTGCGCGGGTGCTCATGATAGAAGGTGTCGAACTGATTTCGCTCGATCACCGCGCCCAGATAGTGGTTCTCCACCACGATCGCCGTCTCATCGTGAGAAAGCGCCAGCAGCGAACGGATGACAGCCGGAAGATCTTCGATGTGGGCGAAGACGTTGGTGAAGGTAATAATGTCCGGCTTGCCGTAGCGTTCGACGAAGGCCGTCGCCACGTCTTCGGTCAGGAACTCGTTGAGGACTTCATGACCCGCCGCGCGTGCATCCTCTGCAGCACCGGTCGGCTCGATGCCGTAGGTTTCCGCTCCATGCTCGCGAAAGATCGAGAGCAGGCTGCCGTCGTTGCAACCGACGTCCAGAACCTTCTTACCCTGAAGGGACTCGAGTTCCGCGCCGCAGGCCTCGACCAGCGTGCGCATGCCATTCAGCACGTCCGCGGTGTGGCGGGATCGGTAATGGTAGGTCGAGGGAAACAGCTCCTGCTTCGGGACCTGAAAGTGCTGATGGGCCGTGATGCATTTGCTGCAGAAATGAATCTCGATCGGGTATTCGCGACACGTCCGATCTTCGCCGACGCGAACCAGGTCGTCGCACATCGGGTGCTTGCCAAGGTCAAGGACCGGTTCCAATTCCTGGCTGCCGCACACCTCGCAATGCGTGATTTCGTGAAGTCGGCTGTTCATTCCGTTCATCCCTCAAAGCGATCAATCGCAGGCGGTGGCGGCACGATGCAAGGCATCGGTAATAGTGGCCTCGGCGTGAGGCGTCTAGCCGGACGGTGAGGCGGTCCTGGAGGTCGGTGCAGCGTGCGAGTTGGCCTGACGCAGGACGTCGTTGATCTGGCCAATCGTGAACCGGCGCATGTCAGCGCCCGTATTGCACGCGGCATACCAGGCGACGGTCATATCCAGCGCTTCCTCCAGCGATAGCAGCGGCCTCCATCCGAGCCGGGCGGCGGCCTTTGTGCAGTCAAGCTTCAGGTAGGCGGCTTCGTGAGGGTGTTCACCCCCGTCCTGTTCCCACCTGGCCGTACCACCCCATTTGCGCGCAAGATTGTCCACGATATGTCGGACGGGCACTTCGCTTTCGGCGGCGGGTCCGAAATTCCACCCCCCAGCGAAGGCGTCACCCGCGGTTGCAAGATGTTCGGCCAGGCGAAGGTAGCCGAGCACGGGATCGAGAACGTGCTGCCAGGGCCGAACGGCCGCCGGATTGCGGATGCGGAGCGACGTGTCGGCGATGAAGGCCCGCATGGCATCGGGGACTAGTCTGTCCGTCGACCAGTCTCCTCCGCCGATGACGTTGCCGGCGCGGCCGCTGGCGATGTGCGCGGTATTCGGCCGCTGGAAAAAGCTGCGGCGGTAGGCCGATGTGACCAGCTCGGCGCAACCCTTGCTGTTGCTGTAAGGGTCGTGCCCGCCCATCATGTCGGGCTCACGATATCCCCACAGGGAGCCGACATTTTCGTAGCATTTGTCGCTGGTCACCACGACGACGGCCTGAAGGTCCGGGGCGTGCCGCGCGGCTTCCAGGACGTGAACGGTCCCCATGACGTTCGTCGCATAGGTGCCGACCGGATCCTCGTAGGACGGTCGCACGAGCGCCTGGGCGGCCATGTGCAGGACGATTTCCGGTCGCGCGCGTTCCATTGCGGCACGGACGACGTCGATATCACGGATGTCACCGACGGAGTGCGACATGCCGTCCGCTGCGCCGGTCACCTCGAACAGGCTATCGGTACCGTCCGGCGGGAGGGCAAGCCCATAGGTTTCGGCTCCCATTTCGGACAGTAGCAACGATGCCCACGAGCCCTTGAAGCCCGTATGTCCGGTGAGCAGGACGCGCCGGCCACGCCAGAAAGACGGGTCGATCACCATTGCTTCCACTTCGCCCGGCCCGACGTCCATTCTTCCTCAAGAAACTGGCGGTCGCGCAGCGTGTCCATCGGGTGCCAGAAGCCATTGTGGACGTATGCACGCATCTGATCGTCACGCGCCAGAGCCTCCATGGGCTCCCGCTCCCAGACGGTTTCGTCGCCCTGGATCAGATCGCCAACCGAAGGCGATAAAAGGAAGAAGCCACCGTTGATCCAGCCGCCGTCATCCTCGGGCTTTTCCTGAAAGCTGGTGACCCTGTCACCCTCGATCGAGACGGCTCCGAATCGCTTGGCCGGACGAACCACCGCCACGGTCGCTTTTCGACCATGGGCCTTATGGAATGCCACTTCCTTGCCGATGTCGATGTCGCCCACGCCATCGCCGTAGGTGAGGGCGAAGAAGGGATCATCAGCCACGTAGGGAAGAACCCGCTTCACCCGGCCGCCGGTCATGGTGGTGTCGCCCGTGTCGATCAGGGTGACCCTCCACGGCTCTGCAGACTCGCGATGTACTTCCATCCGATTCTCGGCCATGTGGAAAGTGACGTCGGACATGTGGAGAAAGTAGTTCGCGAAATATTCCTTGATCGCGTACCCCTTGTATCCAAGGCATACGACAAAATCATTAAAGCCGAAGCTGCTGTAGATCTTCATTACGTGCCAGAGGATCGGGCGGCCGCCAATTTCGACCATCGGCTTTGGCCTGACATTTGTTTCTTCGGCAAGCCGCGTACCTAGGCCGCCGGCCAGAATGACCACCTTCATGAGATACCTTCTGTGCCATTGATCGCCGGCGAGGGTGTGTGGCAATCAAGCTGCAAGGTCAAGCCCGACGGGTCGCTGCCGGACCAGACCCCATCGTGTCGCGAAGACATACGATCGCAGACGTTTCGTTTTGCGCGCGAGCCTTGATAAAGCTGATCGCGCGCAGATGAGCGAAAACCCGCGTCGATGCGATACCCCGCCCTTACCTGAGACATTCCTCCGGTATGGTCTTTCATAATGCCCGGCTGCCCGCAACAGGATCCCGGCCCGGCACAGCCATCGGTTTCCCGCATGCGTTCAACGCCCGCTCTGCCCGACCAGCGCTCCGGCACGACGTCCACCGAATGGATCGTCCTCTGCGTCTTTCTGCTGGCGATCTTCGTGCTGTGGCAGACGACGTACATCTCGTGGAAGCCGGTGCCGGGGAACAATCCGGAGTTTCCGCTCGGCTGGTGGGGCTGGTTCGACCAGGGCAACTATCTGCGCTCGGCGAAGGCGATCCTCGAGTGGAACCTGGCGCCGTCGGAATATTACTATCCGCCGCTCTACCCGCTGATCGGCGCCGCCTTCGTGCCCGTGTTTCCCTACCACGCCTACTATTTCGTCGATCTGGCGGCGACGATGGGCTTCTTCCTGCTGTTCGTGGCGACCACGCGGCGCTACATCGGCTTCTGGCCGGCGGCGGTGGTCGGCTTCACCTTCCTGGTGGTGTTCAACGTCGTCCGCCTGCAGTGGGTGATCCCGTGGACGAGCACGGTGTCCGCCGTCATCGTCGGCGCCTCGCTGCTGCTGCTCGACCGCTACGACCGGGCCCGGCGGGAGCGGGCCTGGAGCACCCGCGCCCACATCCTCAACGCCTACCTGTTCGGCCTGGTCTGCGGCCTGCAGCTGCCGCTCCGGCCCGGCGACATCGTGCTGATGGCGCCGGTGGCGCTCGGCTACGGCGTGCTGGTGGCGATCGACCTGGTGGCCGGCGACCCGCTGCGGCGGCGCCAGGCGGCCTGGGCCGCGGTCGCCGGCGTGCTCGGGCTGGTGCCCGGCGCCGTCATCATGTTCGGCTTCAACCTGCTGGTGTTCGACGACCTGCTCGGCGGCTATTTCGCCCTGTCGGTGTCGCGCGGCTTCTATTTCGGCGACTTCTTCGAGAAGCTGTTCTCGCTGGTGGTCGCCTCGCACCCGATCTACGTGGAGCGCGGCGCCGACTGGCTGACCGAACTGCCGATCAACGCGCTCTGCATCGGCTTCCTGCCGGCGGCCGCCCTGTTCGCCCGGCCGCTGGTGTTCCGGCTGACGGCGGTCGCGGCGATGTTCCAGATCGTGCTGTACTTCTCCTACGGCGACGCGCTGCCGACCGGCACCTTCCGCTACAACAACATCCATTATTTCAAGTGGATGCTGCCGTGGATCGTGGCGTTCGCGGCCTATTTCGCCGTCCACGCGGTGGCGGCCACGGGCGCGGCGCGGCTGCAGGCCCGTATCGGCCTGGCCGCCGGCATCGTCCTGTCGCTGCTCCTGTTCAGCGTCAACGTCGACCCGGTGCCGCGGCCGGCGACGGCCATCGAGGCGACCGGCGAGGGGGGCGTGGTGCTGACCTTCCCCGAGGGCCGGCCGCTCGAGTACATCGACTTCGACGGCACGCCGGCGGACTGGACGGACGTCTATTTCGAGAACCGCGCGGTGGTGCGGGTCGATGGTGGGGCGCCGCTGGAAAATTACGGGGAGTTCCGGATGTTTCCGCGCAAGGACGGCATCCGGCTGCTGTTCATCCGGCCGGTGGATCCGGAGACGGTGAGTGTCGACTTCGGGGTGGCGATGCGCCGCGATGCGCCGCTGGACGCCACCTCGGTGCATCCGGTCTCGGTCCGCTTCGTGCTCGACCTGCCGTTCGCCAGCCACTGGCGCTGACGGCGCGGCGGCCGCTCGCGGACGAACGTGCGGGCCGGGACAGGTCCGGACGCCGCCGCCGCGCGTATCGGTATAGACCGTGCTCGTTTCTCATATCCTGGCGCGGAATGCGGGCCGAAACCCGGTTCCCGCTTGTCTTCATCCCACTCCAGCGCCGCTGCCCTCGACTTGACGGATTTGCGGGCGTTGGTAGGCATCCGACTTGCCGCGCACCGGACCGGGCGGGGTCCGATTCGCAACAGCCCGCTTCTGGAGTTCGCCCGCATGACCGTCTCCCCACCAGATGCCGCCGACGGTCCGGCGGACGGATCGATCAGCGGGCTCCGGCGGATCTTCCGCTTTCTGGTGACCGGCGGGACGGGCTTTGCGGTTGATGCGGGCGTGCTGAGCCTGGTGCTGGCGACGACCTCCGCCGGCCCGATCACGGCGCGCTGCGTGTCGTTTCCGGCCGCGCTGCTGGTGACCTGGCTCCTCAACCGGTCGTGGTCGTTCGGCGACCGCGCCCGGCCGCGGCTGAGCCGGGAGCTCGCCGGCTACGTCGGCCTCCAGGTGGCCGGGTTCCTGGTCAACTCGGGGATCTACGTGGTGCTGGTGACGGGCATCGGCGGCGTCGCGCTGCCGCCGGTGGTGGCGCTGTTCTTCGGCTCCGGCGCCGCCGCCTTCCTCACCTTCGCGCTGATGAACGCCCGCCTCTACGGCCGGTAGAGCATTTCCCGTTCAGATCGACGCGATCTGAACGAAGAGGAATTGCTCAAGGGTTTGATTCTGGAGCCATTTCTTATCGATCAGGTGATATCACCTGACCGGAAAAGGCTCCAGCGCCCCGGCGGGAGCGGATCAGCCGTTGGGATCGACGCCGTCCAGCCGCGCGTTCCAGGCGCGCCGCCCCTTCAGGAATTCCGCGATGGTGGCGCGGCGACGGTCGCCGCCGAGGATGCCGAGGATCAGGCCGATCGACAGCGACTGCAGGCCGACCAGGCCGAACGTCGCGGTGGCGACGGTGGTCGCGATGTAGGGCACTTGGCCGAGCTCGAAGAAGGTCGAGATGACGAACAGGCCCCAGATCAGCGAGATCAGCAGGCACAGCCCGCCCAGCGAACCGAAGATCACGAACGGGTAGAACACCATCGCGTTGAGGACGGCGAACCAGATGATGCGGGCGCCGTCACGGAAGGTGTCGAGCTTCGATTCGGAATCCTCCTTGCGCGCCCGGTAGTCGATCGGGATCTCGCGCACGTCGGCCTTGGCGTAGGCGGCGATCACGTTGAGCTCGGTCTCGAGCTGGAAGCCGTGGCTCTGCACGTCGAGGAGGTCGACGAAGGGGCGCGACATGATGCGCATGCCCGATAGCACGTCGCTGTAGCGCTTGTTCGACAGGAACGAGATCAGCTGGGTCAGCACGCGGTTGCCGAAGCCGTGGAACGAGCGGGTGTTCTGCTTGTCGTAGGCGCCGTGGCTGACGCGGTCGCCGACCACCATGTCGAGGCGTTCGCGGATCAGCTCGTCGCACAGGCGCCGGGCATCCACCGCCGGATAGGTGTGGTCGGCGTCGACCATGATGTAGATGTCGGCGACGAGGCGGGAGAGGGCCTTCTTGACGGCGCGCCCCTTGCCCTGGGCAGTCTCCGTCATCAGCAGGTGGCGGGTGCCGCGGAAATGCTCCTCGACGATCGCCGCCGTGCGGTCCTTCGAGTTGTTGTCGACGACGACCATCACCGCGTCGGGAAAGTGCTCCGCATAATCCTCGATCGTGTCGGCGATCGCGTGCTCTTCGTTGTAGGCAGGGATGACGATGCAGATGTTGACCATGACAGACGCGAATCACTCCGGCGGCACACGTTTGCGGCCGCGCCGTTTCACCCTTCGACGGGGGCTCACATAGCAGCCCAGGCCCGCCGTGTCTCGCGTCGGCGCCCGCCCGGGGCTCTACCAGCCGCCGCCGCCGCCGCCGCCTCCGCCGCCGCCGGAGAAGCCGCCGCCGAACGATCCCGATGAGCCGGAGCTCGCCGAGCGGATCGACGAGATGCCCTGGTTCACCGTCCGCGACACGCCCGAACCGATGCCGTCGGACACCGAGCCGAGGGCGGCCGGTGTCCACATGCCGCCGTGGTGGCCGTGATACCAGACCGGCGCGACCATCGTGCCGGCCGCCACCAGGTGGGCGAACTGGTTGGTCCACGCCGTTTCCACCCCCAGCGCCACGGCATAGGGCAGCAGCGCCTCGAAATGCTCGAAGGTGCGGTCCGGCGGATTGTGGAACTTCATCCGGTCGGCTTCCGCCACCGTCAGATAGAGGCGGGTGCCCTCGATCTCGCGGATCGCCTCGATGCCGGCGCTGGTCGGCCGGCCCATCAGCCGGAAGAAGATGGGCGGGATGGCGGCCGCCACGATCAGCGCGAGGCCGGCCACCAGGCCGGCGTCGCCGATGAGCAGCACCGAGGTCGCCAGGGCGAACACCAGCGCGACCACGGTGAAGACGGTGAACACCAGCGCCGGCGGCAGGCTCGTCCATTGGCGGCGGACCACCAGCCACCAGCTGCGCAGCGCCAGCGTGCCGGCCACGAACACGCCCACGATGGCGGCGAAGGCGAACAGCCGGTAGGCCGCGCCGGCGATCGGGTCCGCGCTCGACAGGTCGCTGAGGATCCAGGTGACGGCGGCGATGGCGAAGCCGCCGATCCACCAGCCCAGATTCTGGTCGACGTGCCTGCGCAGGAAGCGGCCCGAGAGGAATGCGCTCAGCGTGGTGTTGGCCTTGGCCAGCACCACCGAATCCGACTTCGACAGGCTGACGGTGTCGCCGACGCCGGCGAACAGCTTGGCCAGCACCTTGGCCTCGCCCGGGCTCGGCTCCGCCCGGCCCGGGCCGACCCGGGTGAGGGTCAGCGAGCCGTCGGCGTCGCCCTCGGAGAATTCGACGTGGCCCTTGACGGCGAGATCCAGCAGGGCGGCGACCAGGCACTTGGTGTCGTAGGCCATGCGGTCGAGATAGCGCATGGCGTGGGGCGGGATGGTCGGCCGGTAGACCGGGATGATCGGTCCGAGCGCCGGATCGCGGCCGACCCCGTTCCAGGCGTAGAGGAAGTAGACCAGCGTCGCCAGCGCGCCGACGATGGAGATGATCGCCATCAGCGGGTCGCCGAGCAGCCGGGTGAGGGCGGACGGCTCCGGCACGATGCCCTTGGGGAAGGCGACGGCGACGGTCATGCCCGTCTGCGGCGGCAGCGGGCGGGTGGTCGCAAAGCGGGCCTCGCCGGCGCCGACGGACACCGTCGCGTCGTGGTCGCCCGCGCCGAAGCCGCCGGTGTAGACGGAGGTGGAGATCACCTCGGCGTTGTCGGGAAGCGTCACGATCGCCTGGGCCTGGTCGATCGGGAAGGCCCATTCGTCGCCGGTCGCGTTCCAGTAGATCTCGTCGTAGCCGTCGAAGAAGCCGATCTGCCGGGTCATCCGGTAGGCGATCCGGTAGGTGTAGACGCCCGGCTCCAGGAACACGTCGGCGTCGCCGATGCGGATCTCGGCCTTGCCGCTCTCCAGGCTCACGCTGTGGGCCGCCGGCGCGCCGTTCTGGGTCACCGACTGGAGGTCGAAGCCGGCGCGGACGCGGCCGAGCCCCATGGTCCGCGTCAGCGGGATGACGCGGAAGATGCCGCGCCGGATCTGGTCGCCGCGCGCCACCACCTGGATCGTCTCGGTGACGTCGATCGCGCCGGTGTCGTCGACGGCGATCTGGCTGCGGAAGAAGCGGATGCGCTCGGGGCCGCTCGCCGGGCCGGTGGGCAGCGGCGCGAGGGGGGCCGCCGCCGCCGTCGAGGAAGGGGCCTGTGCGGCGGCCGGCGATGCCGCGACGGAGGGACCCGCGAGGCCGGCGTCGGTCCGGGAGGCGCCGCCCCCATCCAGCGACCGCCAGATGCCGGACTGGGCGCCGATCACCAGAAGAACGGCGATCGCGAGGAAGACGAGGCGGGGTCTCGACATGGGGCCTTCCGGTCAGGCGGCAGCGGAGGTGGGGGTCAGGGCTTGCCGAAATCCACGGCGACCGGCTCGGCCACCTTGGGGTCGTCGAACTCCAGGAACTCGCGTTCCGAAAAGCCGAGCGAGCGGGAGAACAGGTTGGCCGGGAAGGACTGGATCATCACGTTGTACGACTTCACGGAGCCGTTGTAGAAGCGCCGGGACCGCGAGATCTGGTCTTCGGTCTGGGTCAGCTCGTCCTGCAGCTGGCGGAAGTTCTGGTCGGCCTTGAGGTCGGGATAGGCCTCCGACAGGGCGAACAGCTTGCCGAGCGCGCCGGAGAGGATGTTTTCCGTCCGTGCCTGGCTTTCCGGCGAGCCGGTGTTGGCGACCGCCTGGTTGCGCGCCTGGATGACCGCCTCCAGCGTCTCGCGCTCGTGGGAGGCGTAGCCCTTCACCGTCTGCACCAGGTTCGGGATGAGGTCGTAGCGACGCTTCATCTGCACCTGGATGTCGGACCACGCCTCGTCGACCTGGGCGCGGGCGGCGACGAGCCGGTTGTAGAGAAGGATGGCGAAGATCGCGACGAGAGCGATCACGCCAACGACGATCCAGGTTCCCATGTGCACCCCCGTGCGGCTGCCGCCTGATGGGCGCGCCGGCCGGCTCGCCCGGCCGGGCGCCGTCCGGCTCCGGTCTGTCCGATGGTTGTAGGCGATGGCAGGGGCCGCCGAAAGCCCGCACCGCTCACCGGCCGGAAACACGGCGGGAGGGAACGCCTCCAGTTTGGAGGCGTTACACACAGCAAGTCGCCGGCTGGGGCTGAGCGCCGGGCGTCGTGCCGGGTGCGGAGCCGGTTCCCTCGACAGCAAACCCTTCGGAGATCGAACGTGAGCGCATCCACCCAAGCGGCGCCGCCCGAGCGGATGACGGTTGCGATCCGGGTCAACGGCACGGAGCACCGGCTCGAGGTCGCGCCCTGGACCACTTTGCTCGACCTGCTGCGCACCCGGCTTTCCATGACCGGCACCAAGAAGGGCTGCGATCATGGCCAGTGCGGCGCCTGCACCGTCCTCGTCGACGGGCGCAGGATCAATTCCTGCCTGACGCTCGCGGTGATGGCCGACGGCGCCGACGTGACCACGGTCGAGGGCCTGGCCGACGGCGACGCGCTGCATCCGCTGCAGGAGGCCTTCCTCGAACGCGACGCCTTCCAGTGCGGCTACTGCACGCCCGGCCAGCTGTGCTCGGCTGCGGGCCTGCTGAACGAGGGGCGGGCCGCCACGCGCGCCGACATCCGCGAGCTGATGAGCGGCAACCTCTGCCGCTGCGGCGCCTACGTGAACATCGCCGATGCGATCGAGGACGTGCTGGCCGAACGCCGCGAGGGAGAGGCGCGATGAGGCCGTTCAGCTACACCAAGGCCCGCGACGTGAGCGAGGCGGTCGCCGAGCTGGCGAGGGACGAGACCGCGCGGTTCATCGCCGGCGGCACCAACCTGCTCGACCTGATGAAATACGACGTGGAGCGGCCGACGCGGCTGGTCGACATCACCGGTCTGCCGCTCGACCGGATCGAGGAGACCGACGACGGCGGCCTCTCCATCGGCGCGCTGGTGCGCAACACCGACATCGCCTACGACGCCCGCATCGAGGCGCGCTATCCGCTGCTGTCGAGCGCCATCCTGGCCGGTGCGTCGCCCCAGCTCCGCAATTCCGCCACCACCGGCGGCAACCTGCGCCAGCGCACCCGCTGCTCCTATTTCTACGACACCGCCACGCCGTGCAACAAGCGCGAGCCGGGCAGCGGCTGCCCGGCGAAGACGGGCTTCGCCCGCTATCACGCGATCCTCGGCGCCAGCAAGCGCTGCATCGCCACCCATCCCTCCGACATGTGCGTGGCGATGGTCGCGCTCGACGCGACGGTGCGGGTCGACGGTCCGGACGGCGCCCGGACGATCCCGTTCGCCGACTTTCACCGGCTGCCGGGCGAGACGCCGCAGGTCGAGACGTTGCTCGGCCACGGCGAGATAATCGTCGCGGTCGACCTGCCGGCGGCCGGGTTTGCGCAGCATTACAGCTATCTGAAGATCCGCGACCGGCTGTCCTACGCGTTCGCGCTGGTGTCGGTGGCGGCGGCGCTGGAGATCGACGGCGACACGGTCGCCCGGGCGCGTCTCGCCATGGGCGGCGTCGCCGCCAAGCCGTGGCGTGATCCGGAGGCCGAGGCGGCGATGCGCGGCAGGCCGGCCAACGCCGAGACGTTCGCGGCCGCGGCCGACATCTTCCTCGCCGGCGCCGATCCGGTGCCCGGCAACGCCTTCAAGGTCGACCTGGCGCACCGGGCGATCGTCCGCGCGCTGTCCCAGGCCGCGGCGGCGACGCCGCAGAGCCAGACCGACAAGCGCATCCAGTAGAGGTTTTCCGATGACGATATCCGCTCCTTTCGTCGGCACCGCCCTGCGCCGCATCGACGGCCGGAAGAAGGTCACCGGCACCGCCCCGTACGCGGCCGAATTCGAGGTCGCGGACCTGCTCCAGGGCGTCGTCGTGTCGGGCGCGATCGCCCGCGGCCGGATCCGGGCGATCCGCATCGCCGCCGCCGAGGCGGTGCCGGGCGTGGTCCGCGTGTTCACCCACGAGAACCGGCCGCAGGAGGACTGGTTCACCTCCGACTTCAAGGACATGGTGGCGCCGGACGGCGCGCCGTTCCGGCCGCTGCGCGATGCCCGGATCCTCTACAGCGGCCAGCCGGTGGCGCTGGTGGTGGCGGAGGATTTCGAGACGGCGAGCTATGCCGCCTCGCTGGTCGAGGTGGACTATCAGGTCGAGCCGCACCAGACGGACGTGACCGCGGTGACCGGCGAGGCGTTCGATCCCGAGGACGGCGCAGGCGACATCGTGCGCGGCTCGGCCGAGAACGCGTTCGCCAAGGCTCAGGCGAAGGTCGACAATCGCTACCGGATCGCCATCGAGCATCACAACCCGATGGAGCCGCACGCCACAACGGTCTGCTACGAAGGGCCGGAGACGCTCACGGTCTACGACAAGACCCAGGGCGCGCGGAACAGTTCCGATGTCGTCGTGAATGTCTTCGGGCTTCCCGAGGACAAGGTCCAGGTGCTGTCGCCGTTCGTCGGCGGCGCGTTCGGCTCGGGCCTGCGACCCCAGTACCAGCTGTTCCTCGCCGTCATGGCGGCGCTCTCGATGGAGCGGTCGGTGCGCGTGACGCTCACCCGCGACCAGATGTTCACGCTCGGCTACCGTCCGGACACGCTGCAGCGCGTCGCCCTCGGCGCCGACCGCGACGGCCGCCTCACGTCGGTCATCCACGACGCCCTCGCCGGCACCTCGCGCTACGAGGACTTCACCGAGACCGTCGTGGACTGGTCGGGGCTGCTCTACCGGTGCGCCGACGTGCGGCTGGCCCATCGCCTCGCCAAGATCGACACGGTCACGCCGATGGACATGCGGGCGCCCGGCGGCGCGACGGGCGTCTTCGCGCTCGAGACGGCGATGGACGAGCTCTCCTACGAGGTCGGGATCGATCCGCTCGACCTGCGGCTGCTGAACTACGCCGACCGCGACCAGAACGAGGACAAGCCGTTCTCCAGCAAGGAGCTCAAGGCCTGCTACCGGCAGGGCGCCGAGCGCTTCGGCTGGGCGGAGCGCAGCGCCGCCCCGCGCTCCATGCGCGAGGGCAACGAGCTGATCGGCTACGGCATGGCGACCGGCTGCTGGGAGGCGATGATGTTTCCCACCAGCGCCCGCGCCGCCCTGCGGCCCGACGGCACGCTGGAGGTGAGCACCGCCACCGCCGACATCGGCACCGGCACCTACACCATCCTCACCCAGGTCGCCGCCGATGCGCTCGGCGTCCCGATGGACCGCGTCGAGGTCCGGATCGGCGATTCGCGGCTGCCGAAGGCGTTCGTGGAGGGCGGCTCGGCGACCGCGGCGTCGGCCGGGTCGGCGATCGTCCAGGCGTGCGCGGCGCTGAAGGAGCAGCTCGTCCAGATCGGGCGGGGTCTCGACGGCTCGCCGCTGGCCAACGTCGGGAGCGACCAGGTGGTGTTCTCGGGCGGGTCGATCCGGCGCGCCGCCGACACCTCGGAGGCGGTCAGCCTCGAGGCGATCGCCGAGGCCGCCGGCGGCGAGGTGGCGGCGAACGTCGACTATTCCCCCGACGACAGCCCGACCTCCAGCTACGCGCACGCGGCGGTGTTTGCCGAGGTGCGGGTCGATGCGCAGGTGGGCGTCGCCCGGGTGACGCGGGTCGTCAGCGCGGTCGCGGCCGGCAGGATCATCAACCCGAAGACGGCGCGCAGCCAGATCCTCGGCGGCGTGGTGTTCGGCCTCGGCCAGGCGCTGCACGAAGAGGCGGTCATCGACCATGCCCTCGGCCGCTTCATGACGCATCATCTGGCCGACTACCACGTGCCCGCCCACGCCGACGTCGCCGACATCGACGTCCTGTTCGTGGAGGAGCACGACGACCTGAACCCGCTCGGCGTGAAGGGCGTCGGCGAGATCGGCGTCGTCGGCACCGCGGCGGCGATCGGCAACGCCGTCTTCCATGCGACCGGCGTGCGGGTGCGCGAGCTCCCGATCACCGTCGACAAGATCCTGGCGGGGCTGACGCGCGGGACGTAGGCGCCCGCCGGTCAGTTCAGCTGCAGGATGAAGCGCGCGGCGGTGAAGTAGATGATCAGGCCCGTCACGTCGACGAACGTGGCGAGCAGCGGTGCCGAGATCACCGCCGGATCCAGCCGCAGCGCGCGCAGGCCGAGCGGCAGCAGCGAGCCGACGATGTTGCCCCAGGTGACGATGCCGAGCACGCCGATCGCCACGGTGAAGGTGATGAGTTCCGGCGAGAACTTGCCGTGCTCGGTGTAGTCGGCCCAGCCGAGATAGTCCCACAGGGAGATGCGCAGGCTGGCGACGGCGCACAGCATCGCCCCCAGCAGCAGGCCCGTCACGATCTCGCGGCGGAACACCGCGAACCAGTCCTGGCTGCGGCACTCGCCGAGCGCCATTGCCCGGATGATGAGCGTCGACGACTGTGAGCCGGAGTTGCCGCCGCTCGACAGGATCAGCGGCAGGAACAGCGCCAGCACGACCGCCTGGTCGAGCTCGCCCTCGTAGTAGGTGAGGGCGGTCGCCGTCATCATCTCGCCGACGAACAGGATGGCGAGCCAGCCGCCGCGCTTGCGCACCTGCTCCCAGATCGACGTCAGCATGTAGGGCGTGTCGAAGTTCGAGACGCCGCCCATCTTCTGCAGCGTGTCGGAGAACGCGTCCTGGCTCAGGTGGACGATGTCGTCGGCGCGGATGACACCGACCAGGCGATCGGCGGAATCGACCACCGGCATCTCCACCGCGTCGCGGACCTGGAAGCGGTGGATGGCGGTATCGACGGAATCGGTCACCTGCAGCCGCGTCACCTGCCGGTCCACCAGCTCGGCGACCTGGGTCGCCGGGTCGACGCGCACCAGCTGCTCCAGCTCGAGGCGGTCGATGAGCCGGTCCTCCTGATCGACCACGAAGATGCCGACGACGGGCTGGCGGAAGGGAGCGCGGTCGCGCAGCCCGGCGAACACCTCGGAGACAGTCTGGTCCGGCCCCGCCACGACGGCGTCGAGGCTCATCCAGTGGCCGATTACCTCGGGCTCGTACTTGAACAGGTGCTGGCCGAGCTCGGCATCCAGGTGCTCGATGTCTTCCCGGATCTTCTGCGCCCGGGTGCGCGGCATCTTCTGCAGGAGCTTGGCGAGATCCTCCTCCGGCACGTCCTTGAGAAGCTCGATGGACTGCTCGACCGGCACCGACCGGAGGATGTAGTTCTGGTAGATGAAGGAGATCCGGCCGAACACCTCCGAGCGGGCGCGCGGGTCGACCATCTGGAAAAAGGCGGTCGCCTCCGACCTGGAAAGACACTCGATCGTCTCGACGTAGTCGCTGGCGCCGAAGGTCTTGATGATCTGGCTGATCGCCAGGCGGTCGTCGGCCTGGATCGCCTTGCGCAGGTCCTCGATCTGCCGGAACGGGTCGACTGTCTTCGTCTTCACGGGGGCGCTCCGTTTCGTCGGCTTTCGGGCAAAGGCGCAAGGGTGGCGGAGGCTGCGCGCCGCAACGGCAGGCCGAACCGCTCGATTGGAAGGCTGCGTCCCGGCCCCGGCGATCTGCCGGAGATGCCCGGTGGGTGCCGGTCTTGGCCGGCGGCCGGGCGTGTGCCGGGGCACGCCGGCGCTTATGCCGACGCCGCATGACCCGCGTGTGAAGGCCCGGCCACCGTGCTTCGGCGCGCCGTCAGGCCCAGGGGTCGTAGGTGCCGATGTTCCAGAGGTGGCCTTCCGGGTCGAAGAAGGAACAGCCGCGGCCGCCGTAGTCCTCGTCCCGGGGGGCGATGGCGATGCGGGCCCCGAGCGCTTCCGCCTTCGTCGCGACGGCGTCCACGTCGGCCACGACGAGATAGGCGCTCTGGGTCACGCCGCCGAGCCCGGCCGGGGTGGACTGCAGCTTGCCGAAGGCGTTGTCGATGGCGCTGCCCAGCATGATCATGCCGTCGCCGAGGACCAGCTGCGCATGGGCGATGCCGCCGCTGCCGTCCTCCACGACCAGCTGTCTCTCGAAGCCGATCACCGTGCAGAGCCAGTCGATCATCGCCGGGGCGTCGGCGTAGCGCAGGGTGGGAATGGTCGTGCTCGGCATCGTCTCGATCTCTCCTTTTTGGCCTTCGGGAGAATGGCCCGCCGTTTCAGGGCTGGCAATTTCCGCATTTTGCCCAACTTGAGGACGAGACTGGGGCGGAGCGGGTCCGGTTGGGCCGGGCCGCTCGATGGATGACGGGTGGGGAGGGGCGATATGGGCTGTGTGGTGGCCGGGAGGCTGCGATCCGTTCCGAGAACGTTGGGGCTGGACGTCCTTGTGCAGCGCGCGCGGGCGGCGGTCGTCGCGCAATTCCGGCGTCCCACGGGGAAATTCGGCAAGACCGCCGGCCTGGTGATGGCCTTCCGGCGCTCCAACCGCAAGCGCAACCGGTGGGCGGTCGAGCACCTCGCGCTTCGCGACGGGGACCGCGTGCTGGAGCTCGGATGCGGTCCGGGCGTCGGCGTCCGCTTCGCCCTGCAGGCCGGGGCGGGCGAGGTGCTGGCGCTCGACCATTCCATCGAGATGATCCGACAGGCCGACTGGCGAAACCGGCCCGCGGTTGCGGACGGCCGCGTGGTCTTCCGTCTTGGCGGGCTGGAGACGCTGCGGCACGACGACGGCCCGCTCGACGCGGCCTTCATGGTCAACGTGGTCCACTTCCTCCCGGACCGTCTCCACGCCTTCGACATCATCGGCGAGCTGCTCGGCGAGGGCGGCCGGCTGGTCGTCGTCTACCAGCCGCGCATGCGCAAGGTCGGCGACGACGAGCTTCTGGGCGGTGCGGAGGACCTGGCGGCGGAGATGCGGGAGACCGGCTTCGTCGACGTCGCCTGCCACCGGCTGGCGCTGTCGCCGAATCCGGCGCTGTGCGTCGTCGGGCACGTCGGCGCGGCCGGTCCCCGCGCCTCGGACCGCACGACGGCGCGACGGATGCCCATCGCGCCGAAACCCGCGCGACCGGCGCTCAGGCTGGTGTCGGGCGGCGCGCCGGCGGAATAGCGGGCGGGCAGGGCGGTCCGACTGTCCGGAAAGGCGGACGGCGCGCGCTACTCCGCCGCCACCGGCCGATCCAGCTCGGAGATCATCCGCAGCGCGCCGTCGAGGCCGCTGCCGCGCTCGTCCTTGAGAGCGGTCTCGCGCAGGCGGCGCAGCCAGTCGGCACCGTCGTCACGTCCGGCCAGCGTCGGCACCGCCGACAGCACCCGGTCGTACTTGGAGACGCCGCGGGCGTGGGTGTCGCTGTAGCCCTTGATGAGCCGCCGGCACTTCAGGATCTCGACCGCGAGAGCGTAGTTCTGCGGGACGGTGGTGCGCACCGCGGTCAGCCACGCCTCCATGTGCGCGCGTTCGTGGCGGTGCCGCAGAAGTCCGCGCCGGAACCTGCGCATTCCACCCAGCAGGTAGAGCATCACGAACCACGACACCGTGTCGGTGCGCACGCGCCGGCCCTTGTTCACCCGCCGGTCCAGCCAGGCGAGGGTGGCCGGCCGGGCCTCGATGGCGGCGCCGAAGCGGGCGGGCAGCATGCCACAGACCTCTTCGCCGCGCGGGTGCATGTACTCGGTGATCGTCAGCACCTGGTCGTCGGTGGCGCGCGCCTCGGCCCGCACCCGCTCGAAGCGGGCCTTGCGGGTCTTCAGGTCGGCGACGCGGATGACGTCGTCGTAGGCCATGGCGTTGGCGACGTATTTCGCCGCCGCGATCGTCAGGTCCAGGGGGCCCGAAGGGGCGTCCAGGCGGGCGATGTCGGCGACCCGGTCCAGGTACTCCGCGCCGTAGGCGATGTCCTGGTAGTCGACGACCTTCTGCAGTCCGGCGAGCAGCATCGGCCGGGCGGCGGGGGCGAACTCCGCGTCGATGCGGTGAAGCAGCCGCCCGTAGGCGTCGACCAGAGCCGACGGTCCGGACGGGCCGGCGTCCGCGCCGGCCAGCCTTGCGGGCGACGGCGTTTCGGCGGCGGCCTGCGCGCCCGGCGCCTGGGCGATGTCGTAGCCCGCGGCAAAGGCCCGGAGGCTGGCGGCGACGCCCTTGCCGCTCTCGCGGATGGTTTCCTCGTAGCTTTCCCGGGGGAACGGCAGCGCCCCGGATCCGGCCAGCGCGCCGAACAGGCTCGCCGAGATCACCGACCCGCTCTTCTGGGCGACGGTCTCCATGTCGTCGAGAATGAGCCGGTGCGCCGCATTTCTCAGGACGCCCGACACCGCGCCGCCGTCGCCGATCCCGTCGCCGGGGGCGGCCTTCTCCAGAATGCCGAAGGCCCGGTGGGACGAGGCGATCAGGGTGGTGCGGTCGGGGGTGACGAAGCCGCGCTGGACGGCGCGGCCCGCCTCCATCAGTTCGGCCGCGACGACGATGTCGATGTCGCCGGCCGACGGCGAGAGCGCCAGCACCGGCTGGCGGCCGTCGGTTTTGGTCATCTCCACGTAGTAGATGGTGGCCCCGGTCCGCTGGGCGACGCCGGGCACGCTGGTCGCCTGGGCGACCCAGCCGTTGCGCTCGGCGGTGTCGACGACCCAGTCGGTGACGACGCCGCCGCCCTGGCCGCCGATCGCCAGGATGGCCAGCTTGATGACGGCGGCGTCGACGGGAGGATCGACGATGTCGTGGGTCATGGCGTTCATGTCAGGCGACCCTCTCGAACGTCAGACGGCCGCGTGCGCGGCGCTCCTGGAGCCAGCCGACGATCTGCGTCCTCAGCCGCGCGATGCGCCGTTCCAGCCGGCCGGGATTGTGGACGATGTCGCCGCGCCAGAACGACGGGCACAGGACCGCGGCCTCGGCGACCTCGCCGCAGTTGCCGCAGCCGACGCAGTTCTGGTCGATCGCCGCCACCGGATCGTCGCGCAGCGGATCGTCGAGGCGCTTGACGGAGAGGGAGGGGCAGCCCGACAGGCGGATGCAGGCGTGGTCGCCGGTGCAGACGTCCTCGTCCACGCCGAACTTCTGCTTCACGGTACGCGTGCCGGCGGCGATCGCCTTCTGGGTCAGCGGCCGCTCGCGCCGCTGCTTGTTCAGCATGCATTCCGACGAGGCGACGATGACCTTCGGGCCGGGATCCTGCGAGGAAAGCGCCTCCTTCAGGGTGGCGCGCATCTTGGCGACGTCGTAGGTGCGGTCGAGGGAGCGGACCCAGTCGACGCCGACGCCGCGCACGGCCGCCTCGATCGGGTGGTTGGTGGAGCGGCTGCGGTTGTCGGCGCGGCTGGACGGAATGTCCTGGCCGCCGGTCGCCGCCGAATAGTAGTTGTCGACGATCAGGATGACGTTGTCGTTCTCGTTGTAGACGGCGTTGGCGATGCTGCTCGACAGCCCGTTGTGCCAGAAGCCGCCGTCGCCCATCACCGAGATCGAGCGCTTGTCGGCCTTCACGTTGAAGGCGGAGGCCGACGCCGGGCCGAGCCCGTAGCCCATCGTCGTCGCCCCGATGTTGAAGGGCGGCAGCGCCGCGAACAGGTGGCAGCCGATGTCGGCGGCGATGTGGTGTTCGCCGAGTTCCTGCTCGACGAGCTTCATGGCGGCGAAGATCGGCCGCTCCGGGCAGCCGATGCAGAAGCCGGGCGGACGGGCCGGCAGGTTGTCGGCGAGGATCTGCTCCTGGTCGCTGGTGTCGGGCTCGTTGGGGGCCCGGTAGCGGTCGGACAGCAGGCTGGGCGCGTGGTCGGACACGAACCGGCGGAGTGCGGCGACCATGACGCTGCCGGTGTACTCGCCGGCCATCGGGAAGGGGTCCTTGCCGGCCAGCACCGTGTCGATCCCGGCCTTGTGGAGCATCGCGCCGAACGCCTGCTCGATGTGGTTCGGCTGGCCTTCCTCCACCATCAGGACCGCGCGCTTGCTGCGGGCGAACTCCAGGAACTCGTCGTCGATCAGCGGGTAGGTGACGTTGAGGACGTAGAGGGGCACATCGGTCTTGCCGTAGGCGTCGGCCAGCCCCAGGCGCTGCAGGGCGCGGATCACGCCGTTGTACATGCCGCCCTGCAGGACGATGCCGACGTCGCCGCTCTCAGGGCCGAAGAATTCGTTGAGCCCGTTGCGCTTGATGTAGTCGACGGCGGCGGGCCAGCGGACCTTGATCTTGTCCTGCTCGTGGCCAAAGCTCGCCGGCGGCAGCACGATGCGCTGGGTGTCCCGGCGCGGCGCGTTGAGCGCGTCGGCGGTGGTCATCGCCGTGCGCACGTTGTCCTTGGCGGTGAAGTGGCCGGTCAGATGGCAGGCGCGGATCCGCATCTCCAGCATCACCGGCGTGGCGCTCGCCTCCGACAGCTCGAAGCCCTTCTCCACCATGTCGACCAGCTTCGGCAGGTTCGGCCGCGGGTCGAGCAGCCAGATCTGCGACTTCATCGCGAAGGCGTGGCTGCGCTCCTGCATGATGGAGGAGCCTTCGCCGTAGTCCTCTCCGACGATGATCAGCGCCCCGCCCTTGACGCCGCCCGACGACAGGTTGGCGAGCGCGTCGGAGGCGACGTTGATGCCGACGGTGGACTTGAAGGTGACTGCGCCACGGATCGGGTAGTGGACGGAAGCGGCGAGCGTCGCCGCCGCCGTCGCCTCGCTGGCGCTCGATTCGAACCGGATCCCCAGCTCGGCCAGGATGTCCTGGGCGTCCGCCAGCACGTCCATCAGGTGCGAGATCGGCGCGCCCTGGTAGCCGGCGACGTAGCCCACACCCGCCTGCAGCAGCGCCTTGGTGACGGCGAGGATGCCCTCGCCGGAAAAGTCCTCCCCGTCACCGAGGCGGAGCTTTTCGACTTCCTTGGCAAACGACCGTTCAGCCATCAGCGCACCCCGTCCTGCGAATTATCTGCATATGCATATAATCAGGCAGTGTCTGGAACCTGTCAAATCTGAAATGCCGAGGGACCGGAACGCAAGCCGGCGATCAGAACGGGTTCTGCCGGATGTTGACCAGCACCTTGTTGAGCAGGCCGAGGAACTGGTCGCGTTCGGCGTCGCTGAGGCCGGCAAGCAGTTCCTGGTAGTGGCCGTGCATGGTGGGCCAGAAGGCGTCGAGGGCACGCTGGCCTTCGGGGGTGATGTAGATCTCGCGCGCCCGCAGGTCGTCGGACTTGGGCACCCGGCGCACGAGGCCGGCCTCTTCCATGGCGTCGAGGTTTCGGCTCATCGTCGACTGTTCGCTGACCGCCAGCACCGAGAGCTCGTTGATGGTCAGGCCGGGACGGTCGGCAAGCGTCGCCAGCGCCCGCATCCGCATGGTGGTGAGATCGGACCCCTTCAGCGCGTCACGGATGGTGGTGTTCCAGCGCTCGGAGATGCGGTTGATCAGATAGGGCGCGAAGCGCTCCAGGCCGAGGTCGGCGAACGTCGGCGGCCCGGCCGGCGGGTCGTCCCCGTGGTCAGTCTCCGGCGGCGTCGGCATGGGCACCCTTCCGCATGGGTCAGTTCATGAGGTGGGGTAGAAAGAGCGCGATCTGGGGGAACAGCGCAAGGAGACAGATCAACAGCAGCGTGCAGCCGATGTAGGGCGCCGCGGCGCGCGCCACCTCGCCGAGCGTGGTGCCGGGGGGCCCGACGCCGACCATCAGGAACAGCAGCATCCCGAACGGCGGCGTGGCGAGGCTGAGCTCCAGCGCAAGCAGCATGACCACGCCGAACCAGACCGGATCGAGGCCCATGGTGGCCACCAGCGGCATGAAGATCGGCAGCGTCAGCATCATCATGGAGAGCTGGTCCATGAACATGCCCAGCACGATCAGCGTCACCAGCATGGCGAGCAGCATGACGTTCGGCCCGACGTCGAAGCTGGTCGCCCAGCCGAGAAGCCCGGAGGTGGCGCCGGAGAACGCCAGCACCTGGGAGAAGGTCGACGAGCCGAGTATGATGAGGAACATCATCGCGGTGACGGCGAGCGATTCCGTCAGCGCCTTGACGATCGCGGACCAGGTCAGCGAGCGGAAGCACAGGGCCAGCACGACGACCGAGAGGACGCCGAAGGCGGCGCTCTCCGTCGGCGTCGCCCAGCCGAGCAGGATCAGCCCGATCACCGAGAAGACGACGAGGCCCATCGGCAGGACGTTGATGGCGAAGGCCTTGGCGATCTCGCCGAGCGGCGCCCGCTCGGCGGCATAGCCGGGGGCCGCATCGGGATCGCGGGCGATCTGGATGCGGATCAGCACGACGTAGAGGACCGCGAGGATCAGGCCGGGGATGATGCCGGCGATCAGCAGCGCGCCGACGTCGATGCGGGCGAGCGAGCCGAGCAGCACCGCCAGCGTCGACGGCGGGATGATCATCGCCAGGCCGCCGGTGCCGAGGATCGGCCCCATGATCATGTGCTTCTTGTAGCCGCGCTTCAGCATCTCCGGCATCATCAGCGAGCCGAGCATGGCGGTGTTCGCCATCGACGAGCCGGAGAGCGTGGCGAACAGGGTGCCGCCGCCGACGGTGAGGTACGACAGCCGGCCGCGGATGCCGCCCAGGCACTTGTCGAGGGCGTCGAAGACGCGCATCGCCAGCCCGGTGTGGAAGAACAGCTCGCCCATGATCATGAACAGCGGCACCGGCACCAGCGTGAAGGTGGTGATGGTGCCGGACGCGTTGTCGACCAGCTGGTCGATGCCGGCCATGCCGCCCATGAAGATCAGCACGCCGACGATGTTGATCGCCAGGAAGGCGAAGGCGACGGGCACGCCCGCCGCCATGAGGGCGACGATGCCGCCGAGGAGGATGAGGGCAGCCTGGGGCCAATCCATGCTCAGGCTCCGCTGCCGTGCTGGGCTTCCACGTCGCTACCGCGCAGGATCAGCAGCCGCAGGAACTCCGTGGCGCACAGGACGAGGCCGGCCGACAGCAGCGCGTAGGCCACCCAGCCGGGGATGTTGATGGAGCGGATGTCGACGGCGCCGCGGGCGATCGCGTCGGCGGCCAGCATGGCCGCGCGCCAGCCCAGGAAGGCGCAGACGAAGATGGAGAGCAGCATGCCGCCGACCACGAAGGCGCGGTAGACCACCGGCGGAAACTGGTCGATCAGGCTGTCGACGGCGACGTGCCCCTTGCGCCGCACCAGCCAGGGGGCGCCGCCGGCCGTTGCCGCCAGCATCGCGTATTCGACGAGGGCGCTCGCCGCCTGGATCGGCGTGAAGCCGAGGTTGCGCAGCAGCACGTCGGCGACGATCAGCACCGTGGACACGGCCAGCGTGGCGGCGCCGAACACGGCAAAGCCGATGATCAGGAGGTCGTAGAGGCGGATCAGCGCACGCATCGGGTCACCGGCTCGTCGCGGGGGAACAGACGAACCGGCGGCCGGACGCGGCTTGGAAGTCGACCGCGTCCGGCTGCCGGTGGGTCTTGGCGAAGGCCGGGACTATTGCGCGTAGTAGCCCGTGCGCAGGGCATCGTACTTGTCGCTGCCGCTGGCCTTCAGGCGGTTCCAGGCGGTCTCGAAGGCCGTCTCGAGGAACTCCTCGCGGGCCTTGCCGGTGATGTCGATCACCTGCATGCCGTCGGCGCGGACGACCTTGTCGGTCTCCTCGATGACCTCCTGGTAGTGGTCATAGGATTCCTGCTCGTACTCGGCGGCGGCCTTGGTCAGGATCGCGCGCGCCTCGTCGGACAGGCCGGCCCACTTCTCCTCGTTCATCATGACCACGAGGTCGGTCTGGAAGAAGGGCGGGTCGATCCGGTACTTCAGGAACTTGTCCCAGGACAGGTCCTTGATGCCGACCAGCGGCCAGCCGATGCCGTCGACCACGCCGCGCTCGAGCGCCGTGTAGACTTCCGGAACCGGCACCGAGACGCTGGTCGCGCCGAGCGCGTCGAAGAACTCGCGGTAGATCGGCTGGCTGCGCAGCTTCAGGCCGGTCAGGTCGACGCCGCCGTCGGCGGTGCGCTTCGGCTCCTCGGTCAGGTAGATGTGGAAGCCCACGCCGGAATCGATGTGCGCCAGCAGGTAGGCGCCGAGCTTCTGCTTGTAGACCTCCTGCATCACCGCGAACCCGCCGTTCTTGCGGGCTTCCATCGCGCTGACCGTCGAGCCGACCCAGGCGTCCACTTCCGGCATGTCGCCGAGATAGTAGGTGCCGGGCCCGTACTGCATGTCGATGACGCCGCGGCGCACGGCCTGGGCCTGCTGCGGCGGGGGAACCACCTCCGGGCCGCCCATGTACTGGATCTGGACGACGCCCTTGCCCATCTCGTTCGCCTTGGCGACGAAGCGCTGGAAGCTCTGGGCGAAATCGAGCGAGGCCGGGAAGGCGGTGACGGCCTTGAGGACCACTTCCTCGGCCCGCGCCGGGGCGGCCGCGAGCAGGCCCATCAGGGCGCCGGCCGCGACGGTTTTCAGGAACGGCTGAAGGTTCATATGGAGTTCTCCCTCTGGCGGCGGGCGCACCGCGCCCGATGATGGATCGTCGGAAAGGCGGGTCTTGTTGTTGGTCTTGCCCGCCGTCCGCCGCGTCTCCTCACGCGGGCGGACGAACGAGATCGAGCAGTTTGAGCTGGTCCACGAAGCGGCCGAGGCGCTCCTTGCGGTAGGCGGCGACGTCGCGGTCGGCGTAGTCGAAGAAGCCGATCCCGTCGCGCAGGCCGTTGCGGCCCTCATTCATGTTCCGGTCGATGATCTCCGGGGCGGCGAAGCGGTCGTCGTCCATCGCGCCGGCCATGTAGCGGCTGGCATAGTACAGGATATCGTTGCCGCCCCAGTCGATGAATTCGAGCAGGCCGAGCACCGCGAAGCGGAACCCGAAGCCGTAGAGCAGCGCCTTGTCGATGGCCTCCGGCGTGGCGACGCCTTCCTCCACCATCCGGGCCGCCTCGTTCATGGCCAGCGTCTGCACGCGCGGCACGATGTAGCCGGGCGACGCCTTGAGGCGGACCGGCACCTTGCCGATCGCCGTCAGCACCGTCTCCAGCGCGGCGACGGCCGCCTCGTCGGTGCGCTCCGACGGCATCAGCTCGACCAGCGGCACCAGGTAGGCCGGGTTCAGCCAGTGGGCGTTCAGGAAGCGGCCCGGCCGGGAGACCATGTCGATCAGCTCGTCGACCAGGATGGTCGAGGTGGTGGAGGCGACCACTGCGGTGTCGGAGAGGTGCGGATCGACGAGCGAGAAGGCGTCGGCCTTGGCGTCCTTGCGCTCCGGCACGCCTTCGAAGACGAAGGCGGCCGAACCCACGGCGTCGGCGACCCGGCTGCGCGGCATCACCGTGATGCGCGCCATGATGCGGTCGATGACCGAGGGATCGAACAGCCCGAGGGCCGCCAGCGTCTCCAGGCCGGAGCGGATCTCGGCGAGCGAGTCGGCTTCGAGTTTCGCGAAGTCCTCGGCCGGGCGCTCCTTGGCGTCGAGCAGTACCACCTCGGAGCCCGCATAGGCGAACACGTGGGCGATGCCGCGGCCCATCCGGCCGGCGCCGATGGCGCAGATGCGGGGGGCCATCTCAGAGGCCCTCGCGCAGGAGGTCGGTCATCTGCGGCGGCGTGAGGGAGGCCAGCCCCAGCGTTTCCAGGCTGCGGCCGGTCGCGGAGAAGTCCTCGCCGACGATCGCCCCGCCGATGGCAAACAGGCCGGCTGCCACGGGGACCGGGGCGCCGATCCAGCGGCCGACCGACACGATGAAGCCTAGGCCGAGGGCCAGGTCCTCGCGCATGTAGCGGTGGGTCTTGAGAACGAGGTGCTCGCGCCAGTCGCCGCTGTCGGTCAGCTTGTCGTGGGCGAGCGCGCCGTACATCCACTCGTCGCCGTCTGACGTGTAGTGGTCGGCGAGCGGGAAGTGGGGCGCGGCATAGCCGAGCGCCTCGCGCACCGCCATGCGTTCGGCGTCGAGCGCGTTGGTGACGGCGCGGATCGACGGCTGGGTGCCCTCGTTGTGGATGTCCCAGTGCTCGAAGTGCTCGATCGGGCCGGCGTTCATGATGATCAGCGGCGGATGGATGATCGGGCCGGCATTCATCAGGGCGCCGGACAGGGCATCCTCGACCGGCTCGATGGCGCCCGGAAAGGCCTCGGAAATAACCGCGAGCGCGCGCTCGGTGTGGCGGGCGGGGAAGACGCCGGTGGGCAGGCGCGTGGCGCGGGTGGTGATGGCGACGGTGTTGTCGCCGTGCTTGCGGCAGAGCCAGGGCAGGGTGCCCGTCTCGGCGATCGCCACGTCGGCGGTGCAGCCTTCATCGCGCAGCGTCTTCATCATGACGTAGCTGCCGAACGTGCCCGGCGGCAGATAGATCACCTGGCCGTCTGTCAGGTGCGGCGCCAGCGCGCGGGCCAGTTCGACCTGGCCGAAGGCCGGGATCGGGGCGACGATCAGCTCGGCGCCGGAGACGGCTTGGCCGAGGTCGGCGGTGATGGTGTCAACGGGAACGAAGCGGGTGCCCTCGAAGTCCTTCACCTCGATGCCGCCCGCCGCCCGGGTCGGCTCCAGCGCGGCGGCATCGCGCCGCCAGAACCGGACGGAATGGCCCCGAAGGGTGATGTCGACCGCGGCAGCGAACGACCCGTTCCCTCCGCCGATGACCGCTGTCTGCACGAGCTACCGTCCTCAATCCGACCAGGGGAAATGGCAAGTGACGCCGAAATCGGCGCGTTCAAAATCTATGCATATTCATGGAAACCGCGCAAGCGGGCACGTGGCCCGGTCCGCCGTTGAAACGGCGGTTCGGAATATTAGATTTTTCTCATGTAATTGATCTGGCGCATCGCGCGCGTCAGTGTCCGCGGCGAGGGTCGGACAAACGATTGGGGAGATACGACCATGACCAACTATCCCGTCGACATGTCGGTGAAGCCGGAGGTGACGGCCTTCTTCGATCCGGCGACGAACACGATCAGCTACGTCGTGAAGGATCCGGAATCGTCCGCCTGCGCGGTCATAGATGCGGTGATGGACTTCGACTACGCGTCCGGCCGCACCGCCTTCGAACACGCCGATGCGATGATCCGCTTCATCGAGGAGAACGGCCTGTCGCTGGAGTGGCTGATCGAAACCCATGTCCACGCCGACCACCTGTCCGGCGCGCCCTACATCCAGAAGAAGCTCGGCGGGAAGGTCGGCATCGGCCGCAACATCACGGTGGTGCAGGAGACCTTCGGCAAGGTGTTCAACGAGGGCACCGAGTTCCAGCGCGACGGCAGCCAGTTCGACCGCCTGTTCGACGACGGCGACACCTACCGGATCGGGTCGATGACGGCGTTCGCCATGCACACGCCCGGGCACACGCCGGCCTGCATGACCCATGTGATCGGCGACGCCGCGTTCGTGGGCGATACGCTGTTCATGCCGGACGGCGGCAGCGCCCGGGCGGACTTTCCGGGCGGCGACGCCGGCACGCTCTACGATTCGATCCAGAAGGTGCTGGCGCTGCCCGACGCGATGCGGCTGTTCATCTGCCACGACTACGGGCCGAACGGCCGCGAGATCCGCTGGGAAACCACGGTGGCGGAGGAGAAGGCCAGCAACATCCACGTCGGCGGCGCCCGCTCGCGCGAGGAGTTCATCGCCATGCGCACCGCCCGCGACGCCCAGCTCGACATGCCGAAGCTGATCATCCCGTCGCTGCAGGTGAACATGAAGGCCGGCGCGCTGCCGCGTCCCGACGACAGCGGCCGGCGCTTCCTCAAGGTGCCGATCGACGCGCTCTGAGGGACCGGATCACCGCCGCAAGGCGCGGACGAACGCCGGCAGGCCGCCCTTCGGCGTCAGCGTGATGCGCGCCTGGGGAAACACCGAGCCGGGATCGACCAGGTCGTAGCGGACGTGCGGCAGGATGGCGGCTACGACCGTCAGCATCTCCTGCACCGCGAAGCGCTGGCCGATGCAGATGCGCGGGCCCAGCCCGAACGGCAGGAACGCGCCGCGGGCGATCGCGCGTCCCGCCTCGCCGAGGAAGCGCTCCGGGCGAAACGCGTCCGGCGCATCCCACAGCGTCCGGTGCCGGTGGACCACCCAGGGCGAGATGACGACCTGCATGCCCTTGCGCACCGGCTGGCCGTTGAGATCGTCGGCGTCGATGGCCTCGCGCGCCATGAACGGCACCGGCGGATAGAGCCGCAGGGTCTCGTTGATGACGGCCTTGGTGAACTCGAGCCGGTCCAGGCGGTCGCGGTCGATCGCGCCGTCGCCGCAGATCTCCTGCAGCTCGGCCCGCACCTGGTCCTGGGCCTCCGGATGCAGCGCCAGCAGATAGAAGATCCACGCAAGGGCGTTGCCGGTGGTCTCGTGGCCGGCCGCCAGGAAGGTCAGCACGTTGTCGGACACGGCGGCGTTGTCGAGCGTCCGTCCGGTCTTCGGATCGCTGGCGTGGAACAATTGGTCGAGGAGGTCGCTGCGGTCGCGCTGCGGTTCGGCAAGCCGGTTGGCGACGGTGGTGTCGACGACGCTGCGGAACACCTTGAGCGACCTGGCGGCGCGCAGCTTGTCGAGCGTCGGCCACCAGTCGGGCAGGTCGAGCAGGCTCGCGAGATCGATGCGCCCCAGCGTGTCGAAGTAGATCGCCATGTTGGCATGGATGGCGGCTCGGTCCTGATCGAGCGCCCCGGAAAACACGGTGCGCGACACGATCTCGTAGGTCAGGCGCTGGAACTCGGCGGTGAGGTCGAGCGGCGCCGCATCGTGCCCGCGCGCCTCCCAGCGCTCCCGCATCGCCTCGGTCGCGGCCTGCATGTCGTCGAGGACCAGGCCGACGGCGCTCGGGCTGAACAGTGGCGCGGTGATCCGCCGGGTGCTGCGCCAGGTCTCGCCCTCGGCGGTCAGCAGCCCGTCGGCCAGCGCCGGCCGCAGCCGCCGCTGCTGCTGCGGGCTCTTGCGGTAGTTGGCGGCGTTCTGGACGAGGACGTGCTCGATCATCGCCGGGTCGGAGACCAGCAGCGCCCGGCCGGGCCGGATCAGGTCGATGATCGGCTCCTCGTAGGCCCGTTCGGACAGCGCGGTGATCGGATTGCGCCGCATGGCCAGATAGGCTTCGACGAAGCCCGGGGTCCGGGGCCGCGGCAGCGGCGCCGCTGGACGCGTGGTTGTCGGAAAGTCGGTACCGAACGTGGACACCGCGGACATGACATCTCGCTGCCTTGCGCATGCGGGCCGCCTCGGACGACCTGCGTCCGGTCAATCTGGGGGGCTGGTTTCACGTCCGCATCGCCGTGAAACATTAAATCTTGGCAATGCGTCACCGATCTGTAACGCCGGGTCACGGGGCCGGGCCGGTGGTCGACCTGGCCGTCGGCAAGTGGGGCGACGGCTTGCGCCCTTTGCCGGAATGCCGGAAAAAAGCGCCCATGAGCACACCCGGTACGACCCTTCTGATCGTCGAGGACGACGCCGAGATCCGCGGCCTCGTCGTGGAGATGATGCGCCGTGAGGGTTACACGGTCGAAGAGGCCGAGGACGCCCAGGGCATGGACGCGGTGCTGTCGCGCTGCCGGCCCGACCTGATGATCCTCGACCTGATGCTGCCGGGGGAGGACGGGCTCTCCATCTGCCGCCGGATTCGCGCCCGCGACGCCATGCCGATCCTGATGCTGACGGCCAAGAGCGACGAGATCGATCGCGTGCTCGGGCTGGAAATGGGCGCTGACGACTATCTGGTGAAGCCGTTCGGGCCACGCGAGCTTCTGGCGCGGGTCCGGGCGATCCTCAGGCGCGGGCAGGGGATGGCGATGACGCCGCCGACGCGCCGCTTCGCCTTCGCCTCCTTCGTGGTCGACCTCGACGCGCGCCAGCTCAGCCGCGAGGATGGCCGCGACATCGCGCTGACCACCGCCGAATTCGACCTGCTCGCCTGCTTCATCCAGCGGCCCCGGCGGGTGCTGACGCGCGACCAGATCCTCGAATGGACCCATGGCCGCTCGGCCGATCCGTTCGACCGCACCGTCGACATGATTGTCTCGCGTCTGCGCAAGAAGCTCGATGCGGTGAGCCCCGGCGTCGACCTCATCTCCACCGTCCGGAACGGCGGCTATCTCTTTGTCGCGCCTGTGAAACCGGTTTCCTGACGGTGCGGATCTCCCTCTCCGCGCGGATCACCGTCACCGTCCTGATCACCCTGCTGGTGGTGTGGATGGTGGCGCTCGCCTCCTACTATCTGCGGGACCGGGACGCGCGCGACACGGCGCTGCTCGATGCCGCCACGCTGGCGGCGATCGTGCAACTGGTGGAGCAGGCCTCGCCGCAGGAACGCGACCTGTTCATGCGGGCCGTCGATACGCGGGGTCTGCAGGTCCGGATCCTGCCGGCGGCGGACGCGCCGGTGCTGCCGCAGGCGGAGGAAAGCCGGGAGATCGCCGCGCGCTATGCCGCGGCGCTCGAGGCCCGGCGGTTCTCCGTGGCGGTCCAGTCGGACGGACGCCTGCAGGATCGTTTCCCCTACGTCTTTGGCCGGCAGGTGCGGGCCCTGCAGTTCCGCATCGCCCTGTCGCCGGAGGCGACCCTCGTCGTCGACAGCCGGACGCCGCTGCTGGTGTCGGGGTTCGGGCTTCCGATCGGCTTCGGGGCCGGCCTGATCGGCACGGTGGTCGCGCTGATCGCGCTGCTGATCATGCAGCGCGAGACCCGGCCGATCGCCCGGCTGGCGGAGGCGGCGGACCGCATGGACTTCACCGGCGCTCCCGTCCCGCTGCCGGACGTGCGCACCAGCGCGCCGGAGATCCGCTCGCTGGTCGAGGCGTTCAACCGGCTGCAGACGCGCCTCTCGGCGCTCCTGAAGACGCGGATGGCGATGCTCGGCGGCATTTCCCACGACGTGCGCACCTTCGCCACCCGGCTGCGCCTGCGGGTCGAGGACCTCCCGGAAGGGCCGAGCCGCGACCGCGCGATCGCCGACATCGCCGACATGATCCGGCTTCTCGACGATGCGCTGATTTCCAGCCGGGCGGGGGCCGGCCAGCTGTCGGAGGAGCTCGTCGAACTCGCCGACCTCGCCGCCGAGGAAGTGGCCGACCGGCAGGCCGCCGGCGCGGCGGTGGACGGACGGATCAGCCCGGCGGCGCGCGCGGCGAGCGTGCTCGGCGACCGGCTGGCGCTCCGGCGCATCGTCGCCAACCTCGTCGACAACGCGCTGCGCTACGGCTTCGTGGCGCACGTCTCCGTGGATGCCGACGACGAGGCGATGGTGCTGGTCGTCGACGACGAGGGGGCGGGCGTTCCGGAGGACCTGCGCGAGGCGCTGCTGGAGCCGTTCGTGCGGATGGAAACCTCGCGGAGCCGGCTGACGGGGGGCGCGGGCTTGGGGCTGGCGGTCGTGCGCAGCCTGGTCGACGCCCACGGCGGATCGCTGACGATCGCCGACGCGCCCACCGGCGGGGCGCGGTTCACCGTGCGGCTGCCGCGGTTCCGCTCCTCCTGAGCCTGGGCGCGGTTGCGCCGACGCACGAAAAATCCCGGCCCTCGAAAGGGCCGGGAGAAAAAGGCGTTGGAGAAGAGAGAGGGTTCTTATTGGTGCGCTTGCGAAGGCGCGGCCGGACGCGGAGTTGGGCGGTGACCGCCGGCCGTCGCCCGGCCGGAGAACCGGGCGGGGTGCTCCGGAGGGCGGCGAAGGCTGGCCCCAGATACGCAAGGGTCAGCTCTGGCGATCCTCCGCGTCCGATCGGCCGCTACTTCGCAAGGACCTCGGAAAGCGTCTGCTTGCAGGGCGCCGACAGCTTGTCGGCGTTCTGCTGAAGGCACTGGCCGACGCGCCCGCCACCCGGCTGGATGCCGGAGCAGAGCGTCTTGATGTCGCTTTTGCAGGCCTGGCCAACGGCGCGCATCTCGGACTGGCTGAGCGGCGGGGTCTGGGCGGCGGCGAGGCCGGCCGATCCGATGAGGGCGAAGCCTGCGAGGGCTGCCGCCGTGGTGGCCTTGAACGTCAGAGAGGGCATGCGCATGGATGGCTCCTTCCAGGTGGGGGTGGGAATTGCGGGCACGGCCGACGGGCTCGCCGAAGCGCTGCCTGCCGGCCGCGCCCGCTGCCGGCGCCCGCCGCGCCCCACCGGGCGGGGTGGGGCGAGAGGGCGCTGGTTCGAGAAGACTGAGGCGGCCGCGGTCAGCGGTTGACCGACCAGGAGCGGCTGGCGCTGCCGCCGCGCGGCCCGCTGACGCTCGCCGAGCCGGAGCAGCCGTCCCGGCAGGCGCCGCGATAGGGCGCGCGGTAGGGGGCGGCGTAGCCGCGCGGCGGCGGCGCCCGGTAGACCGGCGCGCGGTACGGGCCGTAGTAGGCGGGGCCGCGGGCGTACCAGGGATAGGCCGTGTAGTAGCGGTTCCAGTAGGCCGTCGGCGAATAGGTGACGACGGGGAAGCCGACCTGCGGCGTGACCACCACCGTGGTGCCGCCGACGACGGTCGTCAGGTAGGCCGCCGACACCCAGCCCCGGGCCTGGCCGTAGCCGACATCGCACCACGAGTAGTCCGCGACGCAGCCGTAGCTGACGACGCCGGCCCCGGCCGGAACGATCCGCACCGCCGGGTAGGCGGTGCTGGGCCCGGCCCGCATGTTGACGTTGGCGGTGGCGACGGCGGAGCTCGCGGCGGTCGCCGCGCCAGGCGCCAGGGAAAGCGTCGCAAGCGCCGCGGCGGCAAACAGGGTCATCCGGTTCATGATGGTCTCCACACCTTCGTTGCCCGCGTCGGCCCGATCCCGGAAGCGGGACCGGCGGTTGGGATCAGTCCGCCGACGAGGATAGAGTTGGGGATCGAATGTTGCCGGCGTGTCGCGGCGGCTTGGCATCGCGTCCTAACGTGTGGGCGCCGTGTAACGGTCTGTGACAGGCCGCCTCGCGCGTGCCCGGAAACCCGCTCGGAGTCGCACGTCGTGAGATTGAAGGCCGGTCCGCCCGGCGCGCCCGCAAGGGGTCCCCGGCGGTGGCGCCGCCCGGCGGGGCCAAGCCCTTGACGGGCCTCGCGGCTTGCCTCCACTGTCGGCTGAGGGACGAAACGCCGAAGCCCGTCGGCGCGGCACGCCGGTCGCCCCGATCCGTCCGTCGCCCGCCGTGGCGAGCGCGGGCAGGGGCGATCCGCGGCGGCGCCGGACGGTGCACTTCGGCGCGATCACGCGAGATCAGAAGAGCCGGGCCGCCCCTTCGGGTGCGCCGGCCTCCAGGGAGGAAGACATGCGATCCGAGCGCTGGTTCATGGCTGCCGCATGCGCGGTTGGGATGGCCCTGTCATCGTCGGCGGTGCAGGCCCAGGGGCAGGTGGAGGTGCTCCACTGGTGGACGTCGGGCGGCGAGGCGAAGGCGGTCGGCGAGCTGAAGGACGCCTACGAGGCGACCGGCGGCACGTGGATCGATTCGCCGATCGCCGGCGGCGGCGGCGATGCCGCGATGACCGCGCTCCGGGCGCGGGTGGTGTCCGGCAATCCGCCGGCCGCCGTGCAGCTCAAGGGGCCCGGCATCCAGGAGTGGGCCGAGCAGGGTGCGCTCGCCGACATGCAAGGCGTGGCCGACGAGAACGACTGGGACGCCAGGCTTCCCAAGGTGCTGGCCTCCATCATGAAATACGACGGCGACTACGTCGCCGCGCCGGTCAACATCCACCGGGTCGACTGGCTCTGGGCGAACCCAGAGGTTCTTGCCAAGGTCGATGCCGAGATGCCGACCACCTGGGACGAGTTCAACGCGGTCGCCGACAAGCTGAAGGCCGCCGGCATCACCCCGCTCGCCCACGGCGGCCAGCCCTGGCAGGACGCGACGCTGTTCGAGGTCCTGGTGATGGGCATCGGCGGGCCGGACTTCTACCGGGCTGCGCTGGTCGACCTCAATCCGGAGGCCATCGAGAGCGGCACCATGGTCCAGGTGTTCGACCAGCTCCGCAAGCTGCGCGGCTACGTCGACCCGAACTTCTCCGGCCGCGACTGGAACCTGGCCACCGCCATGGTGATGAACGGCGAGGCCGGCTTCCAGATCATGGGCGACTGGGCCAAGGGCGAGTTCCTCGCTGCCGGCAAGGTGCCCGGCAAGGACTTCATCTGCGCCGCGGCGCCGGGCGACGGCTTCATCCTGAACTCCGACTCCATCGCCTTCTTCAAGGTCCGCGACGAAAGCCAGCAGGAGGGCCAGAAGGTGCTGGCCGGGCTGATCATGTCGCCGGACTTCCAGAAGAGCTTCAACCTCGCCAAGGGCTCCATTCCTGCCCGCACCGACGTGCCGCTCGACGATTTCGACGAATGCGCGCAGAAGTCCCGCGCCGACCTGGACGCGGCGATCGCGGCCGACAGCCTGGTGCCGTCGATGGCCCACGAGATGGCCGTGCCGCGCTCGGTGCGCGGCGAGTTCATGGACGTCGTCACCAACTTCTTCAATTCCGACATGAGCTCGCAGCAGGCCGTCGAGACCCTGTCGGAAGCGGTCGAGCGCGCCCAGCTCTGATCCGCCGCGCCGGGGCGCCGCGTCCGCGCGGCTCCCGTCCGGCGCCGTGGTGCGTGGAGGTTCGATGAGGTCCGCCGAAGGCAAGTCGCGGTCGCGCCCCGGCGGGTGGCGCCTGGAGCGCTGGCTGCCGCAGCTGGTGGTGTCGCCGATCTTCGCGCTGAGCCTGTTCTTCGTCTACGGGTTCATCGCCTGGACGGTCTACATCTCCTTCACCCGGTCGCGGATGATGCCCGTCTACGACCTCATCGGGCTCGCCCAGTACGAGCGGCTGTGGGCGACGCCGCGCTGGCACGTGGCGCTGGAAAACCTCTTCATCTTCGGCGGGCTGTTCATCGCCGGCTGCCTGGTCATCGGGCTGATGCTGGCGATCTTCCTCGACCAGCGCATCCGCGCCGAAGGGGTGCTGCGCACGATCTACCTCTATCCGATGGCGCTCTCCTTCATCGTCACCGGCACCGCCTGGAAGTGGATCCTCAACCCGGGCCTCGGGGTGGAGAAGCTGGTGCGCGACATGGGCTTCCCCGACTTCACGTTCGGCTGGCTGGTCGATCCGCAGATGGCGATCTACACCGTCGTCATCGCCGGGCTGTGGCAATCGTCAGGCTACGTGATGGCGCTGTTCCTGGCCGGCCTGCGCTCGGTCGACGACGAGATCCTGAAGGCCGCCGCCATCGACGGCGCCGGGCCGATCCGCACCTATGCCGGCATCGTGCTGCCGATGCTGGGGCCGGTGCTCCTGTCGGCGGTCATCATCCTCACCCATCTGGCGGTGAAGAGCTTCGACCTCATCATCGCGCTCACCGGCGGCGGCCCCGGCTACGCCACCGACGTGCCGGCCACCTTCATGTACGCCTACGCCTTCCAGCGCAGCGAACTGGGCATGGCGGCGGCGAGCGCGGTGATGATGCTCGCCACCATCCTGGCGATCATGGTGCCCTATCTCTATTCCGAACTCCGGGAGAAGAAGCCGTGAGTGCCAGGACCGACGGCATCGTCCGGTCGAGCGGGCCGTGGAACCGGGTCCTGCGCATCCTGCTGTTCGCGCTGCTGACGCTGTTCGCGCTCTACTACCTGCTGCCGCTGTTCGTCATGCTGTCGACCTCGCTGAAGACGCTGGACGAGATCCGCTCCGGCTCGCTGATCAGCCTGCCGTCGACGCCGACGTTCGAACCTTGGGTGGAGGCCTGGTCGACGGCGTGCGTCGGCGTGCGCTGCGACGGGCTGCGGCCGTATTTCTGGAACTCGGTGGTGATCGCCATCCCCGGCGTGGCGATCTCCACCTTCCTCGGCGCCATTGCCGGCTACGCGCTCACCAAGTGGCGCTTCCGCGGCGCCAACGTCATCTTCGCGCTGATGCTGTTCGGAGCGTTCATCCCGTTCCAGGTGGTGCTCCTGCCGATGGCGCGCACCCTCGGCCTGCTCGGCCTGGCCGGCACCCTGGCCGGCCTGATCCTGGTCCACGTGGTCTATGGGCTCGCCTTCACGACGCTGTTCTTCCGCAACTTCTTCGTCAACGTGCCGGACGCGCTGGTGCACGCCGCCAAGCTCGACGGCGCCGGCTTCTTCGCCATCTTCTTCCGGATACTGGTGCCGATGGCGATCCCCATCTTCGGCATCACGGTGATCTGGCAGTTCACCCAGATCTGGAACGACTTCCTGTTCGGCGTGGCCTTCACGGTGGGCGATTCCAACCCGGTCACCGTGGCGCTCAACAACGTGGTGAACACCTCCACCGGGGTGAAACAGTACAACGTCGACATGGCCGCGGCGATCATCGCCGGCCTGCCGACCCTCCTCGTCTACGTCGTCGCCGGGCGCTACTTCCTGCGCGGGCTGGCGGCCGGCGCGGTGAAAGGATGACCATGACCGGCGTCACCCTCGACAACGTCTGGAAGCGGTTCGGAACGACCGAGGTCCTGAAGGGCATCGACCTCGCCTTCGAGCCCGGCGAGTTCGTGGTGCTGGTCGGGCCGTCGGGCTGCGGGAAGTCGACGCTGCTCAACATCGTCGCCGGGCTGGAGACGCTCTCCGACGGCGAGGTTCGGATCGGCGACCGGGTCGTCAACGACGTGCCGCCCAAGGACCGCGACATCGCCATGGTGTTCCAGTCCTACTCGCTCTACCCGACCAAGACGGTGCGCCGGAACATCACCTTCGGCATGGAGATGCGCGGCATCGACAAGACGCGGCAGGAGCAGAGCGTGCGCGACGTGGCGCAGCTCCTGCACATCGAGCCGCTGCTCGACCGCAAGCCGGCGCAGCTCTCCGGCGGCCAGCGCCAGCGCGTCGCCATGGCGCGCGCGCTGGTGCGCGATCCGGATCTCTTCCTGTTCGACGAGCCGCTGTCCAACCTCGACGCCAAGCTGCGCATCGAGATGCGCACCGAGATCAAGAAGCTGCACCAGCGCATCGGCAAGTCGATCATCTACGTCACCCACGACCAGATCGAGGCGATGACGCTCGCCTCCCGCATCGCCGTGATGGACCAGGGCCACGTCCGCCAGTTCGCGACGCCGGAGGAGATCTACGAGGATCCGGCCGATCTGTTCGTCGCCTCGTTCATGGGCTCGCCGCCGATGAACATCCTCGACGGGACCGTCGCGGACGACGGCGGGGTTGCGATCGAGGTTGCCGACGAGGCCGGTGCGGTCCGCTTTCCGCTGCCGGGCAAGCTGGCGGACGCCGTCCGCGGACAGGCGGGCCGGGCGGTAAAGCTGGGCCTTCGGCCGGAAACCGTCACGGCGCGGGACGGGCAGCAGCCGTCCGCGCACATGTTCGCCTTCGAACGCCCCGTCGAGGTGATCGAGCCGACCGGGCCGGACACCATGCTGATCACCTCGCTCGGCGGCGCCGAACTGATCGCCCGGGTCCGCCCCGGGGACAGGGCCCGCGTCGGCGAACCGTTCCACTTCGAGGTCAACATGGCCAAGGCGAAGCTCTTCGATGCCGAGACCGGCACGCGGCTCTGAGCCGCGCCCGGTTCCGGATCTCCATGCCTGCATCCGCACAGTCGCGCCCTCTTGCGGCGCCCCCGAGGACACATCCATGAGCACCAGCGCCTACAGTCACGGTCTCGACCGCCGCGTCGCGAACTTCGCTCCGCTGTCGCCGCTCGGATTTCTCGAACGCTCCGCCAGCGTCTATCCGGACCGGCTGGCGGTCGTGCACGGCGCGCGGCGCTACGACTGGGCGGAGGTCTACGCGCGGGCGCGGCGGCTTGCCTCGGCGCTCGCCGCGCGCGGCATCGGCGAGGACGACACGGTCGCGGTGATGCTCGCCAACACGCCGGAGATGATCGAGTGCCACTACGGCGTGCCGATGACCGGCGCCGTCCTCAACGCGCTGAACATCCGCCTGGACGCCGAGGCGATCGCCTTCATGCTGGAGCACGGCGAGGCGAAGATGGTCATCTGCGACACCGAGTTCGCGCCGGTGATGGCGGCGGCGCTTGAGCGTCTCGGGCGGCGGATCCCCGTGGTCGACGTCGACGACGTGCTGGCCGCGCACCGTCACCCGCCGATCGGCGACACCGGCTACGAGGCGTTCCTGGAGGGCGGCGATCCGGCCTTCGACTGGGCACCGCCGGACGACGAGTGGAAGGCGATCTCGCTCAACTACACCTCCGGCACCACCGGCGATCCCAAGGGCGTCGTCTACCACCACCGCGGCGCCCACATGAACGCCATGGGCAACATCCTCGCCTGGGACCTGGCGCACCACCCGGTCTATCTCTGGACCCTGCCGATGTTCCACTGCAACGGCTGGTGCTTTCCCTGGACGATCGCCGCGCTCGGCGGCACCAACGTCTGCCTGCGCCAGGTGAGCGGCGCCGCCATCCTCGAGGCCATCCGCAGCGAGGGCGTCACCCATTTCTGCGGCGCGCCGATCGTGCTCGGCCTCGTCGTCGATGCCGTGCTGTCGGAGGCGACCGCGCTGCCGCATCCGGTCAAGGTGATGACCGCGGCCGCGCCGCCCCCGGCCGCAACGCTGGAGGCGATGGAGCGCGCCGGCTTCGACGTCACCCACGTCTACGGCCTGACCGAGGTCTACGGTCCGGCGGTGGTGTGCTCCTGGCACGAGGAGTGGAACGCGCTGCCGGCCGAGGAGCGGGCCCGGCTGAAATCGCGCCAGGGCGTGCGCTACCACGTGCTGGCCGACCTCCGGGTCAAGGATCCCGAGACGATGGAGGACGTGCCCCACGACGGCGCGACGGTCGGCGAGATCATGTTCCGCGGCAACGTGGTGGCGAAGGGCTACCTGAAAAACGCCGCGACGACGGACGCGGCCTTCGCCGACGGCTGGTTCCACTCGGGCGACCTGGCCGTCGTGCATCCGGACGGCTATCTGCAGATCAAGGACCGCTCCAAGGACATCATCATCTCCGGCGGCGAGAACATCTCGTCGGTGGAGATCGAGGACGTGCTCTACCGGCACCCGGCGGTGGCTGCCGTCGCGGTGGTGGCCCGGCCCGACGACAAGTGGGGCGAGACGCCGTGCGCCTTCGTCGAGCTCAGGGCGGGTGCGGCAGCCGGCGCCGACGAGATCATCGCCTTCTGCCGCGAGCGGCTCGCCCACTTCAAGTGCCCGCGCACGGTGGTGTTCGGGCCGCTGCCGAAGACCTCCACCGGCAAGATCCAGAAGTTCGAGCTGCGCACCCGCGCCCGGGAGATCTGAGGGGCGGGGCCCTCTCCGGAGCCGGGGTCGCGAAGAGCCCGGCGCGCCTGCGGGGCTATCCCGCCGCGTCGGCCGTGGCCGCGGCGGGGTCGGCGCCCGGCCGGAACTCGGGCGGATGGCGGAACGGCCGGCCCAGCGCAAGGCCGGCGCCGGTGAGCACGATGGCGACGACGAGCGCCACCTCCGACGGCACGATCGCCAGGACGGCGGCGGGAATGTACAGCGCCGCCGCCAGCATCCGGCTGTCCCGGACCGTCGTTCCCGACAGGAACAGCGAGGTCGCCAGCACCAGCGTCGCGCCGGACAGCGCCGCCTCGGCGATCTCCACCGGCGTGCCGGACCACAGCATTCCCGGATAGGAGAGGAACATGAACGGCACCACGTAGGTGACGGCGCCCAGCCGGACCGCGTTGAGCGCCGCCGGCCACCAGTCGGTCTTGGCGATGGAGGCGGCCACGAACACCGCGATGCAGACCGGCGGCGTGATCACCGAGATGGTGGCGTAGTAGAAGACGAACATGTGGGCGACCAGCGGTTCGATGCCGATGGCGATGAGGGCCGGGGCCATCACCGCCGCCACCAGCACGTAGGCCGCCGTCGTCGGGATGCCCATGCCGAGCACCAGGCAGGCGACCGCGACGATCAGCCCGACCAGCACCGAGCTCTCGCCGCCGATCGCCACCGTCAGCGAGGAGAGGGTGACGCCGACGCCGGTGAGGTTGATCAGCGACACCAGGATCTGCGCGCCCGCCAGCATCAGCGCGATGATGACGATGCCGTTGCCGGCCTCCACCAGCCCGCCGAGCAGCGTCTTCGCCGTCTCGACCGGCCGCCGGGTGATCGCCAGGTCGGCGATGACGAACGGCACGATCATGCAGATGACGCCGGTGGCCGCCGACAGCGCCACGGAGCGCCCGGAGATCAGCATCCAGAGCAGCCCGCCGAGCCCGAACACGACGGGCACCAGGCGCACGGGGGCCAGCGCGGTCCGCGCAGACGGGATCTCCTCCGGCGGCACGTAGCCGATCTTCTGGCGGAGCGCGATCAGGTGGATGCTCAGGAACACGCCGGCATAGAACAGCACCGCCGGGATCAGCGCGGCGAGCGCGATGCGCAGATAATCGAGGCCGATCATCTCCGACATGATGAAGGCCGCGGCGCCCAGGATCGGCGGGGTGATCTGGCCGCCGGTGGAGGCGACGGCCTCGACCGCGGCGGCGATCGGCGCGGGGTAGCCGATCCGCTTCATCAGCGGGATCGTCATGGTGCCGGTGGTGGCGACGTTGGCCACCGCGCTGCCGTTCACCGTGCCGAACGAGGCGGAGGCGACGGTCGCCATCTTCGCCGCGCCGCCGATGGTGCGGCCGGAGACCAGCAGGGCGAGGTCCATGAAGGTGTCGCCGCCGCCGGTTCTGAGCAGCATCGCGCCGAACAGCACGAAGGCGGCGATGATCGTCGAGGCGATGCCGGTGAGCGAGCCCCAGACGCCGATGTCGGAGAGGTAGAGCGTTTCGGTGACGAACAGGATGTCGTAGCCCCGGTGGCCCAGACGGCCGGGGATCAGGTGGCCGAGGAAGACGTAGGCGAAGCCGACGAGCACGAGGATCGGAAAGGCGATGCCGACGGTGCGGCGCGCCAGCTCGAGCAGCGTCACCACCAGCACCGCGGCGAGCGCGATCTCGACCGGGCCGGCCATCGGCAGGCTGGTCATGATCCAGTTGGCGTTGACGGTGACGTAGAGGCAGGCCGCCATCGAGCCGGCCCACAGGACGGCGTCGATCGCCAGCCCGGCGAGGCGGCCCCGGCCGCCCAGCCTCAGTGGATACGACAGGAAGCCGAGCGTCACCACCAGCGCCACCATCACCGAGCGCTGGACCAGGGCGTCGAACGGCCCTTCGGTGGCGGTGTAGAGGACGAAGGCCCCGATGACGAGGGCGACGGCACGCTTTAGATGGGCGCCCATTCAGGCCTCCGGAAATGGTCCGGCGTCGACCCCGCCGCGACGTGGAAGGACGGCGGCGGAGCCACGGCCCCGCCGCCGGCAATGGGACTACTGGGTCTTCGGGACCAGCCGGTCGGGAACCTCGACGCCGATCTCCTTGAAGTAGCGGATGGCGCCCGGATGCAGCGGCGTCGTCGCCAGCTCCATTGTCATCTCCGGGATGGCGGAGCCCTTCAGGCCGGAGAAGGCCGCGGCCTGCGCGGTCTCGTCCTCCACCACCGCCTTGGTGATCTGGTAGGCGGTCTCCTCGTCGAGGTCGGGCTTGGCCAGCGTCGCGACGCCGAACGCCCACGTCTTGTAGGCCGGATAGCCCTGACCGGCCTGGTTCTCGCCGATGGACAGCACCGAGAGGTTCGGGAAGTCGTTCGCCACGGTTTCGGCCTGCGTATCGTCGAGGCCGATGATGGAGATCGGGGTGAGGGTGGCGATGTCCACCGACGAGGCGTCGAGGCGCTTGCCCGAGCCGCTCTTCACGTAGCCGACGACGCGGTCGTCCTTGATCTGGTTGACGATGTCGCCGGTCGAGCCGCGCGCCCAGTCGGGTTCGATCCCGATCGACTTGAAGACCGCCTCGGAGGTCGCCTCGGTCGCCGAGCCGGTGATGCCCGGGTTGAACTTCTTGCCCTTGAGGTCGGCGAGCGTGGCGACGCCGGCGTCCTTGCGGACCACCACGTTCTGCGGCGCCGAGGCGTACACCCACAGCGTCAGCGGCTGGTAGGCCTGCCCCTCGAACTGGCCGCGGCCGTTGTAGATGTCGTAGGCGACGTTGGTGGTGACCAGGCCGAGATCGACCTGGTCGCGGCGCAGGCGCCGCAGGTTGTCCAGCGTCGCGCCCGTCTCCACCACGTTGGCCTCGACGTCCGGCACCTTCTCGTTGATCAGCTGCGAAACGGCGACGAAGTAGCCGTAGTGGCTCGACGACGACGACGTGGAGCCGATGGCGAGCTTCTGCTGGGCAAGCGCGGGTGTGGCGACGAGCGTCGCCGCGATCAGCGCGATGGCGGTTCTTTTCATGATTGTCCTCCCGTTTCGGTTTCAAGTTCGCGCGGCTGTCTCTGCAGCGTCTCGGCAAGCGCGGCCGGCACGTCGATCTCCATGGACAGGAGCCGGAACGCGTTGGTCTTGCCGTGGGTGTCGAGGGCGAGGGCGGAGTTGACGCCGCCCTCGAGGGCATCCTCGATGACGAAGTTGAGCGCCTGGAGATTGGGCAGCACGTAGCGCACCACGGCGCTCGCGCCGCGGTGGCTGAACAGCGCCAGCACGCGGGCTTCGGTGACCTCTGCCAGAAGCACCGGCCAGGCCTCCGCCCGATAGGCGATGACGGAGATGTTCTGGCGGTTGCCCTTGTCGCCCGAGCGTCCGTGCGCCAGGCGGTGCAACGGCATGCGGACCGTCTCGCTCACCCGTCCTCCTTCGTCCGTCGTCTCGTTCCCATCTCCGGCCCGGGTTCCCGTGTCCGGCCCGGCGATGGCTTCCCTCGTCTGCGGAGGGCTTGCGCGGCGGCCTCACGCGTCCGGCGGCTCCCGACGCCGGACGCCGGACTCCAGACGCGCGGCCGCCTGTTCCGGAAAATCATCGTGACTATTATCGATAATGTCAACGATGATTGTCGGGGCTTCGGCGGTGGGCTAATGTCGGCCGAATGCATGTGAGCGAGCCGATGTCCAAACCCGCCGAACCTCTGACCGTCTCCAGCCCCGACGCGTCGCGCAGCCGTCGCCCCCAAGCCTGGAGCGAGGTCTACGAGGCCCTCCAGGGCGCGATCCTGCTCGGCCGGCTCCGGCCGCGCGAACGGCTGGTCGAGGACGACCTCATCCTGCGCTTCGAGGTCACGCGCCATGCCGTGCGCCGGGCGCTCGACGAGCTGGAGCGCGAAGGGCTGGTGCTGCGCCAGCCGAACCGCGGCGTGCAGGTGCGCGATTACTCCCACAAGGAGGTGGAGGACCTCTACGAGATCCGCACGGCGCTGGAGACGCTCGCCGCCTCCCGCATGCGGGTGCCCGCCGATCCGGCCTTCCTGGCGGAGCTGCGCGCCATCGCAGAGACCCACCGGGACGCCTCGCGCGCAAAGCGCTACCTGGAGCTCTCCCGGCTCAACAACGCCTTCCACGAGAAGCTCTACTCCGGCGCCGGCAATCCGGAGCTGTCGGCCGCGATCCGCCACTATTCGGTGATGACGCAGCCGATCCGCACCCGCGGCTTCGCCAACATGACGCTGCGCGAAACGGCGATCGACGAGCACTTCAGCATGATCGCGGCGATCGAGGCGGGCCAGCTCGACACGCTCGTCTCCCTGTGCCGCGACCACATCCGCTGGCCGAAGGACTTCTACCTGCGCTCCAGCGAGCCGGGCGAGGGCGAGGAGGACGCGTCCGGCCCGCTCGCCGCCGCGTCCCGATGACAGCAGCGACGCAAGGGAGGCCTGCATGACCTATCGCATCGGATCCGGGGCGGGCTTTTCCGGCGACCGGGTCGACGCCGCCGGTCCGGTGGTGGACGCCATCGCCCGGGCCGGCAACGGCGGCGCCATCATGTTCGAGACGATCGGCGAGCGCACCCTGGCGCTCGGCCATCTGGCGCGGCTGTCCGATCCGGCGGCCGGCTACGAGCCGCTGCTGGCCGAGATGGTCGGGCCGATCCTGCGCCGCTGCGTCGAGGCGGGCATCGTCATCGTCGGCAACTTCGGCTGCGCCAACCCCGATGGCGCCGCCGCCCTGATCGCCTCCCTCGCGGAGGAGCAGGGGCTCGCGGGCCTCCGCATCGCCGTCGTCGAGGGCGACGACATCCGCGCCGGCCTCGATCTCGACGCGCTGGTCCCCTGGGAGGGCGACGGCGGGCTTGCCACCCCGCAGGAGGCGCCCATCGCCGCCAACGCCTACGTGGGCGCCGAGGCCATCGCCCAGGCGATCCGGGCCGGCGCCCAGGTGGTGGTCACCGGGCGCGTCGCCGACCCGGCGCTGGCGCTCGGGCCGCTCGTCGCCCATTTCGGCTGGGACTGGAGCGACCTGGACCGGATGGCCGCCGGCACGCTGGTGGGCCATCTGCTGGAGTGCGGCTCCCAGGTCACCGGCGGCTACTTCGCCGACCCGGGGTTCAAGGACGTGCCCAGCCCGGAGACCATCGGCTTCCCGATCGCCGAGGTGGAGGCGGACGGCAGCTTCGTCGTCACCAAGCCCGAGGGCACCGGCGGCCTCGTCGACCTCAGGACGGTGCGCGAGCAGCTCCTCTACGAGATCCACGACCCCGCCGCCTACCTGACCCCCGACGTCGTCCTCGACATCACCGGCGTGACGCTGGCCGAGCAGGGCCCGGACCGCATCGCGGTGCGCGGCGCCAGGGGCCGGCCGCGGCCCGACCGGCTGAAGGCCACCATCGGCTTCCCCGGCGACTGGCTGGGTGAGGCCGAGATCTCCTACGCCGGCCCGAACGCGCTCGCCCGGGCCCGCCTCGCCGTCGACGTGATCGGGAAGCGGCTCGCCCTGCGCGGCCTCGATCTCCGGCACCGGCTCGACATCATCGGGCTGTCCAGCGCCTTCGACAGCGACGACGGCGCCCTGCGCCGGGAGATGCCGGGATCGTTCGGCGACGACTACCGCGTGCGCCTCGCCGTCCGCGACGCCGACCGGCGCCGCGTCGAACAGGCGGTGCAGGAGATCACCGCCCTCTACTGCTGCGGCCCGGCCGCCGGCGGCGGGGTGCGCACCCGCGTCACCTCGCGCATCGAGACGCGCTCCTATCTCGTCCCCCGTGCGCTGGCGCCGACGCGATTCCGCCTCGTCGGGGCGCCGCTCGCCGCCTGAGCGCAGAGGCGGCCCCGGCCGCCGGTCCTCGCCGCCGCCCCCCGCCGCGTTCCTGCGGCAACGCGTGCTTTCCATTGACAAGACGGGACGGCGGCGGTCCGGTATCGGTCCCACCAGATGCCGAGATTCAATCGGCGCGTCCTGATCATGAGGAAACGAGTATGCCCCATATGACCGGTGGCGAGGCAATCGTCCGCGAGCTGGAACTGCATGGCGTCGACACCGTCTTCGGACTGCCCGGTGCGCAGATCTACGGCCTGTTCGACGCGCTGCACGGCTCCAACGCCATCCGCGTCATCGGCGCCCGCCACGAGCAGGCCTGCGGCTACATGGCCTTCGGCTACGCGCGGGCCAGCGGCCGGCCGGGCGTCTATTCGGTGGTGCCGGGCCCGGGCATCCTCAACACCGGCGCTGCCCTGATCACCGCGCTCGGCGCCAACGAGCCGATCCTCTGCCTCACCGGCCAGGTGCCGGGCGAATTCCTGGGCAAGGGCAGGGGCCACCTGCACGAGATGCCCGACCAGCTGGCGACCCTGGAGGGGCTGACCAAGTGGGCCGGCCGGATGGACCATCCGAGCCTGGTGCCGATGCAGGTCACCCGCGCCTTCCAGGAGATGGGGTCGCTCCGGCGCGGCCCGGCGGCGCTGGAAATGCCGTGGGAGCAGTTCGGCGCCCGCGCCCCCGTCGACCTCGCCGATCCGCTGCCGCATCTGGCCGAACCGCCGGTCGACGGCGACCGAATCGCAGAAGCGGCGAAGCTGATCGCCGCCGCCCGCGCGCCGATGATCTTCGTCGGCTCGGGCGCCATCCCGGCTGCCGGCGAGGTGCGGGCCCTGGCCGAACGCCTCGGTGCCCCGGTGGTGGGCTTCCGCTCCGGGCGCGGCATCGTCTCCGACCGCCACCCGCTCGGCCTCACCATCGCCGACGCCTACGAGCTGTGGGCCGACACCGACGTGGTCATCGGCATCGGCACGCGGCTGGAGGTGCCGGGCTGGCGCTGGTCGACCCGGCCGGCCGGCCAGAAGACCATCCGCATCGACATCGACCCGACCGAATTCCGCCGCGCGCCGGGCGACATCAACGTGCTCGGCGGGTCGGTGGCGGCCGTCGGTGCGTTGATCGAGGCGCTCGACGCGGCCGGCGCGGATATGCCCGACCGCTCGCAGGCGATCGCCGATGCCAGGGCGAAGGCGGCCCGGGAGATCCAGGACATCCGCCCGCACACCCAGTACCTGCAGGCGATCCGCGACGTGCTGCCGGACGACGGTATCCTCACCGACGAGCTCTGCCAGACCGGCTTCGCCTCCTATTACGCCTTCCCGGTCTACCAGCCGCGCACCTTCGTCTCATCGGGCTACCAGGGGACGCTGGGCTCCGGCTTCGCCACCGCGCTCGGCGCCAAGGTGGCGCGGCCCGACGTGCCGGTGGTCTCGGTGTGCGGCGACGGCGGGTTCATGTTCGCGGTGCAGGAGCTCTCGACCGCCGTCCAGTACGGCATCGCCGTCACCGTGCTGGTGTTCAACAACGCCTCCTACGGCAACGTGCGGCGCGACCAGCAGCAGCGCTTCGCCGGCCGCGAGATCGCCTCGGCGCTGGAGAACCCGGACTTCATGAAGCTGGCCGACGCCTTCGGGGTCGACGGCGCCCAGGTCCGCAGCCCCGAGGAGCTGCGCCCCGCACTCGAACGGTCGTTCGCCAGCGGACGCACGACGCTGATCGAGATCCCGCTGGAGCTGAAGGACGAGGCGAGCCCCTGGCGCTTCATCCACCGTTGAGGCGGCGGAGCACGGGCTTGCCCGAGGGCACGCCGATCTGGTTCTTATAGGAAATTTCCCACAATCCGCGTGGGCAACTTTCTCTTTGACTTCCAGGTGCAGCTGAAATCCAATTTCCGAAAGCAGGAGCGACGTCGGCCGCACCCCGGATGGGAGGCAAGGCCGGCGCCCGGCCCGTGCGTCCGCCGGCGGAATGGCTCGTCCTCGGCACGCGACGGCCGGATCCGGATCGAGGGCACGACCCGCCGTCACAAGGCGCGGGGTGCTCCGGAGGAAACGACCGGCCGATGCCGGATGAGGATGGGCGCGCGTGGATACCAACCAACTCGTCGCTGATATCACCCGTTTTTGCCGCAGCCGGGAAATGGCGGAGTCGACCTTCGGGCGGGTCGTCGCCAACGACGGCAAGCTCGTCGCCCGCCTGCGCGACGGCAAGAGCATCACGCTTCGGACCCTGAAGAAGGTCGAGGACTACATGGCCGCCGAGCAGGGCGCCGCGGACGCCGGGCAGGCCGACCCGGAAGCGGCCCCCGCCGCCGCCAACGGCGCGGACGCCGCCGCCACGCCCCAGCCGGTGGCCGAGGCGCCGGCCGATCCGGAGGCCGCCGCCTCGGGCCGCAACTTCCGCTTCTTCGACAACCGCCAGAAATACCTGCTGTTCGTGAACACCTGCTCGGAGAAGTGGGTGGTGGCCAACCGCGTCTCCATGGAGCTCGCGAACATCCATCCCAAGCCGCCGTCGATCCGGCTGTTCGACGCCGGAGTGGGCGACGGCACGGTGCTCACCCGGGTGATGCGCTCGATGCACGCGCGCTACCCGACGATGCCGCATTTGATCGCCGGCAAGGAGATCTCGCTCGAGGACATCCGGCTGACCATTGAGAAGATGCCGGACCGCTTCTACGAGCATCCGGCCAGCGTCATCGTGCTGACCAACATGTTCTATTCCGAGGCGCCATGGCTGCGCGTCCATGCGCCGGCGGCCGCCAGCAGCCTGGTCTGGGAGGAGGTTCCACTGCGCGGCTCCTCGTCGGCCGACTTCGAGGAGCAGCTGACGGCGCTGGAGCCGTTCCTCGCCGAGAACTGGAAGGCCAAGGCGCATCCGCGCACCGGCAACCCGATCTACGAGCGCCCCGTGGTGCTGGTGCTCTACCGCGAGGATCACCGCTTCCTGCTGGACTCGGTCATCCCGAAGCCCGGCTCCATGCGCGCCGACTACGATCTGATCATCGCCTCGCAGCCCTACCGCCTGCGGGTGCCGGCCGAGTTCAAGGCGCAGAAGGTCATCGCGCCGCTTGCCCGCGCGCTCGGCCCCGGCGGCCGCCTGATCGGCATCCACTCCCACGGCGACGATCCGGGGCTCGACATCGTCCACGGCGTCTGGCCGGACGAGAACCCGTTCGCCAACAACCGCCACGACATTCTGAAGGCCACCAAGGAGGCGCTCGGTCCGGCCGGGCGCGACCTCAAGTTCAACGCGTATTCCGATGCCCGCTCGATCTTCCGCTACGACATGCACACGCTGCCCAACGAGCTGGAGGGGCCGATCGGCACGTCGACGCTGTTCGCGGCCTGGAATGCGGCGATCTACGTCAACCAGATCGAGGACGAGCGGCTCAACGACGCCGTGCGCACCGGCCTCTATCTCGATGCCACCCGCGACGTCCTGAAGAAGCACGGGGGCCTCTGGTTCAACGACGAGAGCTTCGTCATCTCGCGCAAGATGGGGTAGGGAACATGGCGCAGTCCGACTACGTCTTCACCAGCGAATCCGTTTCCGAGGGCCACCCGGACAAGGTCTGCGACCGGATCTCCGACGAGATCGTCGACGCCTTCTTCCGCGAGGGCGTGGCCGCCGGCTGGAACCCCGCCGACATCCGCGTCGCCTGCGAGACGCTCACCACCACCAACCGCGTGGTGATCGCCGGCGAGACCCGCGGCCCGGAGACGCTGACCCGCGACTTCATCGCCCATGTGGCCAGGATGGCGGTCCGCGACATCGGCTACGAGCAGGCCGGATTCCACTGGAACACCTGCGACGTGGAGGTGCTGCTGCACGCCCAGTCGGCCGACATCGCCCAGGGTGTCGATTCGGCCGGCAACAAGGACGAGGGCGCCGGCGACCAGGGCATCATGTTCGGCTACGCCTGCCGCGAGACGCCGGAGTTTATGCCGGCGCCGATCTACTTTGCCCACAAGATCCTCGAGCGGCTCGCCCGGGCCCGCAAGAGCGGCGAGGCGCCGCTGCTCGGCCCCGACGCCAAGAGCCAGATCTCGGTCGCCTACCAGCACGGCCGGCCGGTGCGCGTCACCCAGATCGTGCTGTCCACCCAGCATCTCGACGAGACGCTGACGTCCGCCGACGTGCGCGCCATCGTCGAGCCGTTCATCCGCGAGGTGCTGCCGTCGTCGTGGGTCGACCAGGACACGGTCTGGCACGTCAACCCGACCGGCAAGTTCGTGGTCGGCGGGCCGGACGGCGACTGCGGGCTGACCGGCCGCAAGATCATCGTCGACACCTACGGTGGCGCGGCACCCCACGGCGGCGGCGCGTTCTCCGGCAAGGACCCGACCAAGGTCGACCGCTCGGCGGCCTACGCGGCGCGCTATCTCGCCAAGAACGTGGTGGCCGCCGGGCTCGCCCAGCGCTGCACGATCCAGCTCGCCTACGCCATCGGCGTCGCCGAGCCGCTGTCGCTCTACGTCGACTTCCACGGCACCGGCAACACCGAGGAGGCGAAGGTCGCCAGGGCGCTCCGCCACGTCATGAAGCTGACGCCGCGCGGCATCCGCGACCATCTGGGCCTCAACCGGCCGATCTACGCCCGCACCTCCGCCTACGGCCATTTCGGCCGCGAGGCCCAGGCCGACGGCGGCTTCTCCTGGGAGCGGGTCGACTTGGTCGACGACCTCAAGTGCGCGCTCCATTCGGACCACGTGATGCAGGGCCTGCTGCGCCAGCCGGCGGCCGTGGCGAAGTGAACCACGCGGCGGCTCCGAGCACGGGCGGCGAGGCCGCGGCGCATGGCCTTCTGGCGCGGCCGGTGTCGCTGGAGCTGGCGCCCGGCGAGGTGGCGGACTTCGCGCCGGACGCCGCCGTGTTCCCGGCGGGCGCGCCCGTCTTCCTCTCCCACATCGCCGGCAAGTCGCTCCCGGCCCAGGCCGACGCGGCGCGGACGCTGGTGGAGCGCCGGTTCCGGCCGGTGCCGCATCTCGGCGCCCGGAACTTCGACAGCACCGAGGCCTACGTCGTCCATCTGGCGCGGCTGGCGGAGGCGGGCGTGAAGGATGCGCTGTTCGTCGGCGGCAATCCGGCGACGCCGCACGGGCCGCTCGGCGAGGCGGCGGATCTGCTCGGCCATCCCGCGCTGGCCGACACGGGCATCCGCACCGCCTACCTCGCGGTCCATCCGGAGGGGCACCCGACCGTCGCGGCACCGCTGCTCGACGCCGCCTTCGCCCGCAAGCTGGAACTCTGCGCCGCGCGCGGCATCCGGCCGGCGGCGGTGTCGCAGTTCGGATTCGACGGGGAGGGGCTCGGCCGCTTCGCCGCCGGGTTCGCCGCCGCGCATCCGGGCATGGAGCTGCGCCTCGGCCTGGCCGGCGTCACCTCGCTCGCCAAGCTCGTCGGCTTCGCGGTGCGCTGCGGCGTCGGGCCGTCGCTGTCGGTCCTGCGCAAGTCGCCCGGCGCGATCTTCAGCGTCGCCTCGGACCGCGACCCGGCCGACGTCATCGCCGGCATCGACGCCGCCGGCCTCGCCCCCGATGCCGACGTGTACGCGCACTTCTTCGTCTTCGGCGGCTGGCGCAAGACGCTGGCGTGGCTGGCGAAGCGGCGCGATCTCGCCGCCTGAGCGGGCTCGCTCCTACCCCGCCGTCTTCAGCGGCGCGCGGCTGTGGTCGTTGGCGGCGGCGGTGGCCTTGGTGAGGAGCCGCAGGAACACCTCGCGTTCGTCAGGGTCCAGCCCCTCCAGCATCCGCACCTGGGCGTGTCGCACGGCGGGGGTGGCCTTCTCGACCGTTTCCTCGCCCGCTTCGCTCAGCGCCAGTTCCCGGGCGCGGCGGTCGCGGGCGCTGGTGCGGCGGCGCACGAACCCCTTCTGCACCAGCCGGTCGACGACGCCGCCGATGGTCACCCGGTCGTAGGCGATCAGGCCCGCCAGCGTCGCCTGGTCGAGGCCGGGATTGGCGCGGATCACGCACATTGCCGCGAACTGCACCGGCGTCAGCGTGTGGCCGGCGGCGCCGACCTCCTCCAGGAACAGCGACACCGACGCCTGGTGCAGGCGGCGGATCAGATGGCCGGGCATCTCCCAGAGTTCCAGCATCGGTCGTCCCCGTTTGGCTGATGGCACGCGTCCCATAATTGACACGTATACTAATGATAAGTATACGACTTAACAACATCCCGTCCCCAGAGACGGGTTCGAAAAGCAAGCACGGGGGAGGGCGCCCATGCCCGAAGACAGACCCATCCTCATCGTCGGCGGCGGCATCGGCGGCCTGGCCGCCGCCTGCGGGCTCGCCCGCAAGGGCTTCCGCTCGCTGGTGCTGGAGAAGGCGGCCGAGCTCTCCGAGATCGGCGCCGGCATCCAGCTCGGCCCCAACGCGTTCCACGCCTTCGACTATCTGGGCGTCGGCGAGGCGGCGCGGGCGCTTGCCGTCTACGTGGACAGCGTGCGGTTCATGGATGCGATCTCCGGCGAGGAGGTGATGAACCTGGCGGTCGACGAGGAGTTCGTGCGGCGCTTCAAGGATCCCTACGCGGTCGTCCATCGCGGCGACCTGCACCAGGTGTTCGTGCGCGCCTGCACCGCCAGCGATCTGGTCGAGGTGCGCACCAGCGCCCAGGTGGTCGACTACGCGCAGGACGGGGCGACGGTCAGCGCCATCCTCGCCGACGGCAGCCGCGTCGCCGGTTCCGCGCTGATCGGCGCCGACGGGCTGTGGTCGAAGATCCGCAAGCGGCTGGTCGGCGACGGCCTGCCGCGGGTCTCCGGCCACACCACCTATCGCTCGGTGATTCCAACCGCGGACATGCCGGAGGACCTGCGCTGGAATGCCTCGGTGCTGTGGGGCGGCCCGAAGTGCCACATCGTCCACTATCCGCTGCAGGGCGGCGAGGCGTTCAACCTCGTGGTCACCTACCACAACGACGCGCCGGAGCCGGTGATGGGGCTGCCCGTCGACACCGAGATGGTGCGGCGCGGCTTCGACCACGTCCACCCGCGCCCGCGCCAGGTCATCGAGCGCGGCCGCAACTGGAAGCTCTGGGTGCTGTGCGACCGCGACCCGGTGACCGACTGGACCGACGGCCGCGCGACGCTGCTGGGCGACGCGGCGCACCCGATGATGCAGTACATGGCCCAGGGCGCCTGCATGGCGATGGAGGACGCGGTCTGCCTGTCGGCCGAAATGGAGGCCGCCTCGGGCGATGCCGAGCGCGCCTTTCCGGCCTACCAGGCCAAGCGCGCCCCGCGCACGGCGCGCGTCCAGCTGCAGTCGCGCTGGGTCGGCGACTACATCTTCCACCCCGATGGCGCCCACGCCCAGCTGCGCAACCTGCTGATGCGCTCCAAGACCCAGACCGAGTGGCTCGATTCCATCGAGTGGCTCTACGGCGCCAACGGCCTGGAAGGCGGCGCGGCGGGCATCGGCGCCGGATCGAAGCCGATCTTCTGAGGCGTCGCGGGCGCGGCCGGCGCGCGCCCGTCTTGCCGTCGGGCGGCCGCTGCATCATATCGGCGCAGGGAGCCTGGAAGCGGCCGTGGCCGCGCCCGATGGGTTGGCCAGGGCCCGCCCGAGCCGATATCCTGCTCCGTCCGCCGCGGGCGGGTCGGAATGACCCGAACGGGACATGCTCCAGCCGGAGGCGCCGATGAGCGATCAGACAACCAGGCCGCGCGCCACCGTCCGGCCGAAGGTCGAACGGCCGCGCCTCTACAAGGTGATCCTGCTCAACGACGACTTCACGCCGCGCGAGTTCGTGGTGATGGTGCTGAAGGCGGAGTTCGGCATGACCGAGGACGAGGCGCTGCGGGTGATGATCACCGCCCACCAGAAGGGCTCCTGCGTCGTCGCCGTCTTCCCGCGCGACGTGGCCGAGACCAAGGCCACGCGGGCCACCGATGCCGGCCGGCAGATGGGCTATCCGCTCGCCTTCACCACCGAACCCGAGGAATAGGGCTGCCGCCGCGCGCCGGCCGGGAGGGCTATTCCTCGCGCTCGTCGGGGGCCGCCTTGTCGGCGCGGGCGTCCAGCGCCTCGATGTTGGCGTAGAGCTTGACCAGCAGGCGCTTCAGGCGCGCCACGTCGGCCGGGTTCATCCCGCGGATCGCCACGTCCTCGTAGCGCGAGGCGACGGGAATGATCTGTTCGGTGATCTCGCGCCCCTCCGCGGTGAGGGTGAGGCTCAGGGCGCGCCCGTCGAGGCCCGACCGGCGCCGCACCACGTAGCCCTCCCGCTGCATCCGGAGCAGCAGCCGCGACAGGGTCGAGATGTCGATGCTGGTGCGCTCCGACAGCTCGCCGAGGCGCTGGTCGCCGTTCTGCCAGAGCGCCACGAGCACGCGCCACATCGGCAGCGTGACGCCGGTGTGGGCGATGTCCTTGGCGAAGCTGAGGCCGATGCGCACGCCGGCCCGATTGAGGAGGTATGGCAGGAATTCGGAGAGGATGAAGGAGTCGCGAAGGCTCCCGTCTCCCGCTTCTGCCTGATCCGGCTTCTTGACCAAATGACCTCTCCGACACGGTGTGGCGCGCAGTCTCGCGTGGCCAGCTAGAGCCTTTTCCGATCAGGTGGTCACACCTGATCGATCAGAAATGGCTCCGGAACAGGATGCTGGAGCGCCGTTCTGAGTCCATCAGAACGTGCGGCGCTCTAGCACAAAGTGACGCCCGGGAGGACAGCCCGTTTGGCCGCATCCCGGCCGTCAGCCGGGCGATCCGGGCCGGGCTTCGGGGCGCAGGAACGCCCCGTCCTGATAGATCAGCGGCGCGATGTCCTCGCGCACCTCCACCCGCCGCACCGAGCCGATGAAGATGCTGTGTGATCCGTAGGCGATCTGGCGGTCCTTGTCACAGAACAGGTTGGCCTGGGCGTTGCGGAGAAACGGCACGCCGTCGGCGTCCTCGTCCCAGTCGCCCCGGGCGAAGCGCCGGTCGGCCGGCTCGCTGCCGGCAAACGCCAGGCCAACGTCGGCGTGCTCGCTGTGAAGCAGGTTCACGCAGAAGCGCGTTTCCTGCTCCAGGAGCCGGTGGAAGAAGCCGGCCTGGTTCACGCAGACGAGCAGCGCCGGCGGCTCCATCGACAGCGAGGTCACCGCCGTCGCGGTGATGCCGTGGCGGCCGTCCGGATGGCCGAGGGAGATCACCGACACGGTCGCCGCCAGCCGGCGCATGGCCAGCCGGAAGGCCGGTGCCAGGGCGGGTGCTGGAGGCCGGGCTGCCTCTCGCCGGGCATCGCGCATGGGGGGATCTCCATTTACTTGCATTCGCGAATGACATCCGATTCGCGGAATGGGCCCGGGGTTCCGGGCTTTGAACCGGTCGCCGCGATCGGCTGGTTTCCGCCCGATACCGGCCCGTTTCCCGGGATCGGTCCGCCAAGGTTCGGATATTTTATTTGCAGATGCAATTTATTTTATTGCGCGGCCGGCGGGGCGCCTCTACGATCCTGGCAACGAACAAGAACCGAGGGAGGACGCGATGTCGCTCGCACTTGCCGCAGAACAGGACGCTCGGCCGGCGGTCGCCGATCTCATCGGCCGCGCCGCGCGGATTGCCGAAATCGCCCGGGACCGTGCCCCGGAGACCGAGCAGGCGCGCCGGGTGTCGCCGGATCTGATCGCCGAGATGCGCGACGCCGACCTGTTCCGCATCCTCCAGCCGAAGCGCTTCGGCGGCTACGAATACGGCTTCGATGTCTTCGTCGAGGCGGTGGCGACGGTCGCCAGCGGCGACGGCTCGACCGGCTGGGTCTACAGCCTCGGCGCCGTCCACCAGTGGCTCATCGGCTGCTTCCCGGAGGAAGCCCAGCAGGAGGTCTGGTCGACCAACCCGGACGCCATCTCGGCCGTCTCCTATGCGCCGACCGGCCGCTCCGAGGCGGTGGAGGGCGGCTTCCGCATCTCTGGCCGCTGGAGCTTCGCCAGCGGCTGCGACAACGTCGACTGGGCGATCCTGGGCGGCCGCATCCCGACCGGCGACGGCGGCATGCAGCCCGGCTTCTTCCTCGTCCCCAAGGCCCAGTACGCGATCGACGACGACTGGTTCACCGCCGGGCTCGCCGGCACCGGCTCGAAGACGATCGTCGTTGACGACCAGTTCGTACCGGCCCACCGCGCCGTCCCCTTTGCGCCGCTGCTCGCCGGCAATCCGCCGGGCGCGGAGACCAACCGCAACCCGCTCTACCGGCTGCCGTTCCTGGCCGTGGTGCCGACGTGTCTCGTCGGCCCGGCGCTCGGCATGGCGCGCGGCGCGCGCGACGTGTTCCTGGAAAATGTCCGCAGCCGCGTCACCCGGGGCGCGGTCGCCGGCGGCCAGAAGCAGATGGCCGATTTCCAGACCATCCAGATCCGTGCGGCGGAGGCCACGGCCGCCATCGATGCGGCGGAGCTGCTCGTCTTCCGCGACCTGAAGGAGACGCTGGACGCGGTGACCGCCGGCGCGACCGACCACATCGATCTGCGCCTGCGCAACCGCCGCGACCACGCCTTCGCAACCCGGCTTCTGGTGGGCGCGGTCGACCGGCTGTTCGAGGCGTCGGGCGGGGCGGCACTGTCGGTGCGCAGTCCGCTGCAGCGCTTCTGGCGCGACATCCACGGCGCCGGTTCGCACATCAGCCTGAACGGCGATGCGGTGGCCAGCATGTACGGCCAGCACCTGTTCGGCCTCGACCCGCAGGGCCAATACTGACAGCCTGAAACGAAGGGCCGGCAGCAAGCCGCCCGTCAAGAACCACATCAAACGGGAGGAACCATGGTCGGATCGTTCGTTCGCGGCCTTGCCGCCGCCGCCGCGCTTGCCGCTCTGGCACAGCCGGCACTCGCCCAGGACTACGTCATCAAGGTCTCGTCGCCGACGATCCACGACGTCACCGAAGTCTGGATGACGGAATTCAAGAAGGGGGTCGAGGAGCGCAGCGGCGGCAAGATCGCCGTCGAGCTCTATCCGGCCAACCAGCTCGGCCAGATCCCGGCGACCGTCGAGGGCGTGGCGCTTGGCACCATCGAGGTCACGGCACCGGCATCCGGCTTCTTCGTCGGCCTCGATCCGCGCTTCGAGGTGTTCGACATCCCCGGCGTCTTCGACGACATGGGCCACGCGGCCCGCACCCTGTCGGATCCCGCCGTCCGCGCGCATTTCGCCACGCTCGGCAACGAGCAGGGCATGGAGCCGCTGGTCGTCTACCCGCACGGGCCGATGATGCTGCTCTCCGACAAGGCGGTGCGCGCACCGGAAGACTTCAAGGGCCAGAAGATCCGCACGCCCGGCGCCACGCCCATCCACGTCCTGCCGCTCGAGGCGCTCGGCGCGTCGCCGCTGTCGATGCCGCTGGGCGAGGTGCTGCCGGCCATGCAGAACCACGTCATCAACGGCCAGATCGCCAGCTCGGCGGTGTTCACCGCGTTCAAGTTCTACGACGTCGCCAAGCCGCTCACGACCATGCCCAACGCGTTCCTGATCGTCGCCGCGATGGCCAACAGCGCCTTCCTCGATTCCCTCGGCGACGAGCTGGAAGCGATCGTGCACGAGGAGGCCGAGCGGGCGATCGGCGTCGCCGCCGAGTGGAACACCGGCAACCTGGAGCGGACGCTCGCCACCTGGACCGAGCACGGCGGCGAGCTGATCACCTTCTCGCCGGACGGCGCCGCCACCGTGCTCGCGGCCTCGGAGGCCGCGCTGCCGAAGGTGTTCGCCGACAATCCCGCGGCGAAGGAGGACTACGATTTCCTCAAGGCCGCCGCCGACAAGACCCGGCAGTAGCGGGTGACGCGCGCCGGGGCGGTTCCGCCCCGGCGTCTGCCGTGCCGGCGTCCGGCGCCGGCGTGATCGGGGGAAGGTGGCCAGGTCTGTGACCGGCCGGGCCCGGGGGAAACGGAATGCTTGAACGTGCCGTCGAGCGGGTCGCCCAGCCGATCCGCTTTTTGCTGGTGATCGCCCTGATCGCCGCGATCGTCATCAGCGTCGTCAACGTGGCCGGGCGCGCCGTCTTCGGCTGGAGCCTGCTCGGCGGCGACGAGATCCAGGTGTTCATCCTGATCGCCATCACCTTCATCGGGGCGGGGCTGGTCAGCGTCGGCGACCGGCACCTGCGGATGGACGTCGTCCGCCAGATGCTGCCCGCCCGGCTGAAGGCCGCCCTCGCCGTGCTGGAATGGGGCGTGACGGTCGGCGTCCTCGGCTTCGCCGGCTACCACTCCTACGACTACGTCCGCCGCCTCCACAAACTCGGCCAGCACAGCCCGATGTCCGACGTTCCCATGTGGATCCCGCACGCGACGGTGACGGTCGGCTTCGCCATCATGGTCGCCGTGGTGGCGCTGCGCGGCGTCGCGGCGCTGGCCCGGGTGCGCCAGACCACCGACGCCGGGCCGCGGCCATGAGTTTCGCCCTCGGCCTGCTGCCGGTCCTCCTGCTGGTCCTCGGATTCCCGGTCTTCCTGGTGCTTCTGACGGCGTCCTGCGTGGCGCTCGCCGTGTTCATGCACATGCCGCTGGCGGCCCTGCAGCAGAATTTGTTCGGCTCGGTGAACGCCTACGCGCTGCTGGCGATCCCGTACTTCATCTTCGCCGGCGAGCTGATGGAGCGCGGCAGCGTCGCGCGCCGGCTCGTCACGTTCGTGCGGGCCTGCGTCGGGCCGGTGCACGGCAGCCTCGGCTTCACCACCATCGGCACCGGCGCCATCTTCGGCGCGATCTCCGGTGTCAGCGCGGCCTCGGTCGCGACCGTCGGCCGGATCATGTATCCGTCGATGCGCGAGGCCGGCTACGCGGCACCGTTCTCGGCCGGCCTGATCGCCGCCGTCGGTGCCGTCGGCGTGGTGATCCCGCCGTCGATCCCGATGATCGTCTATGCCGCCGCCGCCGAGCAGTCGATCCCGCGGCTCTACGCGGCGGGCCTGGTCCCCGGCCTGCTCATCGTGGCGCTGCTCGCCGCCTACACCTGGTGGCACGGGCGCCGCAGCGGCAGCGACGAGGGCCAGCCGTTCGACCGCCGCACCTTCCTGCAGGCGTTCGGGCGCGGCATCTGGGCGCTCGGCGCGCCGGCGATCATCCTCGGCGGCATCTACGGCGGCATCTTCTCGCCGACGGAGGCGGCCGCCGTGGCGTGCGTCTACACGGCGGCGGTGACCCGGCTGGTGTTCCGCGAGCTGACGCTGAAGGATCTCTGGGCGGCCGGCCTGGCGACGGTGACGTTCTCCGCGCAGATCCTCATCATCATCGCCTGCGCCGGGGTGTTCTCGTGGCTGCTGACCGTCAACCAGGTGCCGGCGGCGCTGATCGCCTGGGTCGAGCCCGCGTCGCTGCCGCCCTGGCTGATCCTCATCGTCATCAACCTGCTGCTGCTCGCCATCGGCTGCGTCATCGATCCGCTGTCGGCGATCCTGCTGCTGACGCCGCTGCTGCTGCCGGTCATCCTCGCGGCCGGCATCGACCCGGTCCACTTCGGCATCGTCATCACCGTCAACCTGGCGATCGGGCTGTTCACCCCGCCGTTCGGGATCAACATCTTCGTCGCCCAGTCGGTGTTCGAGATCGAGCTGAAGGAGATCTATCGCGGCGTGGTGCCGTTCTTCTTCGTCTACCTGGTGGCGCTGGCGCTGATCACCTTCGTGCCGGCGCTGTCGCTCGCCGCGGTGCGCCTGCTGGTCTCCGGCTAGCCGGGCCCTGAAGCGCGGGGGGCGTGGTCCGCCCCCCGGTTCACAGCAGCCCGGTCGCCAGCCACGGGAACGCCGCGACGATCGCCACCGCCAGCATCAGCCCGACGACGAAGCGCCACGAGCCGGCGAAGATGTCCTTCACGCTGATGCTGTCGTCGTCGAGCGCCGCCTTCACCGTGAAGACGGAGAGGCCGAACGGCGGCGTGATCAGCCCGATCTCCACCGCCAGGATGGTGACGATGCCGAACCAGATCGGGTCCATCCCCATGTGGGCGGCCACCGGCAGCGCCACCGGCAGCACGATCAGCATGATCGAGATGGAATCGATCAGGCAGCCGAGCGCGATGATCAGCACCACGTAGCAGAGCAGGAACCCGTAGGGGCCGAGCCCCGCGGTGGCGAGGAAGTCGGCCGCCGCATCCGGCAGGCCGGTCAGCGCCAGCATGCGGCTGTAGAGGCTGGCGGCGATGATCAGGAAGAACACCGCCGAGCTGATCCGCCCGGTCTCCACCAGGATCGACCAGAACCCCTTCGCCGTGATGCGCCGGCGCAGCACCGCGATGACGATCGAGCCGAGCAGGCCCATGGCCGCCGCCTCGGTCGGCGTGAACACGCCGCCGTAGATGCCGCCGAGCACCACCACGATCAGGAACGCGATGGGCAGCAGCCGCCGCGCCATCCAGCCGAACCCGCCTTCCAGCTCGTCGGCGGCCGCCTGGATCTCCTCGTCGTGCACGCCGGGCGCCTCGAACACCACGTCCGGCCGGAAATGCGCCAGCCAGACGATCTGCAGCGCGAACAGCAGCGTCACCAGCAGGCCGGGCAGGATGCCGGCGATGAACATCTTGCCGATCGAGACCTCGGCGACGATGCCGTAGACGATCATCAGGAGGCTCGGCGGGATCAGCATGCCGATGATCGACGACGACGCCACCAGCCCGACGGCGAAGCGCTTGCGGTAGCGCCGCCGCACCATCTCGGGCACCGCGATGCGGGTGAAGATCGAGGCGGAGGCGATGGAGATGCCGGTGACGCTGGCGAACACCGCGTTGGCGCCGACGGTGGCGACGCCGATGCCGCCGCGCATCCGCCGGAACAGCCGCTGGGCGACGTCGAAGCCGTCTCGTCCCACATCGGCGATGGTGATCACCAGCCCCATCAGCACGAACAGCGGCACCACGGCGAACAGGTAGTCCTGGGCGGTGTCCTGGGCCGCCCCGGCGGCCATGCGGGCGGCCAGCTCCGGCGAGCGCAGCCAGGCGATGCCGAGGAACGACGACAGCATCAGCGCGATGGGGATCTGGATGCCCAGATAGATCGCCACCATCATCGCCACGACGGTGACCAGGCCGATCTCGATGCCGGTCATGCCCGTGTCTCCGGGCGGCGCGCGTCGCGGGCGAGGTCGCGGGCGGTGCCGAAGGCGGCCAGCCCGTACTGGACGGCGCAGGCGAGCGAGCCGAACAGGATGATCGCCGGCAGCGGCCAGGCCGGGAAGGTGAACGAGCCGGCGTGGCCGATGAACTCGTCGTAGACCCACGTCCGCTCCAGCCGCGGCCAGGTGGCGTAGGCGATCACCGCGAACACGGCGAGGCCGGCGAGGTCGTAGAGCACCAGCACCATCCGCCCGAAGCGGGGATGCCGCGCCACCAGCGGGTCGAGGAAGATCTCCGCCCGGGCGATGCGCCGGGCGCGGATGCTGCCGGGCAGCTGCAGGAAGATCGCCGCCACGACGAACATCGCCACCAGCTCCACCACCCCCATCAGCGGCAGGTTGAACAGGTTGCGCGCGAAGACGTCCGCGGCGATCAGCACGGCGATGACGATCGTCAGGATCGAGCCGGTGGCGGCGAGGCCTTCGACGAAGCGGCCGTAGCCCTTGGGGCCGATGGCGTTGGCGCGGGTCGGGTCAGCTGGATGCATGGGGGAGGGACCACCGGTGGTGTGAGCCGAAAGGACGGCATGCCGCCTCGCGCGACGGACGGGCGGCTGCGATGCCGATCCGCCGGGCACACAGGCACCCGGCGGATCGCGCTGGACGGGACGGCGGGAAGGGGACGGCTATTCCTTGTCCCACTGGCGCAGCGGCTCGACGCCGCGCGCCCGCAGCCCGTCCATGTAGGCATCCAGGAGCGCCGTATCGTCGGGGTGGCGCGTCTTCCACTCGGCGCCGATCGGCGGCAGGGCCTCGGCCCAGCGCACCCGCTCCGCCTCCGGCCACACGAAGATCTCGACGCCGGCCTGCGCGCCGGCCTCCTGCATCTTCTTCATCATCACCTCGTGCAGCTGGTTGAGCTGCTCGGCGTGCTTCTCGGTGTAGACCTTGCCGCCTTCCATCAGCGCGGCCTGCACCTCCTCGGGCATGTCGGCCCAGCGGTCGGCGTTCACCGCCACCGCGCCGCCGCAGCCGGCGCCCATGTCGACGACGGCGATCTTCGGCGCCACCTCGTAGGCGCGGATCGGCATGAAGCCGGTCGCCATCGACATGGCGCCGTCGGCGACGCCGGTCTGCAGCGAGGTGTAGTAGGTGGGCAGGGCGCCATCGACCAGCACCGCGCCGGTCCCCTCCAGAAGCGGCGCGAAGGCCGCCGGCGCCAGCAGCTTCTTGCCCTGCAGCTCGTCGAACGAGCGGATCATCTCCTTGGTGAACAGGTCGAAGGTGTCGCGGCCGGAGACGCCCAGGAACACGGCGTTGGCGCGCTTCCATTCCTCCTGCAGCGCCGGCGATTCCAGCGTCATGTCGCGCATCAGCGGCAGGATCTTGGTGGCGTCGGGCGTCAGGAACGGCAGCTCGGAGCAGAGGTTGTTGAGCGGCATCCGCGAGGATTCCGCCGCCACGAACACCCAGCCCACGTCGGTGACGCCGTCGCCGACCGAGGTCAGCGTCGCGCCGGCGTTGTAGAGCTGGCCGCCGAAGGCCTCCTGCCAGTTGATCTTGTAGTTGCCGCCGGCGGCTTCCAGCTGCCGGTCGACCTCGGGCATGAAGAAGTTCTTCAGCCCCGACACCCACGGCACCGTCGCCGGGTGGCTTGCCGCGATGGTGAGATCGATGGTTTCGGTCGCCTGGGCGCTGCCAGAGGCAGCGAACAGCCCGATGACCGCCGCGCAGGCGGCGTGGTGTACAGCCTTCATGGGTCTCCCTCCCGTGCGGACGGTGGTTCCGTCCTGCGTCCTGTCCCGTCGCGGGATCTTGGTGTCCTGCCGTGCCGCTCCGCCTGCCACTCCTCCGGGCCTGCGAAGCCGCAACCGTATCAACTCAACGCCAAAACGGGATTATTTGCAATAGCAATTGACGCGCGTGGATCCGTATTTCGAAGGCAAGGCTTCCCCGGGCGCGGAGGATGCCGGCGGATCCGGGCTCGGACGAGGGCGTGCGGATGACGGAAGGCCGTGCGAAACCCTCGGAAAACCGGCGCTTTCGTCGGCTTTCGGGCGCGTTCCGGCGCGTCTCCGTCGCGGCGGAGGGTGCATCGGCCGGACACCCGCCCCGCCGCCGCCAATGCCAGATTGCGGGCCGGGTGCTTTTATGGCATAATTGTACCGTACCGTTCAGAACTGATAAATCTCTGATATATTACAGCGCCTTGTCGGAAAATTCGGCGCTGAGCGCTTCGTATTAGATAATTGCATATACAAATAAGGTGCAGTATTCTGCTCGGACGGCCGCGGCGAGGGACCCCTTCGCAAGAACGAGCCGACGGGGAGTGAGATCATGCCGCCACATGCTCGCGATCGCATCCGTGCCAGCGGCCGTCCGCCGTGCGGTGCGCGCCGCGCGGCCGGCCCCGGCGGTCCCGCCCCGTTTTTCCTGACAGTATCATCGCCCGGTGCGCGCGTCCCCGAGCGGGCCGCCTGGCCGGTCGCGGTTGCGCGCGCGGCGGCCTGGAGGCGCTGCGGGCCAGACGGCGGCCGCGCCCGCGCGGGCTGACGCGCAGACACGCTCAGACAGACAAGATCAGGCGGAAGAATCCGCCGGGAAACGCACAGGAACCGGGAGGAACGCATGTATCAGGTGGGGTTCATCGGCGTCGGCAAGATCGGGCTGCCGATCTGTCGCAATCTGATCGAGCGCGGCGTCAGCGTGATCGGCTATCGCCGCAGCTCGCTGGCCGAGTTCGAGGCGGCCGGCGGCGTCGCGGCGGGCTCGGCCGCCGAGGTCGCGGAGAAGGCCGAGGTCGTCTTCTCCTGCGTGCCGGACGAGGCGGCGCTGGACGAGGTCATGCAGGCCGTGGCCGGTGCGGTGCGGCCGGGCCAGATCGTCGTCGAGTTCGGCTCCCACGCGCTGTCGGCGCTCAAGCGGCAGGAGCAGGCGCTCTCCGCCCGTGGCGCCATCTTCCTCGACGGCGAGGTGAGCGGCACGCCGGGCATGGTCGCGGCGCGCAAGGCCGTCATCTATCTCGGCGGCGACAAGGCGGCCTGCGAGGCGATCGCGCCGCTCGTCGAGGCGTTCGCGCCGGGCTGGTACCACTTCGGCCCGATCGGCACGGCGGCCACCGTCAAGCTCATCAACAACCTCTTGGTCATCGTCAACATCGCCGCCACCGCCGAGGCGATGGCGCTGGCGCTGAAAACCGACGTCGATCCCGCCACCCTCATCAAGGCGGTTGCCGAGGGAAGCGGCGGCTCCACCCAGTTCGCCATCCGCGCGCCGTGGATGGCCGAAGGCCGCTTCATGCCGGCCCAGGGCGAGTTCCAGCAGCTCGCCCACTATTTCGATCTCATCGGCGACTTCGCCGCCGAGCACGGCTCGGCCACCCCGCTGATGAACTGCGCCGCCGACCTCTACCGCCGCGGCATCGCCGACGGCATGGGCGCCATGGACGTCGCCGGCATGATCGAAGTCATCCGCGCTTTGCCGCAACCGAAGACGGCGTGAGGCGGTCCGGGGGCCGGGGCAGCGCCTCAGATTGAGGTCTCGGGAGGTGGCGCATACGGCGCAGGGCGTGTGGCCGCCACCTCGCCGCGGGCGTCAAGGACGGTGGCGGGAAAAGGCTTTTTGCTATCCGGCCCGGCGTGATCTGCATGCCCGAATTGCAGACCTTCAACAGTTCGCGCGCGTGTCCGTGTCGCCCGGGAGGCGTCGCAACAAAAACCTGCTTACCTGGGAACCGTGCCCTGACTCGCCGTCCTGCTGGCACATGATCGCTGTCGGCGCTTATGATAATCGCGCGGGCTAGGTTGCGAACATGGTGGAATCGACGCTGATCCGGTCGGCGACATAGCTCAGCGTTGCTTGGGGGTGGAAAGCGATTGCGCGGCATCAATGATCGTCGACCGTAGCCACCTGTGCGCGGGATCATGACGATACCGCACATGCCAAGCCAGTTCGACCGGGAAGGTTCCCAGATCGACAGGAGCTGGAAGCACCTTGAGGCGAGGATCGCGCTCAAGACCGCGGCAGATTTGTATAGGCAAAGTCGCACAGTAGTCGGTGACGGCAATCATCTCCGGGACTGCGAGGAAATGCGTTACGGAGACGGCAACCTCCCGCTTGAGGTTCTGCTTTCCCAATGCTTGAAAAAGGCCGGCCCGGATACGACCGGGCGGAAGCACGTTCACATGCTTGAGGCTCTCATACTGGTCTCGAGAAAGGGTGTCGCCGACATCGGGATGGTCGCGTCGCACGACGCAGGCAAGTGCGTCGTCCATCAGATGCTGAACGACGAGATTGTCCGGGGGATCGACGATCCTTCCCAGCACCATTGCGGTCGTCCCTGACATCACGCCGGTCTCGGCGAGATCGTTACCGAATGGAGTCATTCGAAGCTTGATACCTGGCGCCTGCTCCCGCAGCCTCGCGACCAGCTCTGGCATCAGCACCAGCTCCACATAGCTGTTCGGCGCTATCAGAAACTGGCGATCCGCATCGGAGGGCTCAAAATTTTGCTGGTGGACGACCACTTCGTCGAGCTGCGCCAGAGCGGCTTCGATCGTTGGAGCGATCTCTTCGGCTAGCTGTGTCGGTTTGATCCCGTACCTTTCGCGGATGAACAACGGGTCGCGGAGCATATCGCGCAGGCGATTGAGCGAGTTCGAGAGTGCCGGCTGCGTTATCCCGAGCCGGCTGGCGGCGCGCGTGACGCTCCGTTCCTCCATGAGGGCCAGGAAGACGGGCAGCAGGTTGAGGTCGTACTTCATCGAGATATGCTCTCACGTGAATATCTAAAATCAAACAAGTAAATTTTTTAAATATCTCGATCGATGCCATGTTCCCTTCATCGAAAGGCCAATGTGGCTGATCGAGATCGGTCCAGCCCGGCCGCAGCCTGCAAGAGCGCGGCATGACCAAAGGATACGACGATGAAAGTTCTCATAGTACTGACTTCGCACGACAAGCTTGGCGACACCGGCAAGAAGACCGGGTTCTGGTTGGAAGAACTCGCCGCTCCCTACTACGTCTTCAAGGACGCCGGGGCCGAAATCACGCTCGCCTCGCCGAAGGGCGGTCAGCCGCCGCTCGACCCGAAGAGCGACGAGCCGAGCTTCCAGACGGAGGATACGGAGCGTTTCAAGAACGACGCGGAAGCCAATGCCCAGCTTGCCGCGACTGTGCGCCTCGACAGCATCGACCGGAAGGATTTCGATACGGTTTTCTATCCCGGTGGTCACGGGCCGATGTGGGACCTCGCCGAAGATCCGAACTCCATCCGGCTGATCGAAGACTTCATCGCAGCCGGCAAGACGATCGCGCTGGTCTGCCACGCTCCGGGCGTCCTGCGTCACGTCAAGAATGCAGACGGCTCCTCGTTCGTTGAGGGCCGTTACGTGACCGGTTTCACGAACACCGAAGAAGAGGCCGTTGGCCTGACCAAGGTCGTGCCGTTCCTGGTCGAGGACGAGTTGATCGGCCAGGGCGCAGTGTTTTCAAAGGTGAAGGACTGGGGCGTTCATACGGTTGTGGATGGCCAGCTCATCACCGGCCAGAACCCGGCGTCCTCTGCAGAGGCGGCGGAAGCTCTCGTAGCTGCGTTGAGCCAGGCAAGGCCGGGCGTTGCCTGAACAGCAATCCATCATCGCGGACCGCCGCCCACCATGGTGGGCGGCGGTTCCGCGGAGATGCCCCACGGAACTATCCGTCGGAAGAGAATGACCATAAGTTTTTGTAATCGGGATAACTGGCGGTGTCCCGCGCGTCCTGCTGGCCGACAAAGGCTATGCCAGCGACCATATCCGCGCATCGCTTCAAGCCGCCGACGCAGTTCCGATGATCCCGGCAGGCCGAAACCGCAAGAACCCTGTCCAGATCGCCGGCTTAGTCTACGCGCTGAGAAACCGTGTCGAGCACTGCTTCAACAAGCTGCGCTGCTCACGCCGCCTCGCCACCCGATACGACAAGACCGCCGACAGCTGAGGAGCCCATTTCCAACCGCCCAAAGCGCTGCCGATCTAGCTCCAAACAGAAAAAGGCCGCGGTTTCACCCGCGGCCTCCGTCTCGTCGCCCTGAAAGCGCCGCTCAGTCCAGGAAGCCGTCCGGCGGGGTGATGCCCCAGAGGTTGGCCGAGAACGGGTCCTTCGGCCACACCTTCGGCTTCTGCGGGCGGTCGCGGTGCCAGGGGCGGGGCTCGAAATAGCCGAGCTCCTCGTCGTTCATCTGGTCCAGCTCGGTGAACAGCTCGGTCAGGTGGCCGTCGGGATTGTGGTGGTAGGTGAAGATGTTGTGGCCGATGCCGTGGCGGCCCGGGCCCCACACCAGCGGATAGCCGTGGGTGGCGAGGTAGTCGGCGGCCGTCTGGACATGGCCCCAGTTGCGCAGCTCGAAGGCGATGTGGTGGACCTTGGCGCGCTGGCTGTCGACCAGGTTGATGGTGTGGTGGTCGGGGCCGCAGCGCAGGAAGGCGAAGAAGTCGCCCATCCAGTCGGAGACGCGGAAGCCGAGCACGTCGCAGTAGAAGGCCGCGACCTTCTTCACGTCGACGACGTTGAAGGCGACGTGGCCGAGCTTCAGCGGCACGATGCCCTTCTCGTTGAACTTCTGCGGCGTGAAGGCGCGCTCGCGGAACACCTCCAGGATCGTGCCCTTCGGGTCGGCGAACGAGATCATCTCCGGGATCGTCGGCTCGGGCGACGACTTCCGCTCCACCTTGATGCCGTGGGACTCCACCTGCTTGGCGAAGGCTTCCAGGTCGCCGTCGGGGGCGATCTGGAAGGCGAGGCGGTCGCACTTGGCTTCGCCCTTGCGCAGCACGACCGAGTGGTGGTCGAGGGTGCTGGCGAGGTAGGCCGTATCCGCCTCCCGCTCGACCAGCGTGAGGCCCATGACCTCGGTGTAGTAGGCGATCTGGCGGTCGATGTCCGGCGTCAGGAACGCGGCGTGCGCGATGCGTTTCACTCTGATCATGAAGGCCTCCCGGGCGTGTCGTGTTTTCTGGAATTCGGCTTGGAAATGCCGGTCGGCACGGTGCGGTGGCGCGAACGTCCTGCACCCGACAGAGCCCGCATGGATCTGGTCGCCGTCCGATTTCTGTACTATACGTTACCTTACACCAATCGGCAATCGTCTCGCGTCGTGAGGCGGTTGCCGGAAGGGGCCGCTGAAGGGCGGCTGAAGGGCGGCTGAAGGGCCGGTAACCGGGGCGAGGCCGCTGCGGGGGCAGGGAGCCTGGCCGGGCGCACCGCCCGGGCGGGGCCGCTTCTCCGTCGCTATCCGCCGGCCGGACCGCGCCATCGCGCCGACAACGCCGACCCGAAACGTCGGGCGGCGGCACATCAACAAGAGGGATCGAAACGCACCCATGAGCGGATACAGGCTTCTGACCTACGACGCGGGCAACGGCCCGCGCGCCGGCGTCCTCGTCGGCGACACCGTCTACGACGTGGAGGCGGCGACCGGCCGCGCCGCGGACGCCACCGTCCTCGGCATCGCCGGCGACTGGGCGGCGGCGAAGGGCCGGCTGGAGACGATCGCCGCCGATCCCGGATCGGCCGGAGCGGGCCGGCCCCTCGGCGAGGTCCGGCTGCTGGCGCCGCTGCTCTATCCGGGCGAGATCTACTGCGCCGGGGCCAACTACTCCGACCACGTCGAGGAGATGGCGCGCGCACAGGGCCTGGAACTCGAGGCGGACCCGAAGTCGCGCGGCCTGACCTCCTGGCACTTCATCAAGGCCGGCCGCAGCGTGGTCGGCACCGGCGAGACGGTGACGCTTCCCTCACAGGGCGTCGACTGGGAGGCCGAGCTCGTGGCCGTCATCGGCAGGACGGCCAAGAACGTCTCGGTCGCCGATGCCCTCGATCACGTCCTCGGCTACACCGTCGGCAACGACCTGTCGGCCCGCGACCGCATGAAGCGCGAGCAGATCGCCGCCTCCTCGCCGTTCAAGTTCGACTGGGTGGCGCACAAGTCCTTCGACGGGGCGTGCCCGCTCGGGCCCTGGATCGTCCCGGCCGACGCCATCGCCGATCCCCAGGCCCTGAAGATCGGGCTGAGCGTCAACGGGGTGACCAAGCAGGCGTCCAGCACCAGCCAGATGATCTTCAGCCTGGCCGACCAGATCGCCGATCTGTCGGCCATCATCACCCTGCACCCGGGCGACCTGATCATGACCGGTACGCCGGCCGGCGTCGGCACGCCCAAGGGCGAGTTCCTGAAGCCCGGCGACGAGGTGCGGGTGACCATCGAAGGCATCGGCGAGATCGTCAACACGATGGCCTGACGGGCAGGTCGCCGTCCGAGGCTTGCGAGCCTCAGGCCTCGCCCGCGCGGGGCGCCGTTTCGGTGCCCCGCAGGAACACCTGGACCGCCAGGTCCACGGTGGCCGCCACGGTCTGCGGATTGGAGACGTCTTCGACGGAGACCAGCCGGGCGAGCTGGTGCTCGCCGGTCAGCATGTCGAGGAACAGGGTCGCGAGCCGGTAGGGATCGCCGGCGATCAGCCGCCCGGCGGCCTGCTGGCGCTGCACCCAGAGGCTGACGGCGGCGGAGGCCGAGCGCGGGCCGGCGTCGTAGAACACGTTGCCCACGTCCGGGAACTTCCTGCCGATCGACACCATCAGCCGGTGCTGCTCGATGGTCTCCGGCCTGAGCACGGTGTCGAGGAACGCCGTGCCGATCGTCCGGAGCTGGTCGGCGAGCGGGGCCGTCGGGTCCTCATGGGTGTCGAGGGCGCCGACGACCCGGGCGCAATAGGCCTTGATGACGGTGGCGAACAGTTCGTCCTTGCCGCCGAAGCGCGAGTAGACGGTGGCCTTGGACCCGCCGATCCGCTCGACGATGTCGTCGATGGTGACGTTCTCGTAGCCGCGCTCGATGAACAGCTGCGCCGCCTCTTCGATGATCTCCTTGCGCCGCTCCTCGGTGAAGCGGCCGCCGCGGCGCACCGGCCGTTTGGCCGGCGCTTTCCTGCGGACGGGGGCGGTTTCGGCTGCGGCGGTTCGCGGTGAGGCCATTACGTGCTCCGGACTATTCCGACCTTTATGTCGGACAACGAGATCGTGAGGTTGAGGGCCCCCTCCATGAGCCGCCAGAGGCGAAACTCGGCATCGCGTTGCCCGGCCTTGAAGAACGGCTCCTCAGACCAGATCTCCCGCGCTTTTTCCAGCGTTTGGACGTTGAGCACCGTCAGCCCGACCTGGCCGATCGCCCCATCCGCCTCGATCGTCGGGCCGGACAGGAACAGCAGCCCGCGCTTCTCCAGGTCGATCATGAAGTCCAGATGCTCCGACAGCAGCGGACCGACCTGGAAGCCGGGCCGCGGCAGCGATTCGATCACCACGACGTCGTGGTTTATCATCCCCTTCAGGCGCGCGAAGGCGTCCTCCGGGGCCGCCTTCGGCGCGGATGTCTTGCGAGCCGACTTCATCGTTTTATCCTCCCGGTCGTGCGCGTCACCCGCCGGTCGCCGCCGACCGGATTCGCGAGTTTGGTATACCGTACATTACAGTTTGCATGCGCGCACCAGCGCGCATTGGCGCAGGCGTGCGCGGCTTCATGCGCGTGCGCAACCGCGCACCCGGGGTGGGTGGGCAATCGCGCAGAAGTACCCCCCGAAAGCGCAGTTTGGTGCAGCTTGAATGGCGTTGCGGAGCCGGAAATTTCCTTGGCGTCGTCAAGTAATGTGCCGTTCCGTGGCCGTTTCGGTCCGGAATCCGCCATCCGGACCCGGCGCAACGTGCCCGTCCGCTGCGCAGAGCCTGCGCATTGGCGCGCGTTCGGCCCGATCGCGGCTCGGTGCGCACGGACCCGGGCCGGCGCCGGAACGCCCGCACGATCCCCGTTTGCGGGCGCTTTCGGGCGGACGGATCCGTGCGCATGTGCGCAAAATTAATTGCAAATGAGAATAAATCATCCTAGCGTCGATTGCGCAGACGACCGGCGGCGCCGAGCGAGCGCCCGGGACCACAACGACAAGAATGGGAAACGCATGCAGGGCAAGATTGCGCTCGAAGAGCACTTCGCGATCGAGGAGACGCTTCTCGATTCGGCCGGCTTCGTGCCGGAGGATCACTGGCGGGAACTGAGCGGCCGCCTGCTCGACGTCCACGACCGGCGGCTCGCCGAGATGGACGCCCACGGCGTCGAGATGATGATCCTGTCGCTCAACGCGCCGACCATCCAGGCGATGACCGATACGACGGCGGCGGTCGAAACGGCGCGGCGCGCCAACGACTTCCTGGCCGAGGCGGTGGCGCGGCGCTCGGACCGGTTTCAGGGTTTCGCGGCGCTGCCGATGCAGGACCCGGACCAGGCCACGCGCGAATACGAGCGCTGCATCAACGACTTGGGCTTCCGCGGCGCGCTGGTCAACGGTTTCACCCAGACGGCGCAGGAGGGCGCGGCGGTCTACTACGACCTGCCCCAGTACCGGCCGTTCTGGGAGGCGGTCGAGCGCCTCGGCTTCCCCTTCTATCTCCACCCGCGCAACCCGCTGCCCTCCATGGCGCAGATCTACGAGGGCCACCCGTGGCTGATGGGCCCGACCTGGGCGTTCGCCCAGGAAACGGCGGTGCACGCGCTGCGGCTGATGGGTTCCGGCCTGTTCGACGCCCACCCCGGCCTGAAGATCGTCATCGGCCACATGGGCGAGGGCCTGCCGTTCAACATGTGGCGCGTCGACAACCGCAACGCCTGGGTCGACACGACCCCGAAATATCCCGCGAAACGGCGCATCGCCGAGTATTTCCAGGAGAATTTCTGGATCACCACGTCGGGCAACTTCCGCACCCAGGCGCTGATCGCCTCGATGCTCGAAGTGGGTGCGGACCACATCCTGTTTTCCACCGACTGGCCGTTCGAGAACGTCGACCATGCGGCCGAGTGGTTCGATGCCGCGCCGATCAGCGAGGCGGACCGCCGCAAGATCGGGCGCACCAACGCGCTGGAGCTTTTCAAGCTCGGATAGGCGAGGGTCCCCGGGCGCCGCGACGGCAATCGGGCCGATCAGGCCGCGCTCCGGCGGAGGAAGCCGGAGCGCGCGCCGCCGAGCGGGCCATCACGGGTGCACCGGTGCGGACGGACGAATGAACATCTGAAGGTGGCTGGGGCGCCAGGATTCGAACCTGGGATCACGAGACCAAAACCCGTTGCCTTACCGCTTGGCCACGCCCCAATGCCGCGGCGCCCGGAGCCTCTTCCAACCAGATGGACGCATCCGGTCGGTCAGAAATGGCTCCGGAGTCAAACCCTTGAGCCATTCCTCCTCGGCCGGATCGTTCGAACCGAACGGGAGAGCTCTCGGTGCCGGGCCGGCCGGCCGCGCGGCGGCCGGCAGCTGTGTGACAGCCTTCTAACGAGTTGCCGGGCGCGCCGCAACGCCGGAGACGCAGCCGGCGGTGGATGCCGGCCGGGTCGCCGGCCAAGCCTCCGCTAACCTGCCGTGGGCGCACGCGTTCCGGCCTTGGCTGCGCGCCGTGCCAGCGCCCGCTCCAGCGACGGCGCAGCCTCGAGCAGCGCCCGCGTGTAGGCATGGCGCGGGGCGGCGAACACCTCGGCGGTGGGGCCGGTCTCGACGATCTCGCCGCCCTTCATCACGCAGACCCGGTCGGTGACGGCGCGCACCACCGTCAGGTCGTGGGAGATGAAGAGGAGCGCCAGGTTCATCTCCAGCCGCAGCCGGGCGAGAAGGTCCAGCACCTGGGCCTGCAGCGACACGTCGAGGGCGGAGACCGGCTCGTCGGCGACCACCAGCGCGGGCCGGGTGACGATCGCACGGGCAATGGCGATCCGCTGGCGCTGGCCGCCGGAAAACTGGTGCGGGTAGCGCTCGGCGTCCGCCGCCGACAGGCCGACCTGCTCCAGCGCCCCGACGATCCGCCGCTGCCGCTCCTCCGGAGCACAGGTGGCGCCGAGGAGATGCAGGGGCTCGCCGACGATCCGCGCGATGGTCTGGCGCGGATCGAAGCTGCCGTACGGGTCCTGGAATATGGCCTGCATGCCGGGCCTGAGCGCACGCAACGCCGCCGGCGGCAGTGCGAACAGGTCCTCTCCGCGGAACCGGACGGTGCCCGAGTTCGGCCGGTCGAGGGCCAGGATGGTGCGCGCCAGCGTCGACTTTCCGGACCCCGATTCGCCGACCAGACCGACGCTTTCCCCGGCCCGGATCGCCAGCGACACGTCGTGGAGCACCCGCGCCTGGCGGCGCGGGCCGAACAGGGACGTGCGGGGCAGGGGATAGGCCCGGTCGACGCCGTCCGCCGCCACCAGCACCGGCGCGTCGGCGGGCGGCGGCGGCACCGGGCGCGGCGCCGCGGTGGTCGCCGCGATCAGCCGGCGGGTTTCCTCGCTCTCCGGGGCATCGAACAGGTCCCCGGTGGCTGCCTCCTCGACGATGCGGCCGTCCTTCATCACCGCGATCCGTTCGGCGGTCTCCGCCACCACAGCCAGGTCGTGGGTGATCAGCACCAGCGACGCCCCGTCGGCCGCCGCGATGTCCTTCAGGAGGGCGAGGATCTGCGCCTGCACGGTGACGTCCAGCGCGGTGGTCGGCTCGTCGGCGATCAGCAGCCTCGGATCGGCCGCGATCGCGATGGCGATGACCACGCGCTGGCGCTGGCCGCCGGAGAGCTGGTGGGGATAGCGGTCCGGCCCAACGTGCTGGGAAGCCAGGCCGACGCGGTCGAGGAGCCGGGCGACCCGCGCCTCGATCTCGGCGCGCGAGAGGGGCAGGTGCAGGCGCACGGCCTCGGCGATCTGGGCGCCGATGGTGTGGACCGGATTGAGCGCCATCATCGGCTCCTGGAACACCAGGCCGACCCGGCGGCCGCGGATGCCGCACATGGCGCGCTCCGACATCGACAGCAGGTCTTCGCCGTCGAGACGGATCGATCCGGTGAGCCGTGCGCCCGCCGGCAGCAGCCGCATCACCGAGAGCGCCGTCATCGACTTGCCGGAGCCGGACTCGCCGACGATGCCCAGCGTCTCGCCGGCGCGCACCGTGAGGCTCACGTCGTCGAGGATCCGGTGGGATCCGATCGAAAGCGATAGCCGGTCGATGTCGAGCAATGCCACGGCCTATCTGTCCCGGTCGAGACGCGGATCGAGGACGTCGCGCAGGCCGTCGCCGAGCAGGTTGAGGCCGAGCACCGAGGCGACGATCGCCAGCCCCGGCACGATCGCCAGCCACGGTGCGATCGACATCAGCGTCTGGGCGTCGGCGAGCATCTTGCCCCAGCTCGGCATCGGCGGCTGGGTGCCGAGGCCGACATAGGAGAGGCCGGCCTCCGCCAGGATCGCCAGCGCGAACTGGATGGTGCCCTGGACGATGATCAAGCTCGCGACGTTGGGCAGGATGTGCTCCACGGTGATGCGCGCCGGCGTCTTGCCGGCGACCCGGGCGGCCAGCACGAACTCGCGGCCCCACAGCGAGCGGGCGGCGCCGCGGGTCACCCGGGCGAAGACGGGAATGTTGAAAATCCCGATCGCGATGATCGCGTTGATCGCGCCGGGCCCGAAGATCGCGGTGATCATCACGGCGGTGACGAGGGCGGGGAACGCGAACACCAGGTCGCTTCCGCGCATCAGGATGCCGTCGACGACGCCGCCTTCGGATGCCGCGACGAGCCCGAGTGGCACACCGGTGCCGAGGCCGATGGCCACCGCCACGACGGCGACGCCGAGCGAGTTTCGCGCCCCCACCAGGATCATCGAGAACACGTCCCGGCCGAACGCGTCGGTGCCGAGCCAGTGGATGGGGCCGGGGGCCTGCAGCCGGTCGCGTATGACGACTTCCGCCACCGGAAACGGCGTCCAGACGAGCGACAGGAGTGCTCCGCCGATGAGGATCGCCGTCACGATCGCCCCGATCAGGAACGACGGGTGGCGCAGCGCGCGCGCCGCGATGCCGCGCCGGGACGAGACGATGAGGCTCGCGTCGCTCATCGGCCCGCCAGCCGCAGGCGCGGGTCGACCGCGGCGTAGGCCAGATCGACGAGGAAATTGACGATCACCACAGACGCGACGAGGAGCACGGTCAGGCTCTGGACGACGACCAGGTCGCGCTGGGCGACGGCCTGGAAGATCAGCCGTCCGAGCCCCGGCAGGTAGAAGACGTTCTCGATGATGATGGTGCCGGCGATCAGGAAGGCGAACTGCAGGCCGAGGATGGTGAGCACCGGGATCAGCGCGTTGCGCACGCCGTGGCGCCAGACGGTCGCCAGGAAGGGGAGGCCCTTTGCCCGCGCGGTGCGCATGTAGTCCTCGTGCAGCACGTCGAGCAGGGCCGAGCGCATCACCCGCGCCAGGATGGCGGCCTGGGGCAGGGCGAGCGCCACGGCCGGCAGCAGCAGCGAGCGCAGCGCCGCGACCGGCCCAGCGTCCCAGCCGGCGAAGCCGCCGGCCGGCACCCACTGCAGCGTGATGGCGAAGAGATAGACCAGCAGGATGCCGAACCAGAAGTTGGGAATGGCGATGCCGAGCTGGGCAAAGCCCATCACGGCGGAGTCGGGCCAGCGGTTGTGGGCCGTCGCGGCCACGGTGCCGAGGGGGATGGCGATCGCCGTCGACAGGATGAGCGCCATCAGAGCCAGCGGCAGGCTGACCAGCGCGCGGTCGGCGATCAGTCCGGCCACCGGCACGCGGTACGTGTAGCTGATCCCGAAATCGCCGGTGAGCATGCCGCCGATCCACTGCAGGTAGCGCACCAGGGCGGGGGCATCGAGGCCGAGCTCGGTGCGCAGCGCGGCGACGGTGTCGGGCTGGGCGTTGACGCCCAGCATCAGGCTCGCCGGATCGCCCGGCAGGAGTTCGAGCACCGCAAAGACGACCATCGTCGCGACCAGGATGGTCGCGACGAGGCCTCCGAGCCGCCGGATCAAGAAGAGGAGCACGGGCCTGTCCGCTCCGGCTGCCGTGCGGTCCTCACTGCGCCCAGTAGGCGTCCGTCAGGTCGTTTGCCTGGATCGGCGCGTTGGCCCAGAGGCCCTTGAGGTCCTTGTTCCAGACGCCGGCCTTGGGGAGCTGGAACAGGAAGCCGTTCACCGCGTCCTTGGCAATGGTCTCCTGGGCCTGCCGATAGAGCGCGTTGCGGTCGTCCGTGGCTGCTTCGGCGGACAGCTTCTCGATCACCGCTTTGAACTCGGGATTGTCGTAGCCGAAATAGTAGTCGTCACGGGCGTAGATATCGATGTCGAGCGGTTCGGTGTGCGAGATGATCGTCATGTCGAAGTCGTGGCCCTTGAACACCTCTTCCAGCCACTGGGCCCATTCGAGCGGGATGATCTCGACCTTGACGCCGATCTTGGCGAGATCGGAGGCGATGATCTCGCCGCTGCGCCGGGCATAGGTGGTCGGCGGCAGCTTCATCGTCGCCTCGAAGCCCTCGCCGTAGCCGGCTTCGGCGAGCAGCGCCTTCGCCTTCTCCAGGTCGAACGGGTACATGCCGGTGAGGTCTTCGTAGGCCGGATGATGGGGCGCGAAGTGGGAGCCGATGGGCGTGCCGTAGCCGAACATCGCGCCGTCGATCACCGCCCGGCGGTCGATCGCGTGGCTGATCGCCTGGCGCACCTTCAGGTCGGAGAACGGCTTGTTGCGGTTGTTCATGGCGAGGATCGTCTCGCCCTCGGTCGTTCCGACGACGACATCGAAGCGCGGATCGGCCTCCAGCTGCGGCAGGTTCTCGGTGGCCGGGAAGCTCGGATAAGCATCGAGGTCGCCGGCCAGCATCGCCGCCAGCGAAGCGGCCGGATCGCCGATGAACTTGAACGTCGCACCGGAGAGCTTCGCGGGCTCGCCCCAGTAGCCGTCGAAGCGCTCCAGCACCACGCTGTCGCCCTTCACCCAGCGCACGAACTTGAAGGGACCCGTGCCGACCGGATCGGTCTTGTTGGCATCGGCGGTTTCGGGCGCCACGATGACCGCGTCGCCCCAGCCGAGGTCGAACAGGAAGCTGCCCGCCGGCTTCGACAGGTGGACCTCGACGGTGGTCGGATCGACGACGGTTACCGTGTCGATCGGCTCGAAGATGCGCTTCTGGGCATTGGTGGACTCGTCGGCCTTGGCGCGCTCGAAGGAGAACTTGACGTCCTCGGCGTCGAAGGTCGTGCCGTCCTGGAAGGTCACGCCGTCTTGGAGCTTGAAGGTGTAGGTGAGACCGTCATCGGAGATGGTCCAGCTTTCCGCCAGCCCCGGCTTCACCGTGCCGTCCGCGTCGACGCGGGTCAGCCCCTCGAACACGTTCTGGTAGACCACCTCGTCGATCGCCGCGGCCGCACCTGCGGTCGGGTCGAGATGGGGCGGCTCGAGCCGCATGCCGATAGTGGCCGTGGTCTTCTGGGCAAGCGCCGGTCCCGAGAGGGCAAGGGCCAGCACGAGTCCGGTGGCAAGGGCGTGGAACGGTCGTCGCATCGCGGCTCATCCTTCCTCTGGATCTGGTTCCGTTCGGGCCGAAGCGGGCCGAACGGCAAGGGCATGCTCAGGCGGCGAACCCGGCCCGCCGTCCTCCGGGAGGGCGCGGTCGCGCCACCGGGTTCGGCTCGGGGCCTTCAAGGCGATCCTGTGCCGGCGGCGTCGGTGCGGGCCGGGCGACCTCCATTCCTGCTCAGGCCCTGCCGGCGGTCAACAGTCCATGTGCAGCGAGCGCCATCACCCGGGCGGAATCCACCATGTCCTCGATGCCGACGTACTCGTCGGGCTGGTGGGCGAGGTCCAGGATCCCCGGCCCGTAGGCGATGCAGTCGTGCAGATGGCCGATGCGGGCGATGTGCTTCTGGTCGTAGGTGCCCGGCGAGATGACGTACTCCGGCTCCTTGCCCAGCACCGTGCGGATCGCCTCGGCGATCCCCAGCACCACCGGCGCGTCGCGGTCGGTCATCGTGGGCAGGGCCTCGAAGAGATCGCGGATGGAGTAGCGGAAGTCGGGGCGCGACGCCGCGAGCCGGTCGAGGAGGCCGACCACCTCGGCCTTCACGGCCTCGATGGGCTCCTCGATCAGAAACCGGCGGTCGATCACCAGCCGGCACGAATCCGGCACGCAGGCGCTCGGCAGCCCCTCGTAGTCCTCGTCGAGGCCGCCGTGGATGGAGTTGATGTTCAGCGTGGAGCGCCGCGCCCCCTCCGGGACGATCGGCATCTCGGTGCGCCGGCCGGCGAGCGCTGGAAACAGTTCCGCCTCGAAGGCGCCAAGCACGGCCGCCATGTGGCGCACCCCGCAATCGCCCAGGAACGGCATCGAACCGTGGGCGATCCGCCCTTCGGTCTCGATCTCCGCCCACCAGACGCCGCGGTGGCCGAGGCAGATGCGGTCCTTGTTCAGCGGCTCGGGAATGATGACGTGGTCGACGCGCGGCCTGGAGAAGAAGCCGTTGCGGGCGAGATGGGCGACGCCGCCGAAGCCGCCCGATTCCTCGTCGACGGTGCCGGAGATCTCCAGCGTGCCCGGCAGGTCCGGGAACGCCTCGATCAGCGCCTCGACGGCGATCACCGAGGCGGCGAGCCCGCCCTTCATGTCGCAGGTGCCGCGCCCGTAGATGCGCCCGTCGCGGACCACCGGCTCGAACGGCGGCGTCGTCCATCCGTGACCGGCGGAGACCACGTCGATGTGCGAGTTGAAGTGCACGCACGGCCCGGGCCGGCTGCCCTCGCGCCGGGCGACGACGTTGACGCGGGGATAGCGGTCGCTGTCGCCGGGGGTGTCGTGGCCGCGGATGTAGGCGACCTCGAAGCCGCGCCGGCGCAGCCGCTCGCCCAGCAGCTCCGCGCAGGGCGTGTAGGCGTCGCCCGGCGGATTGACGGTGGGGATGGCCACCAGGTCGCAGGTCAGCGCGACCAGGTCGTCGCGCTTGTCGGCGATTCGGGAGTAAAGCGTTTCGAGCATCGAATCGTCCGCGAATCCTGAGGGTCGGCAGCATGGGCGCGCCGCGCCGCCCACTCTAGTCGAATGGACCGCCCGCTTGAAACGGCCGCGCCGGCCGATGCCGCACGCGCGGCTGTGTCTTCTGCGCAACGGGCGCAACAGAGTTAACAAAAACCTTCAGAAAATGCCCCGAACGGCGGCCTCGGGGGCCGTCTGGTTAGGAACTGTTAACCATAACGGCGCGAGATACGCAGCATGGCTCATGTGTTCGACCTGTGCCGATCCGGATTTCCGGGTCGGTCGGATGAGCCCAAAAAAACACTGAGGCGTCTAGGCGACCAGCGGCCGGTCCACCGTCTGCAACCATGAGCTTGGAGTTAAGACTATGAAGACCAACATCCTGATGCTCGGCGCCGCGGCAACCGTCGCCTGCGCCACAGGCGCCAACGCCGCCGATCTGCCGGTCGCCCCCGAGCCGATCGACTACGTGCGCGTCTGCGACGCCTACGGCGCCGGCTTCTATTACATCCCGGGCACGGATACGTGCCTGAACATCGCCGGCCGCGTCCGCGCGGAATACCGGGTGTTCGACTACGATCGCAACTTCCGCGCCGGCAGCGACAACGACGTCCACGACCGCAACTTCGACAGCACCGAGTTCCGCGCCCGCGCCTACGTCTACATGGATTCCCGCACCAACACCGAGTACGGCCTGCTGCGGACCTACACGAACATCTACTTCACCAACGACAACGGCGACGGCACCACTCTGACGATGGATGACGCCTACATCCAGTTCGGCGGCTTCACCTTCGGCCGTGGCCAGTCGTTTTACGATTTCGCGAACTACGCGACCTACGCTTCGGTGTTCACGCCGCAGCTGTCGGACCAGAAGATCAACCACGCGGCCTACACCTTCGCCTTCGGCAACGGCTTCTCCACGTCGGTGTCGATCGAAGACGCCGAAGAGCGCCGCACCGCGATCGGCGGCGACTACGGCGTCGGCTACGGCGGCACCAAGTATCCGGACCTCGTCGCCAACATGCGCGTCGATCAGGGCTGGGGTTCGGCACAGCTGATGGGCGCGCTCCACCAGGTGTGGCCCGGCTACAATTCGGGCGGCCCGACCGCCTCGAGCAAGGTCGGCTTCGCCGCCGGTGCCGGCGTGGTGGTCAATCTGCCGTTCGGCGTGAGCACGCAGATGAACCTGACGGGCACCTATGCCCAGGGCGCCACCGACTACGCGTCCTCCGACATCTCCGGCTTCTATTCGCCGCGCGGCTTCCTGGTCGAGGCGACGGACGCGACCTACAACCCAGCCACGCAGGACATCGAGACGGCGCAGGCCTGGTCGGTGTCGGGCGGCATGGGCACGCAGGTGAGCCCGGAAATCGGGGTTGCTGTCCAGGGCGCCTACTTCAACCAGGAAGATCAGGTGGACGGAAACAACTCGTTCTCCAACGTCGACCTGCAGGGCGACGTCACCTACTCGCCGGGCAACATCTCGGGGTTCGAGATGGGTGTGGGCGTCGAGTATCGCTACGTCGACCCGAACGAGGCGACGGCGCCGTCGGCCAATGCCTACGCCGGCTATTTCCGCGCTCAGCGCACGTTCTAGCCATCTCGATGACCGGCCGGCGACGTCCGGTCATCATATAAATTTTCTTCGAATCTGACTTGAGACCCCGCTGGATCACCGGCGGGGTCTTTTGTTGTCAAGTTGACCTATCGAACTTCCATGTGAAGTTCCCATGAATGTTTTCAGAAGGTGAGATAATTGCGTCATATACGGCGCCGCGGCATAGAAGAGCTCGATATGCCGTTTGGCTAATCTCCAAAATTTGCTTTGGAACAATTTGAAATTGTTGTGTTTTCGCCACATGGGCGCGGGAATGCGTCTCGTCCCAGGTGCGGCGCAGCATTTTGCGATTGAGGTGCGGGGCCGGATGCATAGTCTCGATCGCAACTGGTCAGCCCGTCCGAATCTCCGGACCACCGGCACCGATCGACGATGCGGCGGTACGACCCCAGAAGAGCCCACAGCTCCACAGGCCCGTATTCCGCTTTCAACCAGTCGGCGTCGCCGCCGACCTTCCGTACCTGGAGTATTGCGATGTCCGTGAAATCCCTCCTGCTGGCATCCGCCGCCGGTGTCATGGCCGTGTCCTCAGCCCAGGCCGCCGACCTGCCGGTCGCGCCCGAGCCGATCGACTACGTCCGCGTCTGCGACGCCTTCGGCGCCGGCTTCTATTACATTCCCGGCACCGACACCTGCATCTCGGTGCGCGGCCGGGTGCGCGCCGAGTATCGCTACTTCGACGCCGATCCGATCACCCATTCCCGCGACGAGGACTCCACCCAGTTCCGCGCCCGCGGCTACATCTACATGGACTCGCGCACGAACACCGAGTTCGGCCTGCTGCGTGCCTACAACGAGATCTACGTCACCTACGACTCGCCGGGCGGCACCGCCATCGACCTGGAGAATTCCTTCATCCAGTTCGGCGGCTTCACCTTCGGCCGCACCCAGTCCTTCTACGATTTCGTCGCCTATCCGACCTATGCGTCGGTGTTCACGCCGCAGCTGTCGGACCAGCGCCAGAACCTCGGCGCCTACACCTTCGCCTTCGGCCAGGGCTTCTCCACGACGCTGTCGCTGGAAAGCGCCGAGGAGCGCCGGATCGGCATCGACGGCACCTCCTACGGCGGCACCAAGTATCCTGACCTCGTCGCCAACGTGCGCATCGATCAGGGGTGGGGTTCGGCGCAGGTCATGGGTGCGCTGCATCAGGTCTGGCCGGCGTACAACGCGTTCGGCACCACGCCGGACAGCGAGCTCGGCTTCGCCGTCGGCGGCGGCGTGAGCGTCAACCTGCCGTTCGGCACCGATGTGACCGCCAACCTGTCCGGCGCTTACACCCGTGGCGCGGTGGCCTACGCCACGTCTTCGGCGGACGGCCCGGACATCGAGGACGCCGTTCTGGACACGGCCGGCGATCTCGAGCTCACCTCGGCCTGGTCGATGTCGGGTGGCTTCGGCTTCGCCTTCACCCCGACCGTCAGTGCGGCGATCCAGGGCGGCTATCTCGACTACAAGAACGACGCCGCCTCGGCGAACGACTTCAAGAACTACGACCTGCAGGGCAACGTGTCCTGGACGCCGGTCGACGGGCTGCTGTTCGGCGTCGGCGTGGAATACCGCTACGTCGATGTGGACGCCGCGTCCGGCTTCAGCGACGAGGACCTCTGGGTTTCCTACTTCCGCGCTGAGCGCACCTTCTAGAATCGGTGGATGGGGGAGGGCGCCGACCGGCCCTCCGCACCCACATCGCAAGCGCTACGGAAAGCCCGCCGGCGACGGCGGGCTTTCTCGTTTGCGCGCGCCGCGACGCGCCGACGACAGCCACGCGCACGAATCGTCATGTAGGATTGCTAGCGTCTGGTCGAGCCGAAGGCTGTCCGAGGGCTTTCGCAGGTCCGTATCCAGGCCGCCGCGACACGCGATGGTTCAGGCATTGAACGCGTGTTCCCGGTGGAGTCGAAGGAGTGGTGTGTTGATGATCAAGTGTCTTGTTGCCGGCCTTGGGGCCGGCTTTCTCTTGTCGACCGCGGCGCAGGCCGCGGATCTGCCGGTCGCGCCGGAGCCGATCGACTACGTGCGCGTCTGCGATGCGTTCGGCGCCGGCTTCTACTACATCCCGGGCACGGACACGTGCATCTCCGTCCGCGGTCGGATCCGCACCGAGTACCGCTACTTCGCCAGCGAGTACGCCGATCACGCGCGCGACTACAATTCCACGAGCTTCCGGGCCCGCGGCTACATCTACATGGACTCGCGCACCAACACCGAGTTCGGCCTGCTGCGCGCCTACAACGAGGTGCGCCTGACCATCGACAGCCCCGGGTCCACGAGCCTCTCGCTGGAGCATGCCTTCGTGCAGTTCGGCGGCTTCACCTTCGGCAAGACGCAGTCGTTCTACGACTTCCTGGAGTACACGACCTTCGCCTTCGCCTGGGTCCCGAGCGTCGACGACACCAAGACGGCCGTCGCCGCCTACACCTATGCCTTCGGCAACGGCGTCTCCAGCACGCTGGCCATCGAGACGAGCGACGTCCGCCGCACCGGGATCGGCGGCTACGCGCCGGACTACGGCGGCACCAAGTATCCCGACCTCGTCGCCAACGTCCGGATCGACCAGGGATGGGGCTCTGCCCAGGTGATGGGTGCGCTGCACCAGGTCTGGCCGGGCTACAATGCGTTGGGCGCCACGCCCGACAGCGAACTCGGCTGGGTCGCCGGTGCGGGCGTGAACGTCAAGCTGCCGTTCGGCTCCGGGGCCAGCATCAACTTCCAGGGCAGCTATTCCCAGGGCGCGGTGGACTACGTTTCCTCGCAGCCGACCAGCCCTACCGGCGACGTCTACGACGCCTACCTCGACGCGTCGGGCGGGCTGGATCTCTCCACTGCCTGGTCGTTGTCGGGTGGGTTCGGGTTCGACCTGACGCAAACGGTCGAGGTCAACGTGATGGCCGGCTATCTGGATTACCAGAACGACGCCTGGTCCGACGACGACTTCAAGAACTACGACCTGCAGGGCAACCTCACCTGGTCGCCGGTCGCCGGCCTGCTGATGGGCGTCGAAGTCGACTATCGCTACGTCGACTCGTCCTCGCCGCTTTATGACGACGGCAGCGTCTGGGCGGGGGATTTCCGGGTTCAGCGCACCTTCTGACGGCGCCGGCTGAGCCAGCCGGCTGACCGCAGCCACCGAACACCAGCATCCGAGCGCGCCTTCCGAAAGGGCGAGGGGGATCTCCCCCTCGCCCTTTCTCGTTGATTCTCGCCTCCGGTGGGGCCCAATCTCGCCAAGATGATGTCGCAATATCAAAGATAACGCTGGACGGAAAAATATTCCGGCGCATTTGTTGATGTATTAAATTGGGTCGTTCCGTTTCCATTTCTTCGTCGGAAATCGATCGATCCTCGCGGATTCACGGGACGAATCGCCCATTGGCAAGTCGATGCCGATTTCCAACCGATTTTCGGATAAATTTCCGAACGGAGTCTATAATTTATTGTGGTATTTTGATCATAGGAGTCTGCGATATCTTCGATACAGTTTCAGCTGACCGGGTCGCGAATACCCGGCAGGGGCGTGCGTTCCACGTCCCAAGGAGTGGGGCCTGCCGAGGCGGGCCGCGAGTAAACTGGTCAGCGTCCCGGTCGGGACGGAGCTTGGAGTTCCCGAAAATGCTGAAACGTTTCCTTCTGGGCGCCGCGGGTGGCATTCTGGCGGTTCCGGCCGTCCATGCAGCCGACCTGCCCGTCGCCCCGGAGCCCCTCGACTATGTTCGCGTCTGCGACGCGTTCGGGGCGGGCTTCTATTACATCCCCGGCACCGACACCTGCCTGTCGGTTCGCGGCCGTGTCCGCGCCGAGTACCGCTTCGGCGAGAGCGAACTGGCACAGAACTACGGTGCCCACTGGCGAGACATGAACTCGTCGCAGTTCCGTTCGCGCGGCTACATCTACATGGACTCGCGCACCAACACCGAGTTCGGCCTGCTGCGCGCCTACAACGAGATCTGGGTGACCTACGATTCCACCGGCCTCTTCGGCTTCAACGGTGACGGCGGCGGCTCCTCGCTGTCGCTCTGGAACTCGTTCGTCCAGTTCGGCGGCTTCACCTTCGGTCGGACCCAGTCGTTCTACGACTTCGTTTCCTACCCGACCTGGGCGTCCGTCTTCTATCCGCAGCTCTCCGATCAGCGCCAGAACCTCGGCGCCTACACCTTTGCCTTCGGCAACGGCTTCTCGACCTCGCTGTCGGTTGAAAGTGCCGAGGATCGCCGCAGCGACATCGAAGGATGGGGCTATGGCGGCACCAAGTACCCGGATCTGGTTGCCAACGTGCGCATCGACCAGGGGTGGGGCTCGGCCCAGATCATGGGCGCGGTCCATCAGGTCTGGCCTGCCTACAACTCGAGCGGTTACACGCCGGAGAGCGAAGTCGGCTGGGCCGTCGGCGGTGGCGTGAAGGTCAACCTGCCGTTCGCCGCAGGTGCCACCGTCAACCTGCAGGGCGCCTATTCGAAGGGCGCGTTCGCCTACGCCTCGACCGGCGCCACCGGCCCGGGCAATGCCTACGGGTTCACCGGCGGCAACGGCGGCTACGACGCCGTGCTCGACGCGTCCGGCGATCTGGAGCTCTCCGAGGCGTGGACCGTGTCGGGTGGTCTCGGGTTCGCGGTCACGCCGACGCTGACGGTGGCGATGGCCGGCGGTTACCTCGACTATTCCAACGACGCCAATCCGATGAACGACTTCAAGAACTACGACGCACAGGGCCAGATCGTCTGGTCGCCGGTCGAAGGCCTGATCATGGGCCCGGCCATCGAGTATCGCTACGTGGACGCCGACGACAGCGCCTACGAGGACGGCAGCATCTGGACCGGCCTGTTCCGCGTCCAGCGCACGTTCTAAATCACGCAGACTTCGGGTCGCCTTGACCCGAAGTCCTGAACCGTCACCGGTTCTCGGACTTTGGAGCGGAATGCGGCCGGAACCGCCGCGCCCATTCCGCTCCCTCCTTCTCGCTGTACCCGCGCGAGCGGGCGTGCCTCCACCCTGGCATTAGCCTGCAGGTCTTGAGCGCCGATCGCCCTTCACGGGCGGACGTAACCCGGCAGCGCAGATGACGACCGTCTCGCCCAGGGCTGCCAGCCACGGGCCGCTAAGGGCAATGCCTGGCGGTAGCTTCCCGGATAGCCCCCCGGAGCGGGCCTTGTCCGGATCCCCGACTGCCGCCGCGGCGTGCCGCAGCCAAGTGCCCGGCTCTCCCTGCCGGGACCGCTGCCGATGGCGGTGGTCCGCGAGTCAGCGGATTGGTGTGCAAATTCGCAACACCTTCGGCCTAACCCCCCGCTGAAGCCGAGATTTCCGGCCATCCTTTATTGATTATTAAGAGAATCTGAGGTCGGGACCGCTCGAATCGCGGTTTTTGACGCCCTCCACCCCTCCGATTGTGTCGTCGATGCAACAGCGAATTACAAATGCGGGTCGGGAATGGCGCCGAACGCATGGTTGCGATTGAACCGGCAGGGCTAATCGATATGGTCACCCTGCAACCGGTCGCTGGCCGGGAGTGACTTGAGAGCCGGCAACGAAACACGAAGTTTCAACAACGGTAACTCGGGTCGATCAGGGATAGGCCGATTGAAACCAACGGCCGCAGTCTTTGGGTCAATTAGGTCAGTCTCTTATCTGACAAGCTTGGAGGTCAGGACATGAATATGAAGAGCATTCTCTTCGGTACCGCTGCCGGCGTGCTGGCAGTGACTGGGGCCCAGGCCGCCGATCTGCCGGTTGCTCCCGAGCCGATCGACTACGTTCGCGTCTGTGACGCGTTCGGTGCGGGCTTCTACTACATCCCGGGCACGGACACCTGCCTTTCGGTTCGTGGTCGTGTGCGCGCCGAATACCGCTTCGCCGAGAGCGAGTTGGCGCAGAATTACGGCGCCCACTGGCGCGATATGAACTCGTCGCAATTCCGGACGCGCGGCTACATCTACATGGACTCGCGTACCAACACCGAGTTCGGTCTGCTGCGTGCCTACAACGAATTCTGGGTCACCTACGACTCCACCGGTCTGTTCGGGTTTTATGGTGACGGTGGCGGAACCTCGCTCTCCCTCTGGAACTCGTTCATCCAGTTCGGGGGCTTCACCTTCGGTCGCACGCAGTCCTTCTTTGACTTGGTGGCTTGGCCTACCTGGGCGTCTGTCTTTACACCGCAGGCATCTGACCAGCGCCAGACACTCGGAGCCTATACCTTTGCCTTCGGTAATGGGTTCTCTACGTCGCTCTCACTCGAAAGTTCCGACGATCGTCGCAGCGATATCGATGGCTGGGGCTATGGCGGAACGAAGTATCCGGATCTGGTCGCGAACATGCGCATTGACCAGGGGTGGGGCTCGGCTCAGGTCATGGGTGCTCTGCACCAGGTGTGGCCGGCCTACAACTCCTTCGGCACCACGCCGGAGAGCGAACTCGGCTGGGCCGTCGGCGGTGGCGTGAAGTTCAATATGCCATTTGCTGCGGGCGTCACTCTCAACCTTCAGGGTGCTTATACCAAGGGCGCCTTCGCATATGCCACCTCGAGCTCGAACGGACCCGGCAACGACTTCGGCTTCACCGGGGGCGCGGGTGGTTATGATGCGGCAATCGATTCGACTGGCGATCTGGAGCTGTCTGAAGCTTGGTCAGTTTCGGGTGGTCTCGGCTTTGCGGTCTCTCCGAATTTGAGTGTTGCAGTTGCCGGTGGTTATCTCGATTACTCGAACGATGCTAACCCGATGAACGACTTCAAGAACTATGACGCGCAGGGTCAGATTGTCTGGGCGCCGGTCTCCGGTCTATTCATGGGTCCAGCGATTGAGTACCGCTATGTTGATGCCGATGATTCCTCTGCTTATGAGGACGGCAGCATGTGGGTTGGTTTGTTCCGCGTGCAGCGCACCTTCTAATACTGGACGATCCTCGGATCTTCCTGAGGGACCCGGCGGGCAACCGCCGGGTCCTTTCTTTTTGTAGGGGTCTTTGTCGGTGGCCCGAGGTCATCGTGACCTGGATGGGAGACCGGTCGGTCTGCCGTGGCTCCCTCCCGGGAGCCATTTCGCGTTCTAGGCGGGAGTTGGCGATCGCCGACGGCCAGTGGATGCGTACCGTCGCGAGCTCGCGCTTCGGCTTCGATCCCGCTTTCGGCCTTCGGATCGAACCGACCCGAAGCCAGTGTGCTCCGTGGAGCCTGGCTCGGCTGCGCGACTTGCCCGCCCCGGTCGACGGCTCGTGCGATACGATCCGGGAAACCTCCAAATTTGGCTGCACTTCGACAGGGTCTAGGATAGGGTCCCGTTCAAGTTCGGCAGTGGTTCAGGCTGGGGAGTGATCTCATGTTTCGTTGGGTGGTCGCGGCGATCGTCACCATCGCGGTTCTCGTCGTTGTCGGGTCGCTTGGCGATCGGGCCGCGACCGATACGGAGCTGGCCGTTCGGATCGGCGATCGGCTTGCCGCCGAGGGGATCGGCTGGGTTGAGACCGAGGTGACGGGCAGGAACGTGCGGATCGTCGGCGGCGCGGCCTCTCGCGAAGAGCGCGACAAGGCGCTCACGGTGGTCCGATCGACGCCAGGCGTGCGTGAAGTGACCGACGAGACCGAGGTGCTTGCCGCCGCGTCGCCTTACGGATTTGCGATTGCGCGCCAGGCCGACGCGACGATCGTCAAAGGTCATCTTCCGAATTCCCAGTCCCTGCAGCGGATAAAGCAGGAACTTGCGGCGACGTTTCCGACCGGCCTCGACGATGCCGGCCTGGACGCGGCGAGTGGCGCGCCGGCCAACTTCGTGACGGCGGTCGAGGCCACCATCAGCGCTGCTGAACTGCTGGCCACGGGGACGGCGTCGATCGACGGTACCATCGTCAAGGTCGAGGGGGTCGCCAACGACGAAGACGATTACGAAGCCCTGACCGCCGGCGGCAAGATCACCGTGCCGCAGGGATACACGCTGGCCGTCGAGAAGGTCGCGAAGCCCGACCCGGTTCCTGCCGGCGACGGCGGCGCCACGGCCGGAGACGGAGCGCCCGCCTCGCAGTAGATTTCGCCCGGCGCATCCGGGCTGAAAACCGTCATGATTTCAACGAGTCGGGGCGAATCGCCGGTCGCCCCGATTGGCGTTTCGTGGGGTCGTTCGCTCAATCGGCGAAGCGCGGCGGCCAACGGCGTTCGTCGGCCGCCATCAGGAATTCGTCGATCCGCTGATGGGTCGGGATGTCCCAGAGGAGCGGCGCATGACCCTGGTCCGGTACCAGGTGCGTCGACAGCTTCGGGTGCGACTGCCGCATCGCCTCGAGGGTCGCCGTGGACAGGATATCGGAGAGGCCACCGCGAATGACCATGACCGGCACGGAGCGCAGGGCGTAAAATGCCGGCCAGAGATCCGGCAGCGGGGCATCCGGGCTGAACGCCTCGAACGCCTGCTTCATCGCCGGGTCGTAGTCGTAGATCGGTCGTCCGTGCTCTTCACGGAATATCTGGCCGGCGAAGCGCCGCCATTCGTCCTCCGCCAGGGTGGGGAAGGCTGCCGACTGGGTGGTTTTCAGGGCTGCTATCGCCTCATCCCAGTCGGCCGGGCTGTCGTCGCCCACATAGCTGGCGATGCGGGCGAGCCCCTCGCGGGTGATGCGGGGGCCGATATCGTTGAGGACGGCCGCCGTCATGCGGTCGATGGCGACAACGGCCATGCCCATCATCACAAGGCCGCCCCGCGAGGTGCCGACGAAGGCCGCCTTGGTCACTCCGGCGGCATCGAGACCCCGGAGCGTGTCATCCAGCTCGATCTGCGGCGTATAGGTCTCCCACGGGGCATGGCCGGAGCGTCCGCGGCCGCGAAAGTCCATGGCGATCACCCGGCGCGCGCGCGGCGCGCGTCGGGACAGGTAGCGGGCCAGCATGTCGAAGTCGCGGCTGTTGCGCGTCAGCCCGGGCAGGCAGACGACCGGCGGCAGGGTCGTTGCCCGGGCCGGCGCATAGTCGCGCGCGAACAACGGCGTTCCGTCACCGCCGACCCAGCTGAGTTCGGTCCACGCGCCGTTGATGGGGTCGATCGTCATCGCCGCGTCTCCGTTGGGGGTGGGACCCGGTAGGGGGTTTCGTCAGAGGCAGTGATCGCAGAAAGGCGCGCGTTGTCAAAGTCGACCGCCACGATCCGCCGGACGGGGCGACGCCGGCGCCGGACCGGGTCAGCCATGTGCTGCTGCCACGATGACACCCGCATCCCGTTCCTGCATCCCGAGGTCGATCACCCGTCAGACGGCCGGGACGGCTTTAGCCCGGCCGCCCGCGCTTCAGGTCCTCGCTGATGGTCAGCCGTCCGCTGCCCAGCCGCTCGCGGTAGACCTGCACGTTCTCCATGACCCGCTGGACGTAGTTGCGCGTCTCGGTGAACGGGATCGATTCGACCCAGTCGATGGCGTCGACGCGGGGATCGCGCGGGTCGCCGAAGCGGCGGACCCATTCGTAGGCCCGGCTGCCGCCGGCGTTGTAGGCGGCGAAGGTGAGGACGTAGGAGCCGTTGAACTCGTCGATCAGTTCCTGCAGGTGGGCCGCCCCGAGCGTCGCGTTGTAGGAGGCGTCGCTGGTCAGCTTGCTGGGCTGGTAGGCGAGCCCGAGATTGCGGGCCGTGGCCTTGGCGGTGCCCGGCATCAGCTGGAGCAGGCCGAGTGCGCCGGCCGGGCTGACGGCGCCGGTGTTGAAGGTGCTCTCCTGGCGGGCGATGGAATAGACGACGGCGCGGTCGAGCCCGGCCGGCATCCGCGTCGATTTCGGGATGCCCTCGATGGGAAAGGCGAGGCCGCCGACGTCGAGGCCGCGGTTCAGCCCCTCCTTGGAGACGAGCAGCGCCACGTGCGGCAGCCCGGCGCGGTTGGCGAGCTCGGACAGCAGGGCGATCTGGCCCGGCGTCGTCAGCGTCTCCGAGAGATTGTCGAACAGGGGCCACGTGCGGTGGGCGTGGCCGGTGGCGATCAGGCGGTTGATCGCCACGACCTGTTCGTTGCGGGTGAAGGCGGCGCTGTCACCGATCCCGGCGTTCGCCGGCCGGCCGACGCCGGCGGTGTTCTGGCCGAGCTTCTCGCGGGCGAGCTGGCCGTAATAGGTCATGCCGTAGTGGCCGGCCTTCTGGTAGTAGGAGCGCGCCTTGCCGCCGTTTCCGGCCGCCTCGGCCGCGCGGCCCTGCCAGTAGTAGGCGCGGGAGAGGGTGATCGGCGTGGTGCCGAGTTTCTCGATCCGGTCGAAGTGGGGTGCGGCGCGGCGCGGATCGTTCAGATAGCGCAGGGCGTACCAGCCGGCGTGGAATTCGGCCTCCGCCTCGAAGCGGGGCGATTCGGCCGAATGGGCGGCGACGAGCGCATACGCGGTGCGCGGGTCGCCTTCCTCGATGAGCCCGCGCGACACGATCCGCCGTTCCACCCACCATTCGTCGGGGTTCACCAGGGCGGCCTGGTTGCGCGGCGATTTCTGCAGGAGTGCCGCCGCTTCGCGGTAGTTCTCCTGGCGGCGGTTGTAGGCGATCTGGGCGAACATGTAGCCCGGACGATTGCGGGCCGACGCCGGAACCTGGGAGAGCTTCGCCGCGGCATCGCCGGCACTGCGGGCAACGGCTGCGCGGGCGTCGATATAGGCCCGGTCACCTGCCGACACGTAGGGCCGCAGGGCCTCGGCCTCGCTGAGTTGATCCCGGTAGAGGAGCATTTCGGCGCGCTGCAGGTGATCTTCGGCCCGCAGCAGCCCGGAGAACTCGCTCAGGATCTGCTTCTGATAGCCGCTGCTCATCCGCTTTTCGTGCCACACGGCCCGAATGACATTGGCGGCCCGTCCGGTGTCGCCGCTGGCGACCAGCGCGCGCGCATAGATGATGGCACCGGGCGTGGAGATCGGCGGCGAGGCGGAAAACGTGCGGATGACTTCGTTTGCCGGCGGTTTTTCGCGATAGAGCGCTTCCTCGGCGTTGGAGCGGATGAGGTCGGGGTCCGGCCAGCCGGGAGCGGAGGCGGCATACTCCGCGATCATGGCGGACGTCACCTGGGGCGAGCCGGAGCGCGCCAGCGCGAAGTCGACGACCTTCCGGTCGAGCGGGTCTGACAGACCATTCCGGTAGGCGAAAGTGGTCGCATAGTCGTCACGGCGCAGGGCGTCGAGGGCGTCCTTGAGCGTTCCGGACTTGCGGGCATAGGCGGAAAACGAGGGGCTGGTGGCCACCGTCGGGGCGCCGGTGCGCGCCGCGGTGGAGGCGGGCGCGGGCGGGGCCGCGGTTGCGACAGGCGCGGATTCGGCCGCCGGTACGCTGGCGAAAGCGGAGCCGCCCGCGCCGGAGCGCAGCGGGCGTGCCTTCGGAACCGGCGCCTGGGCGAGGATGATGGATGCGGGCCCGTCGGTGCGCGGCCTCGACGCCGCCGGCGAGGCCGCATCGTCGCGCGCCGGATTCGCCACTGGGATGCCTGCGGTCAGCGTGACCGGCTGGCGCGGCGCAAGCGTCTGCGAGGACGCGACCGGCATCATGCCGAGAGGCGCCGCCACGGGTGCTTCCATCCCGACCGCAGTCGTCGCTGCCGCCGCTGCCAGCGAGATCCGCCAAGTTCTTGAAAACTGCATGCCAAACCTGTTTGTCGGCGCCCCACACCCACTTTAGCAGCGATTGTAGCGCTTCATCCTGACAACCTGGTGAGGTCGCGCCCGCTGCCGGAGTCTCCACCTTCTCCTAGGGGAAGATGGTGAAAAATCCGTATCCGGCAAAAAGCGGTGGCGCTGAAAATCGACCCAATCGCGCGCTTGTGAGCGGAGAGACGCGCGACTATTCTCCCGGCTCTTTCCGGCGAGCCGCCGGTCCCGTCCCAGAAGACACCTCAAGGGTGCCCCCATGTTGCAAGGTTCCATCGTCGCGCTGATCACTCCGGTTCGGGACGGAGCCGTGGACGAGAAAGCGTTCCAGGACCTGGTCGAGTGGCAGATCGCGGAGGGCACCCATGGCCTCGTGCCGGTCGGCACGACCGGCGAATCGCCGACCCTGTCTCACGCCGAGCACAAGCGCGTGGTCGGTCTGTGCATCGAGGCTGCTGCCGGTCGCGTGCCGGTCATCGCGGGTGCGGGGTCCAACAACACCGCCGAGGCGATCGAACTCGCCCGCTATGCGGAGAAGGCCGGCGCGGACGCGCTGCTGGTCGTGACGCCCTATTACAACAAGCCGAACCAGGCGGGGCTGTACGCCCATTTCAAGGCGGTCGATGCGGCGGTCGGCATTCCGATCGTGATCTACAACATCCCTGGCCGGTCGGTGATCGACATGGCGCCGGAGACGATGGCGCGGCTCTACAATGACTGCCGCAACATCGTCGGCGTCAAGGACGCCACGGCGAACATGACCAAGGCGAGCCTGCAGCGGGCTCTTTGCGGGCCGGACTTCATCCAGCTGTCGGGCGAGGACGCGACGGCGCTCGGCTTCAACGCCCACGGCGGCACGGGCTGCATCTCGGTCACGGCCAACGTCGCGCCCAAGCTGTGCGCGCAGTTCCAGTCGGCGTGTCTGGCCGGCGACTATGCGGAAGCCCTGCGGCTGCAGGACCAGCTGATGCCGCTGCATCAGGCGCTGTTCCTTGAACCGAACCCGACGGGCACCAAATACGCTCTCTCGGTGCTCGGACGCTGCGCCAACGAGCTCCGCCTGCCGCTGGTGCCGGTCGAGGCGCAGACGGCTGCGGCGATCGAGGCGGCCATGAAGCACGCCGGGATCCTCTAGCGCACCCGAGCGTTCCGCCTCCGGCCGCCGCGTTGGCGGGACCGGACTTTGTTTCCCTTCGCCGGGATGTGTTCAATGATTGCCGGGGGCGCGGTGGCGCCCCCGTTCGCGGGAGTGTCGACATGAATACGAAGAAGAAGGGGCACGACCCGAGCACGAAGCCGGTGGCTGAAAACCGCAAGGCGCGCTTCAACTATGAGATCACCGAGACCTTCGAGGCCGGCATCCAGCTGCAGGGCACCGAGGTGAAGTCGCTGCGCCAGGGCCGCAGCAACATTTCGGAAGCGTATGCGGCCGAGTACGGCGGCGAGATGTTTCTCTACAACGCCTACATCCCGGAATATCTGCAGGCGAACCAGTTCAATCACGAGACGCGCCGGCCGCGGAAACTGCTGCTGCACAAGCGCGAGATCGCCAAGTTCGCCGGCGCCGTGCAGAAGGATGGCATGTCGCTGGTGCCACTGCGCGTCTTCTTCAATGCGCGCGGCTTCGCCAAGGTGCTCATGGGTCTTGGTCGGGGCAAGAAGACCCACGACAAGCGCGAGACCGAGAAGGAGCGGAGCTGGAACCGCGAGAAGGGCCGGCTGCTGCGCGAGAAGGGCTGACCGGTCCGGTCAGCCCGCGCCCGCAAGCGCTTCCCGTTCGGCCTCCAGTTCCGCGCGCCAGGGAAACACCGCGCCCGGCCGGCGGCAGACGAAGGCCGCGACCTCCTGGGCGGTCTCCAGGGCTGCGTGCAGACCTTCCCCGTCGAGGTCGGCAAGCCTTTCGGCCGTCACGGCGTCCATCTCCCACAGACGCGCCAGCAGCCCGGTCATGAACGCATCGCCCGCCCCGACCGGATCCTTCAGGACGACGCGGGGTGCCGGCAGGCGCAGCTGCGCCGACCGGGTGGCGGCGATCACGCCGTTGCCGCCGAGGGTGACGATGGCGAGCGGCACGCCCGCCGCGCGCCAGCGCTCCAGAAACGTCTCCGGCGCCGTTCCGGGCTCCAGGAATGCCAGATCCGCATCACTCGCCTTGACGATGGTGGAGACCGACACCAGCCGATCGAGCCGCGCCCGGTAGGCGGCGAGGTCCGACACGCTCGGCGGTCGCACGTTGAAGTCCAGCGAGATCGACACGCCCGCGGCGGCGGCCTGCACGAACGCCTCGATCGCGGCGCCGCCCGGCTCCAGCGACAGGATGGCGGAGCCGGTGTGCAGGACGCGCGCACCGGCGGGCAAGGCGCCGTTGGCGGCGGGGTCGAAGGAGCTCATGGTCCGGCCGGCATCGACGATCTGGAAGTGCGGCTCCGGCCCGGACAGGTCGACGAAGGCCAGCGGCGAGGGGCGGGGGCCACGGGCGAGGCAGTCCAGTGTCACCCCGGCCGCCCGAAGCTCCCCGGCGAACCACTCGCCGAACGGGTCCGTCGACAGTTCCCAGAAATAGGCGGCGGGCACGCCCAGGCGGCCGAGACCGAGGGCGACGTTGTAGAGCGATCCGCCGAGGACCGGGCGGAACAGGCGGTTCCCCTCCGCATCGGTCTCGGGCAGGAAGTCCACCACCGCTTCGCCGCAGGTCACGATCATGGCGTCTGGGCTTGCTCCGGATTGGGGCGCCAAGCGGGGCGCGCGTCGGGTTGCCGTTGCGTCGGCGAAGGTCGCAAGACTATAGACCGCAGTGATGGTCGCAACCGACACCTCCAATGCGATTTCCCCGCTGATCGCGGCGTTCCACGCCCGCTCGCCCATCCGCGCCTGGTCGCTGATGATCACCATCTATGGCGATGCGGTCGCCCCGCGCGGCGGCGAGCTGTGGCTGGGTACCCTGTCGCGAATCGTCGAAGCGATCGGCATCGACGACCGGCTGGTGCGCACCGCGATGTCGCGGCTGGCCAGCGAAGGCTGGCTGGAGCGCACCCGCATCGGCCGCAAGAGCTTCTACCGGCTGTCCGATGGCGGCAGCCGGGCGTTCGCCGACGCCACCCGCCGCATCTACTTCGCCGCGCCGCCCGACTGGGCCGGCAACTGGCGGCTGGCGGTCCTCACTGCGTCCGGCGAGATCCGCACCGCCCAGCGGGACATGCTGAAGGGGCACGGCTTCGGCCAGTTGTCGCCGACCGTGTTTCTGGCACCTGCCACCGCCGAGGGCGACCTGTTTTCCGGCAACACGCCGGCCTTCGCCGGCATCGTCTGGCTGGATGCTGCGGGGAGCGCGGCGGATGCGCAGGTGCTGGCCGGCGAGGCGTTCCAGCTGCAGGCGGTGGCTGCCGGCTATCGGCGGTTTGTCGATGCGTTTTCCGCGCTCGATGCCGCCCTCGACCGGGGCGAGGCGCTGGCCGATCTCGACCGGCTGATCGCCCGCATCCTGCTGATCCACGAGTTCCGACGCCTGGTGCTGCGCGACCCGCTGCTCCCCGATGCGCTGCTGCCCGAGGACTGGCCCGGCCATGCGGCGCGGGCGCTCGCGGCGCGCATCTACCGGCGGCTGGTGGCGGGCTCGGAGCGTTGGCTCGACCAGAACGGCGAATGCGTCGACGGCCGACTGCCGCCGCCGGACGAGAGCTTCCGCGAGCGATTCCGGGATCTGAGGCGCCCCACAGCATAGCTGATCGAGCCCGTTCACGGCCTGGCGGCAGCGTCATGTCGCGGCGCAACATGTTACGGAAATGATCTTGACTGAAGGAACTTCTGTCACATATAATCGTTCCAGATAGGAAGCTGATGCTGGGCCATCGCCCGCAATCGGAACCGTCAGGGAGGTCTTCGGCATGTACACCCAGGCACTCAACAATCTCGACATCGAGACCGACACCGACGACGCCGCGCTGGAAGCCCGCTTCCAGAAGCGCGTGGACGACGAGGAGCGGATCGAGCCGAACGACTGGATGCCGGAGGGCTACCGCAAGACGCTGGCCCGCCAGATCGCCCAGCATGCCCATTCCGAGATCGTCGGCATGCTGCCGGAGGGCAACTGGATCACCCGCGCGCCGTCGCTGCGCCGCAAGGCCGCGCTGCTCGCCAAGGTGCAGGACGAGGGCGGTCATGGCCTCTATCTCTACGCCGCCGCCGAAACCCTCGGCAAAAGCCGCGAGGAGATGGTCGAGGAGCTGTTGGCCGGCAAGGCCAAGTACTCGTCGATCTTCAACTATCCGACGCTGACCTGGGCCGACATCGGCGCCGTCGGCTGGCTGGTGGACGGCGCGGCGATCATGAACCAGATCCCGCTCTGCCGCTGCTCGTACGGCCCGTATTCCCGCGCGATGATCCGCGTCTGCAAGGAAGAGAGCTTCCATCAGCGCCAGGGCTACGAGCTGATGATCTCGCTCGCCAAGGGCACGCCCGAGCAGAAGGAAATGGCGCAGGATGCGCTGAACCGCTGGTGGTGGCCGTCGCTGATGATGTTCGGTCCGCCGGACGGCGAGTCCGTTCATTCCGGCAAGTCGATGGCCTGGAAGATCAAGCGCTTCACCAACGACGAGCTGCGCCAGAAGTTCATCGACGCCACGGTGCCGCAGGCCCATTTCCTCGGCCTCGAGATCCCGGATCCGAAGCTGAAGTTCAACGAGGACACCGGCCACTGGGACATCGGCGAGATCGACTGGGAGGAATTCCAGCAGGTCGTCGCCGGCAACGGCCCGTGCAATCGCCAGCGGCTCAAGCAGCGCCGCGCGGCCCACGACAACGGTGCCTGGGTGCGCGAGGCCGCGATGGCCTATGGCGACAAGCGCCGCGCCCGCAAGGCCGCCGCCGCGGCGGCGACCGAGAAGCAGGCGGCCTGATCGGCAGGGCAGTCCGAGCCGCCACGTTCACTGGTTCTGAAAGGGCAGCCCGAGCGCGGGCTGCCGGGAGACATCGTCATGGCTGAGAAGAAGATTCCGCTCTGGGAAGTGTTCATCCGTTCCCGCAACGGCATGGCCCACCGCCACGTCGGCTCGGTCCATGCGGCCGATGCCGAGATGGCGCTGCAGGCCGCCCGCGACGTCTACACGCGCCGCAGCGAGGGCCTGTCGGTCTGGGTGGTGCCGTCCACCGAGATCATCGCGTCCGATCCGGACGACAAGGGCATGCTGTTCGAGCCCACCGGCTCCAAGATCTACCGCCACCCGACCTTCTACGAGATCCCGGAAGAAGTCGGAAACATGTGACGGACGACCGCTTGCACCGCGTCGAAGACGGTGGAAGCGGGGAGGAGACCACGATGACCACCCTTCATATCGACGACGCCTCGCCGCTCGTCCTCTACACCCTGCGGCTCGCCGACAACGCGCTGGTGCTTGGCCACCGCATCTCCGAATGGTGCGGCCATGCGCCGATGCTGGAGGAGGACATCGCGCTGACCAACGTCGCGCTCGACCTCATCGGCCAGGCGCGCGCGCTCTATGCCTACGCCGGCGAGGCGGAGGGCCAGGGCCGCGACGAGGACCAGTTCGCCTACCTGCGCGACGCCGAGGGCTTCCGCAACGTGCTGCTGGTGGAGCAGCCGAACGGCGACTTCGCGGCCACCATCATGCGGCAGTTCCTCTATTCGGCGTTCATGCTGCCCTACTGGCGCAAGCTGATGGGCTCCAAGGACGAGACGCTGGCCGCGATCGCCGCCAAGGCCGAGAAGGAGGTCGCCTACCACGTCCGCCACTCGGCCGAATGGGTGATCCGGCTGGGCGACGGCACCGACGAGAGCCACGAGAAGATCGCCTCGGCGCTCGAGGACCTGTGGATGTACACGGGCGAGATGTTCGAGGTCGACGACGCCGACCGGGCGCTGATCGAGCGCGGCATCGCGGTCGATCCGGCGGCCCTCAAGGCCGAATGGGAAACCGCCATCGACGCGGTGTTCGCCGAGGCGGGCCTTACCCGGCCGGCGGGTGGATGGATGCAGACGGGCGGCCGCGGCGGCCGCCATTCCGAGCATCTGGGCCTCATCCTCGCCGACCTTCAGTTCCTGCAGCGCGCCTATCCGGGCGCGAGCTGGTAGGGCGGAGGGCCGGGAGATGGCGAGCGGACCGATGACTGCCGATCGTACGGAGCTCGAGCGCCGCGCCTGGGGCGCCGCCGCGACGGTGACAGATCCGGAGATCCCGGTGCTGACGATCGCCGACCTCGGCGTCCTGCGCGGCATCCGGGTCGACGACGAGGGCGCCGTCGTCGCCGACATCACGCCCACCTATTCCGGCTGCCCGGCCATGAACATGATCGCGATCAACGTCGATGTCGCGCTGCGCAACGCCGGCTTCTCCGACGTGAAGGTCAACACCGTGCTGTCGCCGGCCTGGACCACCGACTGGCTGACCGAAGAGGGCCGGGCGAAGCTGAAGGACTACGGCATCGCGCCGCCGTCCGGGCAGACCGGCCGCCACGCGCTGTTCGGCGAGGACGAGGTGGCGTGCCCGCGCTGCGGGTCGCATGAGACCGAGCGGTTGGCGGAGTTCGGCTCGACGGCCTGCAAGGCGCTGTGGCGCTGCACCAGCTGCGGCGAACCGTTCGACTACTTCAAGTGCCACTGAGGCTTCGTTGGAGGCCGCTCGCGCCAGCTCGCTAAACGCGTGGTCCGGTTGAGGCCCGAGACGGGCGGGCACGGTCTGCGGTCCGGCCTTGCGATGACAACACATTGAGATCCGCGCCTAGACAGATGCCGCGGGCAGGGGAGAAACCGGAATGTCGCCTCGCTTCCACACGCTGACCGTCAAGGATGTGCGCCGCGAGACCCCGGACGCGGTGTCGATCGCGTTCGACGTTCCGTCCGATCTTGAGGACGCCTACCACTACGAGCCGGGCCAGTACCTGACGCTCAAGACCGACATCGACGGCGCGGAAGTGCGCCGCTCCTATTCGATCTGTTCCGGCGTCGACGACGGCGAGATCCGCGTCGCGGTGAAGAAGGTCGACGGCGGCGCGTTCTCGACATTCGCCAACGACGGTCTCGCCGCCGGCACCAACCTCGACGTGATGACGCCCATGGGCCGGTTCGTGGTGCCGGTGGATCCGTCCCAGTCGAAGGTCTACGTGGCGATGGCCGCCGGCTCCGGCATCACGCCGATCATGGCGCAGATCAAGACCATCCTCGCCCGCGAGCCGAAGAGCCGCTTCTTCCTGTTCTACGGCAACCGCTCGGCCCAGAGCATCCTGTTCAAGGACGAGATCGAGGACCTCAAGGACCGCTTTCTCGACCGCCTGTCGGTGGTCCACGTGCTCTCCGGCGAGGCGCAGGACGTACCGATCCTGTCGGGCAGGCTCGATCCGGAGAAGGTGAGGGCATTCCTCACCCACGTCATGCCGGCGGCCGACGTCGACCATTTCCTGGTCTGCGGCCCGGGCCTGATGATCGAGGGCGCCCGCAAGGTGCTGGCCGAGATGCATGTCCCGGAGGAAAAGCTGCACGTGGAGCTGTTCACGCCGGCCGGCAGCGAGATCACCGCCGCGCCGCCCGTGCGCAAGGTCCCTGTCGAAGACGCTGCCGAATCGGCCTCCGCCGACGTGATCGTCGATGGAACGACCACTTCCCTGTCGGTGAAAGACGGTGAAACGATAATTGATGCCGCAATTCGGGCAGGTCTGGACCTCCCTTATTCGTGCAAGGGCGGCATGTGCTGCACCTGTCGCGCCAAGGTTCTGGAAGGCGCGGTGACGATGGATCTCAATTATTCTCTAGAGCCTTGGGAGCTTGAGGCGGGGTTCGTGCTCACCTGCCAGTCGCACCCGACGACCCCGAAGGTGGTGCTCGACTACGACGCCATGTGAGCGAACGTGGCGAGAAGGCGGCGAAAGCGGGGCGGCCCGGATGCGCTGCCCTCTCCCCGTCCGCGAATGCCTGTGTTAGGCACCGCAGCATGGTTAGTCCCCTACGCGCCGGCGTCGTGGGCGTCGGCTATTTCGGCCGCTTCCACGCTCGCCATTATGCGCTCAACCCAGATGTGACCCTTGCCGCCGTCGTCGACGCCGATCGCACCCGTGCGCAGGCGATCGCCGACGAGCACGGCTGCGAGGTCTTCACCGATCCCGCCGATCTCGTCGGCCGCGTCGACCTGGTCTCGATCGCCGTTCCGACGCCCTACCATCACCGGACGGCGCGGATGCTGCTGTCCGCCGGCATCCACTGCCTGATCGAGAAGCCGATCACCTCGACGCTCGAGGAGGCCGACGATCTGATCGCGCTTTCCGACGCGCGCGGCCTGGTGCTGCAGGTCGGCCACATCGAGCGCTTTTCCGCGGTCTACCGCGCGCTCGCAGCGCGCGTGCGCAAGCCGCTCTTCATCGAGAGCGTGCGCACGGGTCCGGTGCGCGAGCGTGCCAACGACGTCGACGTGGTGCTGGACCTAATGATCCACGACATCGACATCGTTGCCGGGCTTGCCGGCGCGCCGATCGAGAGCATCGAGGCGGTCGGCACGCCGGTCGTCAATCCGACGTCCGACATCGCCAATGCGCGCCTGACGTTCACGAATGGCGTGGTCGCCACTGTGACCGCCAACCGGATCGGCGAGAAGGTGGAGCGCATCACCCGGGTGTTCGAGCAGGATCGCTACACGGTCTGCGACTTCGGCCAGTCGGCAATCTTCGAGTTCGACCGCACCGGCGACCTGCAGACCGACGGCCTTGCCGCCGTGCGCACCCAGGCCCACGAAATCGAGCGCGAAGACAGTCTCGCCAACGAGATCGCCCATTTCGTCGGCTGCGTTCGCAACGGTACGCGCCCGATGGTCGATGGCCGCGTCGGCCGCGAGGCGCTGGAAATCGCCCAGGGGGTGATGGAAAGCGTCGAGGGACGCCTCGGCCGCTTCGCGCTCCCGGCGCCCATGACGCCCGCCGGCAACGGCCGAATGGCGCCCGACATTCTCTAGGGCCTTTCCGGCCAACGGATCACTTGGTCGAAAATGTCCTGGAATCAATATCTTGAGCATTTTTCCTCGTTCAGGCCGCTTCGGTCTGAAGGGGAATTGCTCCCAGGCCGGACGGCACGATGGTCGTGCTGCATCCGGGCCTGAAGCCCGTGTTCTTGTGCCCTTTCGTCCGCGTGTGTCCGGCGTCTGGGTCCTGTGAAGGAGGATAGGTTGTTGCGTAGCAGTGAAGCTGTCGTCGCGTCCGCCCCGGTCCACTCCGTGCCGCTGTTCGATCTGAAGCGCCAGCAGGCGCGGCTGAGGTCCGACATCGACACCCGCATTTCCCGTGTGCTCGACCATGGCCAGTTCATTCTCGGCCCGGAAGTCGATGCGCTGGAACGCGAGCTGGCCGGCTTTGCCGGCGCCCGCCACTGCATCGCCGTCTCGTCGGGTCGCGACGCTCTGATCATGGCTTTGATGGCGCTCGGCGCCGGCCCCGGCGACGCAGTCTTCGTGCCGGCGTTCACGTTTTCCGCCACCGCCGGTGTGGTCGCGTCGGTCGGCGCTTCGCCGGTCTTCGTCGACGTGGAAGAGACGACGTTCAACATGAATCCGGCGGCGCTGGACGCCGTGGTGACCAAGGTCGTCGCCGACGGCGTGCTGCGCCCGCTCGCGGTCATGCCGGTCGATCTCTACGGCCGCCCGGCGGACTATCCGGCGATCGCGGAGGTCGCGGCGCGCCACAACATCCAGGTCGTCGCCGATGCTGCCCAGAGCTTCGGCGGCAGTCTGGGCGATACCTCGGTCGGTGCGCTTGCGCCGATCTCGTGCACGAGCTTCTACCCGACCAAGCCGCTTGGCGCCTTCGGCGACGGCGGGGCCGTGTTTACCGAAGACGACCAGCTGGCCGAAGCGGTCAGCCAGATCCGCACCCATGGCCGCCAGGGCGACGGCGACGAGGCCCTGCGCCTGGGCATGACCGGCCGCCTGGACACCATCCAGGCCGCCGTGCTTCAGGCGAAGCTGTCGGTGTTTGCCGACGAGCTCACCCGCCGCCAGGAAGTGGCCGAGCGCTACAACGCGGCGCTCTCCGATGCGGTGGCCACGCCGCTCAACGAGCAGGGCGTCGGCTCCGCCTGGGCGCTCTACACCGTCCGGCTGCCGAACCGCGACGCCGTGCGCGCAACGCTCCAAGCCGACGGCGTGTCGACGGCGCTGTTCTACCGGATCCCGCTCAACCGGCATCCGGCCTTCGCCAAGTACCTGACGGGCCGCGAGGAACTGCCGGTGTCCGAGCGGTTGTCCGCCGAGGTGCTCAGCCTGCCGATGGGACCGGACATCACCGACGACGAGGTCGACTACGTGATCGAGCGTCTGCTCGCCGCCGTCGCCTGATCCGGCCTGTCGGTCGTGCCTTCCAGATCGCCGCACGGGGCCTCCCGCGCGGCGATCTGCGTTCGCGATCACCACTCCGTGCCGTGGCACGTGATTGTGTCGCGGACAGCAGGGGATTAAGTGTAGCGGCAAGCGTCGGCTGGCCGCTCATGCGCTTCGACCTGGCCGGCCGACAGAGCCCAGGCCCGCCGGTGTTTCCACCCGACCGGGAAGGCGTTGGGCTCGTTCCCGAAGCGCGCGCAACGGACCGGAGACGTTCCCATGGCTGCGACACAGACCGCCCCGCTCGAGCTCTATTACTGGCCGACGCCGAACGGCTGGAAGATCACCATCATGCTCGAGGAACTGGGCGTTCCCTACAACGTCAACTTCGTGAACATCGGTGCCGGCGACCAGTTCAAGCCGGAGTTCCTGGCGATCTCGCCCAACAATCGCATGCCCGCCATGGTCGACCCCGAGGGGCCGGACGGGAAGCCGATCTCGATCTTCGAGTCGGCGGCGATCCTGATGTATCTCGGCCGCAAGTTCGGCAAGTTCTACCCGGCCGACGAGCGCAAGCGCGTCGTCGTCGAGGAATGGCTGATGTGGCAGATGGGCGGTTTCGGCCCGATGCTCGGCCAGAACCACCACTTCTCCAACTACGCGCCGGAGAAGATTCCTTACGCCATCAAGCGCTATCAGGACGAGACGCACCGGCTCTACGGGGTGCTCAACAAGCGCCTGGAGGGGCGCGACTTCGTCGCCGACGAATACTCCATCGCCGACATGGCGATCGTCGGCTGGGCCCGTTCCTGGAAGAACCAGTCCATCGACATCGCTGAGTTCCCCAACGTGAAGCGCTGGTTCGACGCGCTCATGGCCCGTCCGGCCGTCGAGAAGGCGGTTCTCGTCGGCAAGGAGGAACGCGAGAAGATGCAGCTCGCCTCCGACAAGAACGCCCAGTCGGTGCTGTTCGGCCAGCGCGCGCGCTGATCGTTTCCACGATCGGCAGGCTTGAGGCGGCGTCGGGCCAAGTCCGGCGCCGCTTTTTCGTGGGGCGCGTCTCGCATTCCCCGGCGGTTCGCGAGGGGGGATCGCTCAGCGACGCTCGGCCGGGATGGCAAAGGTTGACCGTTCCAGGCCGGTCGGCGTGTAGTAGCCGCCCGAGGTTGGCAGGGCGTGCGGATGGACGGCGGTCCGCCGGCGGCGGTGCGCCAGCGTCGCCCATGTTTTCCAGGCAGCCGAAGCAGGGGCGGATCGCATGAAGAAAGACCTCATCGTCAACGTTGCGCTGCCGTACGGCACCTACCTCGTCCTCGCCCACTATTTCGGCGTGGCGACCGTCACGGCGCTGGCGGTGGGCGCCTTGTTTCCTGTCTTCTCCATCATCCTCTCGGCCGTGAAAGAGCGGCGGGTGCAGGCAATCGGGCTGATCGTCCTGGCGGCGACAGCCGCGTCGATCGTCGGTTCCCTCGTCCTCGACGACCCGAAGCTTCTTCTCGCCAAGGGTTCGCTGATCACGGGCGTCGTGGGAGTCGTCTTCGGCGTGTCGCTCCTCCTGAAGCGCCCGCTGGTCTACTACATCGCCACAGGCGACAGCGCGGAGGCGCGCAGCGAGGGCGAGGCGTTGTGGGAGAACGTGCCGCGTTACCGCCAGGCGATGCGGACACTGACCCTTGCCTGGACAATTGCGCTGTTTGCCGAGGCGATCCTTCGCCTGATCCTCATCCCGTTGCTGCCGCTCGAAGTGTTTCTGCCGGTCAGCGAGACCATGTGGATCGCCTTCTTCGGGCTGATGTCGGCATGGAGCTGGCGCTATGGCCGCCGGGTGATCGGCCCGATCGAGGAAGGACGGCGCGACGGTGCGCCGGCCACCGGTGCGGCCGGAGCCGACCGCTGAGCCAACCGTTCAGCACGGGGTTTCGGCGCTTCACCTGAACGCCCGTTGTGCGGGCGTCTTGGCGCATGAGATAGTTTCTGTCCAACCGGCAGATGGATTCGCAGAGAAGGAGGCGAGGGCATGATCAGGGAGTTTCGCGACTTCATTGCCAAGGGCAACGTCATGGACCTTGCCGTCGGCATCATCATCGGCGCGGCCTTCACCGCGATCGTACAGAGCGTGGTCAAGGACCTGATCAACCCGGTGATCGGACTGATCATCGGCGGGATCGATTTCACCTCCATGTACGTGGTGCTGTCCGGCGACGTGCCGGCCGGGGTTGGGCTGCAGGCTGCGCGCGACGCCGGTGCGGCGATCTTCGCCTACGGGGCGTTCCTGACGGCCTGCATCAACTTCCTGATCATCGCGTTCGTCGTCTTCATGCTGGTGAAGGCGGTGAACCGGATCCGCGCAAAGGCCGAACGCCCGGACGATGTGGAGCCCGAGGTGAAGACCGGTCCGTCCGAGCTGGATGTGCTCATCGACATCCGCGACCAGCTCAGGTCGCGTCCCGCATCCTGAGCGGGAGAGGGGAGGGACAGGTCCTTCCCGCCGCCGTGGCCGAAACGCATCCGCGCCGGTTTGCGTCGGCCGATACGCTCACGTGCGATGCGCACGGCGCCAGGCCGCCGGCGTGGTGCCGACGATGCGGCGAAAGACGCGGGTGAAGTGCGCCTGGTCGGCGAAGCCGGCCGCGACGGCGATCTCCGTCAGGGGAAGCTCCAAGGCGCAGAGCATTTCCTGGACCTTCCGGATCCGCGCCTTCATGTGCCACTGGTGCGGCGGACTTCCGGTCGCCACCTTGAAGGCGCGGCTGAAATAGGACTGGGACAGCTGGGTGAGCTCGGCCAGTTCCTCGAGCCGAATGTTCCTGAGGCAGTTTTCCTCGATGAACTCCGTCGCGCGGCGAAGCTGCCAGGAGGCGAGCTGCGGCTGATTGGCCGGCTCGGCACGGCCGATGCCCATCAGGTCGATGAACAGGGCCAGCGTCAGCCCGTCGCCATAGAGGTCGTGGTGAAGGTCGGGGCCGGTGCATTCCGCCGCGATCAACCGCGCCAGCGCGAGCAGACGCTCGTCGAAGAACATCAGGTTCGGCGTTTGAAGTCGCTCCGGGTCGAGATCCTCCCCGAGCCGTTCGGCGAGCGTCGCGACGTCGAAATGCAGATCGAGATGGCGGATGCACTTGGCCTGTTCGGTCCGCGACCAGAGCGGCAGGCCGGCAGGCACGAAGCTCAGGTGCGCGGGCCCCCCGACACCAGAGACCTCGGGTCCGCGCGGGCTCGTCGTCACGTGGAAGTCGCCGCCCTCCTTTTCCAGAAGCACAAACAGGCGCGCGTTCTTCGACACGTACTCGCCGCACGCGCCTTCCGCGCAGGCCACATACCACACGTCGGCGATGACGCCGTTCCAGCGGCGCCAGCGCAGATCCTCGAGGACCGAGATGCCCTCGAGGGTGGACGTCATCTCCGGCATGAACGTCATCACACACCACCTCTGGACGTAACACGTTTCGAATTCGAGTATTTTAGATAAATTTCAAGCAAACTTCGCGCGGATCCCGTCTCCAGGATCGACACTTCGAGTTCTGAATATCATCGCAAAACTATTCAATCCATGTCAAAAATGGACAATCCACCCATAACTGCAATTGATATGATCCCGGCTGAGCCAAATCGGCAAAGTGATCAGATTTATATTTGAATAATTCTGGACTGGTCGAGCGAGCACCTGCGGATTTACGGAGACGATGATGGACTTGCGTGGAGTGATGCGGCCGCCTCTGGCCTGGTGCACCTTGGCTGCCTGCCTGACGCCGATCGGTGCGGCCGCGCAAACATCGGACAATGCGGCCGTGCAGCTGTCGACCATCAACATCGAGGGGACGACGGGAGCGGCTGCCGCGACCGGTCCTGTGGCGGGCTATGTCGCGAAGGTTACGCTGACCGGCGCCAAGACGGCGACGCCGATCGTCGAGATACCGCAGTCGGTGTCGGTGGTCACCGCCGACCAGATCCAGGACCAGGCGGCCCAGAATGTCGGAGAAGCGCTGAACTACACGCCGGGCGTCTTCGGCACGCCGTGGGGAACCGATCCACGCTTCGACACGCCCTATCTGCGCGGCTTTTCCGCCGCAAGCAGCCAGTATCTCAACGGCCTCGCCTTGATCCGTGAAAATGGCTCAACATCGATCGAGCCTTACGGGCTGGAGCGCATCGACGTGCTCCTCGGCCCTTCCTCGGTGCTCTACGGCCAGGGCAACCCGGGCGGTCTCATCGACATGGTGAGCAAGCGCCCGGTCTTTGAGCGGTTCGGGGAGGTGAACCTCCAGGCCGGCAGCTATGATCGCTACACCGGCAGTTTCGATCTCGGCGGCCCGGTTCTCGGCCGCGACGATCTCGCCTACCGCCTGACCGGCCTCATCCGCGACGGCGGCACGCAAACCGACCACGTCGAGGACAACCGCTACTTCTTCGCGCCGGCGGTGACCTGGCAGCCGTCCGCCGTCACCTCGCTGACGGTTCTCGCCAACATCCAGTACGACGAGCCGAGCACGCCGGTCGGACTGCCGCTCGAATACACGCTGGATTCGGAGAACGGCTACAGCGCGCCGCGCAGCCTGTATCTCGGTGATCCGGACTACAACACCTCGGCGCGCACCCTCGCGAGCCTCGGCTACGACTTCTCGCATACTTTCGAGAACGAGCTGACCTTCCGCCAGAACGCCCGCTATCTCTGGCTCGATTGGGACTACAGCGCCCTCTATTATTCCGGGCTGAGCGCCACCGATCCGTTCGTCGCCAACCGCGGCTCGTCGACCAGCGAAGAGGAGCTGGGGACGTTCACCATCGACAATCAGCTGGAATATGCGGTGAACACCGGCCCCGTCAGCCACACGCTGCTCGCCGGGCTCGACGTCCGCTACCACAAGACCGACACGACCTACGACTTCGGTCTGGCACCGGCGATCAGCATCCTCAACCCGACCTACGGCATGACCATTCCGTCGGGCTCCTGGTACACTTCCCATACCGACGGATCGCTGACCCAGTTCGGCGTCTACGGCCAGGACCAGATCCGCTACGACAACTGGCTCCTGACCCTCGGCCTGCGCCATGACTGGGCGCGGACGGATTCCACCACCACGTCGAACTTCGGCGACACGTCGCAACTCCAGGACGACAGCGCGTTCTCCACCCGCGCCGGGCTGACCTACCTGTTCGACAACGGCATCGCCCCCTACGTCAGCTATTCCACCTCGTTCCAGCCGGTGATCGGCAACATGCCGGCCTCGCTGGGCGGCGAGCCGTTCGATCCGTCGACCGGGGAGCAGTATGAGGCCGGCATCAAGTACCAGCCGACCTTCTTCGACGGCTTCTTCACGGCTGCCGTCTACGACCTGACCCAGAAGAACGTCCAGTCGACCGCCCTCGTCGACGGCGTGAACCAGACGATCCAGAACGGCGAGGTGCACGTGCAGGGCGTCGAGCTCTCGGCCAAGGCGAGCCTGACCCAGGGGCTCGATCTCCTGGTCAGCTACACGTTCACCAACGCCGAAATCAGCGAGGGCGACAATTCCGGCAATCGACCGGCGAACGTGCCGGAAAACATGGCCAACGCCTGGCTCGACTACACCCTCCACACCGGTCCGCTCGACGGCCTCGGCTTCGGCGCGGGCGTCCGTTACATCGGCAGCCGCTACGACCTCGATTCCAACGACAATCTCCTGCCGGCGAACACCCTCTTCGATGCGGCCGTGCACTATCAGTGGGGCGACAACTACAAGGCATCTCTGAACATCAACAACATCGCCGACGAGAAGTACGTGTCGAGCTGCGGATCGTTCGGCTGCTACTACGGCGACGGCCGCACGATCATCGGACGGCTGACCTACCAATGGTGAGCCGAAACGTTTTCTCCGGTCCGCCCGTTGCCGGACCCGCCCGCGGCGCGGCCGGGTCCGGCGGGGTGACGGCGGTCAACGGAAGAGTGGCGGGGGAGACCCCGCCACTCTTCCGTCTGGACGGCGTCGGATTTGCGGTGTCGGATCGCGAGATCCTGAGGCCTCTTTCGCTGTCGCTCGCGCCTGGCCGCGTGCACGGGCTGATCGGGCCGAACGGCTCCGGCAAGACGACGCTCCTGAAGCTTCTGGCGCGCCAGCTGAAGCCGAGCACGGGGAAGATCCGCTTCGAGGGCCAGCCGCTGCACGATTGGGGCGACCGGGCCTTCGCCCGGCGGGTGGCCTACATGCCGCAGTTCACGCCCGCGGCCGACGGCATGACCGTTCGTGAACTCGTCGCGCTGGGCCGCTTCCCGTGGCACGGCACGCTCGGCCGCTTCGGCGAGGAGGATGCAGCCATGGTCGAGAGGGCGCTCTCGCGGACCGGCCTTGCGACCTTCTCCGACCGCACCGTCGACAGCCTGTCGGGCGGCGAGCGGCAGCGCGCCTGGGTCGCCCTCATGCTCGCACAGGATACCCGCTGCCTGCTTCTCGACGAGCCGACCTCGGCGCTCGACATTGCCCACCAGACGGAGGTGCTCGGCCTGGTGCGCGACCTTGCCCACGACAACACGCACGACGGGATCGCGGTCGTGGTCATCCTTCACGACATCAACCTGGCCATGCGGACCTGCGACGATCTCCTGGCGCTGCGGGGAGGGGACGTCGTCGCGCACGGCGAGGCGCGTGCGATCATGGAGCCCGACATCCTTGCCGCCATCTACGGCGTGCGGATGGGCGTCCTCCCTCATCCCTCGCGCGGCGAGCCGTTGGCCTACGTTCTATGAGCCTTGCGAATTCCGTCCTTTCGCGCCGGCGCTTCCTGACGTGGGCCGCCGTCTGCGCAGCCACCTGGCCGACCACCGCCCGCAGCTCCGACCTGCGCGTCGCGACGATCGACTGGGCCGTCCTGGAGACGTTGCTCGCCATCGGCGTGGTGCCGGTCGCGGCTGCCGAACTCGTCCTCTTCCGGCGGGTCGCGGTCGAACCGGAGGTGCCGGAGAGCGTCGCCGACATCGGCCTGCGCGGGAGCCCGAACTACGAGGCCCTCCGTCTGGCCAAGCCGGACATCATCTTCTCGTCCAACTACTACACCTGGGCGGAGCCGAAGCTGCGGCTCTGCGGCCCGGTCGAGAGCGTCTCCGTCTACGGCACGGGCGAGCCGCCGTTTACCGCGGCCGAGAAGGCGGCGGTGACGATCGCGACCGCCACGAACCGTCCGGGTGCCGGCGAACGCCTCGTCGAGGACACCCGTGCGGCGTTGGCCGCGCTCCGGTCGCAGCTGTCGCCCCTGCAGGGCGAGCCGGTGATCCCGATCAATCTCGGCGACGCCAGGCACTTCCGGGTGTTCGGGGCGGACTCCATGTTCGGCGGCGTCGTCGAACGGCTGGGGCTTCGGAATGCCTGGACCCGTCCCACGCGCTATTCGGCGACGGCTCCGGTGGGCCTGGAAGCGCTGGCCGAAATCGAGGATGCCTGGATCGTCCTGATCCCGCCGATCCCGCCCGAGGCCCGTCGCGTCCTGCCGGGGAGCGCCTTCTGGTCGGCGCTTCCGAGCGTTCGGGCGGGCCGGGTGGTGACGCTCGACCCCATCGACCCGTTCGGCGCGCTGCCGGCCGCACGCCGCTTCGCGCGTCTTCTGACGGCGGCGCTGAGCGACCCCGACCGGGAGCATCGCTTTGGCTGAATCCGCCGTCGGCCATCGCGCTCACAGAGGCCTGGCGCTCGTTTGGACGGCTGCCGGGGTCGTCGCGGCGTTGTTGTTCGTGCTCACGGTCGCCGACCGGCCGGCGTTGCCCGGCGATCCGGCGACGAGCCGGCTGCTCGATCACATTCTGCTCTGGCAGAGCGTGCTTCCGAGGGCCGCCACGGCGCTGCTCGCCGGCGCCGCCCTCGGGCTCTCCGGAGCGCTCCTTCAACGGGTTCTGCGCAATCCGATCGCCGATCCCTCGACGCTGGGGATCGCGTCCGGGGCGCAACTGGCGCTGACGGTTGCCACCATCAGCGGCTCGGTGCTGGCGATCGTGCCCCGGGAACTGGTGGCATTCGGCGGTGGGCTCGCCGCCGTGACACTCGTGCTCGCGATCGGCTGGAAGCGGGGTCTCGAGCCGGTGATGGTCGTGCTTTCGGGCATGACCGTTTCGCTGATGGCCTCCGCCCTGAGCGCTGCCATGGTGCTTGCCAACGGCGAGTACGTGCTGTCGCTCTTCATCTGGGGCGCAGGCTCGCTGCACCAGCAGGGCTGGGACGCAACGGTCACCCTCGCCGTGCGCCTTGTCATCGGTACCGGCGCCGCGCTTGTTCTCCTTCGTCCGCTGGCGATCCTGGCGCTGGACGACGCCAGCGCGAAGAGCCTGGGGCTGGCCCTGACCTCTGTCCGGCTGCTTCTGATCGCGGTCGCGGTCTGGCTTGCGGCGAGCGTGACGGCCGAAGTCGGCATCATCGGCTTCGTGGGCCTCGCCGCACCTGCCTTCGCCCGCCTCTCCGGCGCCCGGACGCCCCGGCAGCTGCTGATGTTCGCCCCGCTGATCGGGGCTTTGCTGCTGTGGCTCACCGACGGCCTCGTGCAGGTCGTTTCGCTGGATGGCGGCGATCTGCTGCCGACGGGTGCGGCGACCGGCCTCCTCGGCGGACCGCTGCTGTTGTGGCTGCTGCCGCGCCTCAAGCTCGGCGAGCGATCGCTTGGGGTGGCGGCGCCCCGAAGTGTGCGGAGGCGGCCTCGCCCCTGGCGGTCGATCGGGATCGTTGCGCTGGCAGTCCTGCCGCTCGTCGCCCTTACGTTGATGCTCGGCCGAGACTATCACGGCCTGCATCTGGCGACCGGCGGCCTGTTTGTCGATCTGCTGCCGTTTCGGGCGCCACGGATGATCGCGGCTGCGGCCGCGGGCGCGCTTCTCGGCGCGTCCGGGACCTTGATGCAGCGGCTGACCGGCAATCCGATGGCCGGGCCGGAGGTGCTCGGCGTGGGCGCTGGAGCGGGAGTGGGGCTTGCGGCCGTACTTCTTTTCGCGGCGGCTCCCGCCTTGCCTGAAATGATGGTCGGATGCGCGGTCGGCGCACTCGTCACCGTGCTCGCGATCCTGGCGATTTCGGCCTGGACGGGCTTTGGGCCGGAGCGGCTGCTGCTTTCCGGCATCGCCCTCGGGGCGTTCTGTCTGGCGATCCTCACCGCCGTCCTCGCAACCGGCGATCCGAAGGCGTTTCAGTTGCTCACCTGGATGTCCGGCTCGACCGACAGGGTCGGGATGCCGGAAGCGGCCGCCGCGGCTCTTTCGGCGATCGTTCTCATTGGTCCGCTGCCGCTCCTCGGTCGCTGGCTCGACATTCTGCCGCTCGGGGACGGCGTCGGCCGCTCGCTCGGGCTGCCGATCAGGGCGAGCCGGCTGGTGCTCGCGTTCCTGGCCGCGTTGATGGTGGCGGCGGCGTCGCTGATCGTCGGACCGCTGAGCCTGGTCGGGCTTGTCGGCCCGCACCTGGCGCGATTGTCGGGCTTCGTGCGCGGCGCCCCGCACCTGGTCGCCGCCACCCTGATCGGCGCTGAGCTGATGATCGTCGTCGACTGGCTCGGCCGCGTGATCGCCTTTCCCTACCAGATCCCCGCCGGCCTGCTCGCGGCCTTCGTCGGCGGAACCTATCTCGTCTGGCTGTTGCGCCGCAGCGCCCCCGCGCCTGTCTGAGTGCCGGCCGACTTGCTGGTGCCTGTCTCCCGAGCGCGGCCGGCGGCCGAGTGGCGATGGCGGGCGGGCCGCCAGTCGCACCGTCAACGGACTTGCGGCAGCCGGCCACGCGTCGCCACGGGCGCCGTCCGGTCAATGTCAGGTTCGGCTGCAACGGCCGCGGTTCGCGAGACGTCTTCTCAGAAACAGGCCTGTCGGCTGCGCGTGCCCGCAAGCCGCGACTTGCCCTCTTCGGCGGGTGGCGGCATGAGAGAGGGGAGCCTCCAAGACGTCGACGGTGCGGATACGGCATTTGATGGCGCGTAAGAATTCCGGAACGGAGAAGTACGCCGGCGAGGAGGGGGCGCACCCGCAGGCCGGAAAATCTCGCGGGCTCGCGAAAGAATTCAGACCGCGGAACGCCGCCGTCACACGAGGCCGGCCTCGACCGGTTGAGCCTATCCCGGGCGCGGATGAGGCGAGATGCACGGGAAGGCTCGGACATTCAGCTGCCGTCCGTGGCGGCGCGGGAGGCTTCGTGGACGCACGCAACGAAAGGCGGGGAGCGGCCGGACCGCTTCCCGCCGTCGTGCTCAAGAGTGGAGAGCGACATGGCTGCCGGGTACTCGTCTGACCGCGATCAGGTCGTCTCCGATCTGGTGATCGCCAATCACATTCTCCATGCCCGGGCGATCGTCGACGGCTTCGGTCACGTCAGCGCCCGCCATCCGGACACGCCGGACCGGTTCCTGCTGTCGCGCAACCGCGCGCCGGCGCTGGTCGAGGCGGCCGACATCCTCGAATACGACTTGGATGGAGAGCCGACCGATCCTGATCATCCGCCGGTCTACCTGGAGCGGTTCATCCATGCCGCGATCTTCCGCGCCCGCCCGGAGGTCGGCGCCGTCGTCCACAGCCACGCCCGCTCGGTCATTCCGTTCGCGACGGCGAAGGGCGCCAGCCTGCAGCCGCTGTCGCACATGGCCAGCTTTCTCGGGGAGGGCTGCCCCTGCTACGAGATCCGCGACAGCGTCGGGCCGGCGTCGGACCTGCTCATCCGCGACAATCGCCTGGCCGACGATCTCGCCGGGGTGATGGGCGACGCGCCGGTCGTCCTCATGCGCGGGCATGGCTATACGGCGGTCGGACGAGACGTCCGCCAGGCGGTGTTCCGCGCCGTGTACACCGAGTGGAATGCCGGGATCCAGATGGACACGATGAAGCTCGGCGAGCCGATCTTCATGACGCCCGAGGAGGCCGCAGCGTCAGCCGCCGCCAACGACAGCCAGATCACACGCGCCTGGGACTATTGGGCAAGAGAGGCGGAAACGGCACACCCGGCGCCAGGGAGCTCGTGAACTGCCCGTCGAGGGTGGCCTCACAGCGCGCCTCCGGCTCGATCAGGCCGATGGCCGGCCGGGCGGGGCGGGCGGCAACCGTCCGGCTCTGGGGCGCCTCCACCCGGGCCGGTCCGAGGTCGGCGAGCCTCGACACACGACTCCTTCGGCTGCCGCCTCTGCCTCAGAGGGAATCGACGAGCACCCGGCCGTCCTTCATGACGAGCAGTGGCGAGTGCTCGGGGCTCTCCATCACGCCGATGTCGTCGAGCGGGTTGCCGTCGACGACGATCATGTCGGCGCGGAAGCCCGTGGCGACGAGGCCGAGTTCCGCCTCGCGGCGGATCAGCTTCGCGCCGTTGATCGTCGCGGCGCGGATGAGGTCGGCCGGCTTGACGACATCCTTGCGCAGCGTGAACTCGGTCAGCTGACGCCGATGCATGACGCCGAGAAGGTCGGTGCCATAGGCCATCGGCACGCCGGCCTTGTACGCCATCTCGACGGCGTTGATGCCGGCATCCAGCACTTCGTAGGTCTTGTCGACGAGCTCCTCGGGAAGCCCGGCTTTCACGCCTTCCTCGACGAGTGCCCGGTAGATCGCCAGCGTCGGCACCAGGATCGCGCCGTGCTCCTTCATCAGCGCGATCGACTGCTCGGTGGCGAGGTTGCCGTGCTCGATGGAGCGCACGCCGAGCTTGACGCAGCGCTCGATCGAGCGGGCGGTATACGCGTGCACCGCCACGTAGAGGTTGGCCATGCTGGCTTCCTCCACTACCGCCGCGATTTCCTCCTCCGAGAACTGGTCAGACGAGATGCGGTCGGTTGGCGAGGAGATGCCGCCGCCGCCCATGATCTTGAGATGGTGCGCGCCGCGGCGGATTTCGCCGCGCGCCGCGCGCCGCACCTCCGGCACGCCGTCGACGATGTAACCGAGGCCCGGCTGAGTGTAGGGCGTCTCGTAGCCCTCGACGCCAGGTGCGCGCACGTCGCCGTGGCCGCCCGTCGGTGACAGCGCCTTGCCGCAGAACATGAGGCGAGGGGCATCGTAGAGGCCTTCCTCGACGGCGCGTGCGAGGCCGTGGTCGGCGCCGCCGACATCACGCACCGTCGTGAAGCCCCGCTTCAGCATCCCGTTCATGATCTCGCCGGCCTTGGCGGCGACGTAGAACGGCGAGGTGCGGGCGAGCTCGGCGAAGTTGGCGGTGAACGCCGTCACGTGGACGTGGCAGTCGATCAGGCCGGGCATCAGCGTCTTGCCCTTGAGATCGATGCGGGTTGCATCGGAAGCCGAGAGCTTCGTGTCCGAGATCTCTGCGATGCGCCCGTCGCGAACCAGTACGGAGCGGTCCGGCAGGAGGTCTCCCGCCTCCACGTCCAGCACCGATGCGTTCTCGAAGATGAAGGATGTCACGTCAGATCTCCTGGAGGGTCTGGTCTGAAAGCAGAAGGGCGGCCGCAAGATGCGGCGCCATGAAGGTGACGAGTGCCAAGTCGCTCTCGCCGTAGGCGCCCGGTCCATCGAGCACGCTGATCACCCCGAGCGTCCGTCCGTCGAAGCGGACGGGGGCGTTGAGGATCGTTTCGCAGCCGAGCGACAGGATGAGCTCGTGATCGGGAAACGCCCAGCGGATGTCGTCGGCACAGGCGCCGAACCAGGGCTTGCCGCCCTTCAGGACGACGTCGCCCCACGGCGTCGGCCCCATCTTCTTGCGGCCGAGCAGGGGATATTCCGCCGGCCGGCTGGAATACATGCGCTCGACCTCGCCGGCCGCGGCCCGGAAGGCGAGGATGGTGAAGAGGCGGTGGCCGAGCAGCTCGGCGGCGATCCGGTCGGCTGCCTGGAACGCGGGCAAGGGCTGGCCGGGCGCGGCGAGGGCGTCGGCGAGCCGCGTGGAGACGGAGAGGGCGTCGAAGGTCCTGGTGGTCATGGCAAGCTTTCAGATCAGCCGTACAGCAGACGGGGCAGCCACAGCGCGATCTCCGGGAAGATCGTGATGATCGCGACGCCGAGGCACATGAGGAAGAAGAACGGCAGCGAGGCCCTGGCCACCCTTCCGATCGGGTCGCCGGTCAGCCCCTGCAGCACGAAGAGGTTGAAGCCGACCGGCGGGGTGATCTGGCCCATCTCGGTCATGATGACGAGGTAGATGCCGAACCAGATCGGATCGAAGCCCGCTTGGAGGGCGAGCGGCAGGGTGATGGGCAGGCTCATCACCACGATGGAGATGCCGTCGAGGAACAGCCCGAGCACGATGTAGAAGAGCGACAGGACGATGAGCAGGCCGATCGGCGACAGATCCATCGCGGCGATCGCCTTGGCGACGTTCGCGGGCACGTGCAGGTAGCCCATCGCCGTCGACAGGAACGCGGCGGAGATGAGGATGATGCAGACCATGCAACTGGTGCGGAGGGTCCCCATCAGCGTCTCGACGAAGAGCTTGAACGTCAGCTGCCCCATCACCAGGGCGAGGACGAGCGCTGCCGCCACACCGACGGCTGCGGCCTCGGAGGGCGTCGAGACGCCGCTGTAGATCGAGCCGAGGACGATCCCCATCAGCACGATGATCGGGAAGATGTTGCCGAGGCCCCGCAGCCGGTCGCGCCAGGTGTAGGTCTCGGCGCCCTTCGGCGCGATCTCCGGGTTGAGGAGGGCGCGGAACATGATCCAGCCGGAGTAGAGGCTGGCGATCATCAGCCCCGGCATGACGCCGGCGGCGAACAGCCGGCTCACCGACACCTCCGCCAGGATGCCGTAGACGATCATCACGATGGAGGGCGGGATCAGCAGGCCGAGGCTGCCGGCGCCGGCGAGCGATCCGAGCGACAGGTCGCGGTCGTAGCCGCGCCGGGCGAGCTCGGTGGTGGTGATCTTGCCGATGGTGGCGGCGGTGGCCGCGCTGGAGCCGGAGACGGCGGCGAACAGCGTGCAGCCGAGCACGTTGGTGTGCAGCAGGCGGCCCGGGATCCTGTCGACGAACGGCGCCAGCCCCCGGAACAGCCGGTCGGAGATGTCGGTTCGGAAGATGATCTCGCCCATCCAGATGAACATCGGGATGGCGGCGAGCTCCCAAGTGGAGGCGTAGCGGTAGCTGATCGACGCGGCGATGGTGCCGATGCGCGTCAGGTTCATGTCGAGGAGGAACGCCAGCCCGGTGATCGAGACCAGGAACAGGCCCGCGAAGACCCAGATGCCGAGCCCCAGATAGATCAGGATCAGCGCCAGGACGACGGCAGCGGAGATGACGGCTTCCATTGAGCGGCTCCGCTATTCCTGAGGGATGCCGGGGCCGTCCGGCTGAACCGGTGGCGGGTCATCGGATATCTGGCGCAGGAAGTAGGCGACGAGTTGGAGCCAGAACACGGCAAGGCCCACGAGAACGAGGCCTTCCGGGATCCACATGGGCACCTCGGCGATCGAGCTCGACACCCGGCCGCGCACCCAGTTGCGCTCGACGCTGATCCAGAAGAAGCGGATCAGCACGCTGACGACGAACAGCGCGCCGAGGGCGCTGAGGCATTCGAACACGCGCAGGGTCCGTCCCTCGAGCCGGCCGATCAGCAGGTTCACCCGGATGAGGCTGCCGTGTTCCAGCGCGTAGCCGAGCGACAGGAAGGTCACGGCCGCAACACCGTATCCGACGAATTCGGAGAGCACGAACGTCGAGGTGGCGAAGAACGTCCTGAGGATGATCTCGAACAGGACGTGGCCGACCATGCCGATCAGGATGAGCGCGGCAAGCACCGCCGAGAGGCGGGAGAGGGCAAACACTCCGATCTGGAGAATGCGCATGATCGCTCCGGGTCTTCGGACGCCGTGATCGTGGCGGGACGGATGCGGTACGCGGGGCCTCGGGACCCGGGGTGCGGTCGGTATCCGTAACGGCCACGCGCAGGACGGCCACGAGGCGGGGACGTGCCGGCCAAAGAAGAAGGGCCGCTGCGCAGGTGCGCAACGGCCCGTTTGGCTGCCCGGGCTACTGCTTCGGCCGGGCCTTCTCGTAGCTGGCCAGCAGTTCGTCGGCCTGCGGGAACTTCGCCTTCCAGTCCTTCATGGACTCCTCGCCGGCCTTGGTCAGGGCGGCGATGTAGTCCGGCGAAACGTCCTCGACCACGGTCATGCCGTTGTCGCGCATCGTTTTGTAGTTGTTCTTCACCCGCTCGGCGAGGAGATCCCAGCCGTAGGTCTCGGCCGCCTCGGCGGCCTTGAGCACGGCTTCCTTCTGGGCGTCCGACAGCGAGTCGTAGGTGTCCTTGTTCATGTGCATGATCTGCAGCGGCATCGCGTAGTTCACCTCCGTGAACACCGGCAGGTGCTCCCACAGATGCGCGGCGGCGCCACCGTCGGCCGAGGTCAGGACGGCGTCGATGCCGTTGGTCGCGAGCTGCGGGACCACGTCGGCCCAGGACAGCTGGATGGGCGACGCCCCGGCGGCGCGCATGGTCACGGTGCCGTTGGAATCGTAGGTGCGGATCTTCAGGCCCTTGAGGGCCTCCATGCTGTCGACCGGCTTCTTCGCCCAGATGCCCGACGGCGGCCACGGATTGGCGAACAGCAGGACCTGATTGTTCTCTTCCAGAACCTTGGCGTAATAGGGCTTCGCGGCCTCGTAGAGCGCCCAGGTGTCCTCGGTGGTCGGCGCCAGGAACGGCAGCGAGGGAAGCAGGAAGATCGGGTCGATGCCCGCCCAGGCGCCGATGTAGGACGTCGCCACCTGGACCGCGCCGTCGCCGACCGCGTCGAACTGGTCGACGGACTTGTAGCCGAGCGATGCGCCGTGGTGCGCCGTGACGTTGATCTCGCCGTTGGAGTCGGCCTTCAGTTCCTCGATGAACTTGTCGGACACCTGGGCGTGGATCGAGTTGGGATCGTACTCGTTGACGAGGTCCCAATTCAGCGTCTGGGCGAAGGCCGGCGTTCCGGCGAGAACGATGCCGACGGCGGCAAGGGTCGAAAGTGCCTTGTACTTCATGTGCTTGAGGTCCCTGGTTCTGGAAGGTGAAGCCCTGTTTTTGTTGGTCTGGCGAGCAGGTTAGCGCGTCACGCCCGCGTGCGGGTAGTGGCGATTCAGAAACTCGGTCGAGAACTTGCCGGAGCGGCCGTCTTCGGCCACGAGCGCGGGATCGCGCCGGTCGGCGGGGCCGTAGCCGCCCGATCCCGGCGTCTCGATGACGACGACCTCGTCCGGGCCGATGTCGACCGACGACGGTTTGACCGGAAGCGGCTCCTCGCCCGTGGGCGTGCGCAGCGCAAAGCGCCCGGGCCGTCCCGCGTCGCCGCCGAACACGCCCCACGGCGCGTTCAGGAAGCGCTCGCCGGCGCCGTTGAAGGTGCAGGCGTGATCGAGGGGCTGGATGACCCGGCGCAGGCCGCCGCCGCCGCGATAGGTGCCGGCGCCGCCGGAATCCTGGATGATCTCGTAGGCCACCACCCGCAGCGGATATTCGGTCTCGATCGCCTCGATGGGCAGGTTCGACGTGTTGGTGATGTGCACCTGGACGCCGTCCTTGCCGTCGCGGTCGTCGCGTCCGCCGAACCCGCCGGCCAGCGTCTCCAGATAGAGGTACGGCTTGCCGCTGCGCGGATCGATGCCGGAGAACACGGCGGTGGTGTTGGCCCCGTTGGAGGCGCCGACGGCGCGGTCGGGAAGCGCCGGGGCCAGCGCCCCGATGATCATGTCGATCAGCCGCTGCGAGGTATGGGCGCGGGCGGCGACAGGGGCGGGGGCCACGCAGTCGACGATGCTGCCTGGGTCGGTGATCAGCTCGCAGCAGTCGATGACGCCCTGGTTGTTGGGGATGTCGGGGTCGAGCAGCGCCTTCAGCGAGTAGGCGACGGCCGACTGGGTGGCGTTGATGGGCACGTTGATGTTGCCCTTCACCTGGGGCGACGAGCCGCGCCAGTCGAACACCGCGCGGTCGCCCGCAACCTCGATCCGCAGCCGGATCGGGATGTTCTGGGTGCCGAGGCCGTCATCGTCCATGACGTCCTCGAAGGCGTAGACGCCGTCCGGGATCTCCGCGATGGCCGACCGCATCCGCCGGTAGGTGCGGGCGATCAGGTCGTCGAACGCGGCGCGCATGGTCGGGAGGCCGTAGCGCCCGGCGATCTCCTTCACCCGGCGCACGCCGAGCTGGGCGGCGGCGATCTGGGCGTAGTGGTCGCCGCGGCGTTCGTCGGGGATGCGGGCGTTCAGCAGGAACAGGTCGAAGAGGTCGGTCTGCAGCACGCCCCTGCGGAACAGGCGGACGACCGGGATCCGCAGCCCTTCCTGGTAGATCTCCGACATGCCGCCCGCCATCGAGCCCGGCGCCATGCCGCCGATGTCGGCGTGATGGGCGATGTTGCAGACGAAGCAGAACAGCTCGCCCTCGAAGAACACCGGAGCGGCGAAATTGATGTCGGGCAGGTGGGTTCCGCCGGCGACATGCGGGTCGTTGGCGACGAAGATGTCGCCTTCCTCGATCTCCTCGGGCTTCACCTTGGCGAGGAGCGCCTTCATCAGGCCCGTCATCGAGCCCAGATGGATCGGCAGCGACATGTCCGCCTGGACGATCAGTCGCCCGTCGCGGTCGCAGATGGCCGTGGAGTGGTCGTGGCGTTCCTTGATGTTGGTCGAGTAGGCGCTCTTCATCAGCGCGATGAAAGTCTCGTCGACGACGGAGCGCATGGCGCTCGCCATGACCTCGAGCGTGATCGGATCGATCGGCGGGGCGGCGTCGGTCACTGAGCGATCTCCATCAGGATGTTCAGCGCATCGTCGACGCGCGCCACGTCGCCGGGGAAGACCAGGGTGGTGGCGTCGAACTGATCGATGACGGCCGGCCCTTCGATCACCGTTCCGGCCGCGAAGGTCGCGCGGTCGTAGACCGGGGTCCGCACCGGATCGGGATCGAAGAACCACACGTCGCGCACCTCCACCGGGGTGGGGGTGGTGGTGGCATCGGCGGCGGCGCTCGGCATCCCGGGCGAGGGCAGCCGGCCGATCGCGGTCAGCCGGACGGCGACCACGTCCACCGGGTCGTCGGGATTGTGGAAGCCGTAGGCCTGGTCGTGGGCGGCGAAGAACGCGGCCCTCAGCGTGTCGACCTCCGGCGGGCGCAGCGTCAGGCCGTCGGTCTCCACGGGCACGCGGAGCTCGTAGTTCTGGCTGGCGTAGCGCATGTCGACCACCGCCTGCAGGGAGCGGCGGTCGGTTGCGACCTCCTCGTGGGTCCACCAGGCCTCGGCCTCGGCCATCATGTCCTCGGCGAGCGCGACGATCCGCGCGCCGGCGGCGTCGTCGAGCCGGAAGCGTTGTCCGCGGACGAGATTTTCCGACAGGTCGGCGACCAGCAGGCCTTCGGCGCACAGGATGCCGGGGGAGTAGGGCACGACGATCTCGCGGATGCCGAGCGCCTTGGCGCAGGCGTTGGCGTGCAGCGGGCCGGCCCCGCCGAACGGCATCAGGGCGAAGTCGCGCGGATCGTGACCGCGCTCCACCGAGATCGCCCGGATCGCGCGGACCATGTTGGCCGTCACAATGTCCAGCATCCCCTGGGCGGTCCGTTCCGGCGTGAAGCCGAGCCGTTCGGCCACCGGCGCGATCACCCGGCGCGAGGCCTCGGTGTCGAGGGTCATCGTGCCGCCGAGGAGGCCGCGCTCGGAGAGCCGGCCGAGCACGGCGTTGGCGTCGGTGACGGTGGGCTCGGTGCCGCCGTGGCCGTAACAGGCGGGACCCGGCACGGCGCCGGCGCTCTTCGGACCGACCTTCATCAGCCCGTCGCGGTCGAACCACGCGACCGAGCCGCCGCCCGCGCCCACGGTGTGGATGTCCACCATCGGCAGGCGCACGGGGAAGCCCGCGACCTCCCGGTCGAAGGCGGTGCTCACCTGGTAGTCGCGGATCAGCGTGACGTCGGCGCTGGTGCCGCCCATGTCGAGGGTGATGATGTTGCCGCGCGCCGCCTTCCGCGCCGTGCTGATCGCGCCCATGGCGCCCGCCGCCGGACCCGACAGCGCGGTGCGGACGGGATACTCCCGGGCGCGCTCGGGCGACATGAGGCCGCCGCTCGACTGGTTGATGCCGACCCGCGCATCCGGGGCGAGCGAAGCCAGCTCCGATTGCAGGTGGCGCATGTAGCGGTTCAGGAGCGGCTGCAGGTAGGCGTTGAGCAGCGTCGTGGAGAAGCGCTCGTACTCGCGGAACTCCGGCTGCACGTCCGACGACAGCGAGATGGAAAGGTTCGGCAGCACCGTGGCGAGGCTGGCGCCGACGGCGCGCTCGTGGTCCGGGTTGAGGTAGGAGAACAGGAAGCAGACCGCGCAGGCCTCGGCGCCGCTGTCGCGGACGGCCTCGACCGCGGCCGCGACGCTGTCCGCATCGAGGGGCGTGACCACGCCGCCGTCGGCGCCGACGCGCTCGTCGACCTCGAAGCGATGTTCGCGGGCGGCGAGCGGGGCCGGCTGGTCGGCCTTGAGATCGTAGAGGCGGGGGCGGATCTGGCGCCCGATCTCCAGCAGGTCGCGGAAATTGCGCGTCGTCACCACGGCGACCGGCGCGCCGGTCCGCTGGATCAGGGCGTTCGTGGCGACGGTGGTACCATGGGCGAGGACGCCGACGGTCGCCGGGTCGAAGCGGGCCTTCTCCGCCAGTTCGCGCAGCCCCTCGAGAATCGCGACGGCCGGATTGTCCGGGGTGCTCGGCCGCTTGTGAAGCGCCAGCTGGCCGCTGCCGCGCTCGAAGGCGTACAGATCGGTGAAGGTGCCGCCGACGTCGACGCCAATGATCCATTCCGGTCGCTGCATGAGATCTCGCGGCTGGGGCCCTCTGGGTTCACACAGCGTATGCACCAAGTATATAATCCGTCAACAGCGACTCCGCACAGGCGGCACGGCGAGGCAGGACCCATGACGGCGAACGATCCCAAAACGGCTCCTGACAGCGTCTATCAGCTGATTCGGTCGGCCATCCTGCGCCTCGACTTCGCGCCCGGCAGCGAACTGGAGGAGGGGGTGCTGTCGCGGATGTTCGACGTGTCCCGCACGCCGATCCGCGAGGCGCTCATCCGGCTCTCCTCCGAGGGGCTCGTCTCGATCCAGCGCGGCCGCGGCGCCCGGGTGGCGATGCTCGATCTCTCCGACCTGCGCGACTATTTCGAGGGGCTGGACCTTTTGCAGCGGGCGGCGACCCGGCTCGCGGCCGTGCGGCGCACCAGGGAGGACCTGCAGGAAATCGAGATCCATCTCGTCGCCTTCGAGAGGGCGTCGGCGGCCTTCGACAGCATCGCCACCAACGACGCCAACCATGCCCTGCACACCGCCATTGGCGCGGCCGCGCATTCCGGGCGCATCTTCGCCGCCTATCACCAGATCCTCTCGGAGACCCAGCGGATCGCGCACCTGTGCTTCAGCGAGAGTGCGCGCGCCGACGAGCGGCTGGAAACCCATCTGGAGAAGACGATGAACGACCACCGGCGCATGTTCGAGGCGATCCGGGCGGGGGATGCGGAGGCCGCCGAACGCGCCGCCGGAGAGCATGTGGAGCTGTTCCGTCGCCGGGTCGTCGACACGCTGATGTCGACGCGCCTCACCGAACCGCTCTCCGTCGCCGGGTGACGGCAGGCGCCGGAGCGGCGCCTGCGTCCGCGTCTCAGCCACCGATTTCCGTGCGGTGGGCTTCGGCGAGCTCCGCCATGGAATTGAAGCGGAAGTCGGTGCGCGGCATGTCGCCCGGGTTCATCGTCGCGCCGAATCCCTCCTGCTCGTGGCGCCGGTAGATCCAGCAGTTGGCGAGCCCGTGGCGGTTCGCCGGGCCGTGGTCGTGGAACATGCTCTCGGCGGTGTGCAGGATGTCCTGCTTGCCGATGCCCATGCGGGCGAGGTTCTTCAGCATGTAGTCGAAGTTGCGGTCGGCGGGCTTGTAGGAGCCGGCGTCCTCGGCGGTGTAGACGGCATCGAACTCGACGCCGAGCTTCTGCTGGCTCGCCCAGAAGCTCGCGTTGTCGACGTTGGAGAGGATCACCAGCTTGAAGTGCTGCTTGAGATAGCGCAGCGCCTCCGCCGTGTCGGGGAAGGCCGGCCAGGCCTGCACCGAGGCGCCATAGGCAAGGCACTCGCCCCAGCTCACCGGCACGCCCCATTCCTCGGCGAGCCTCCGGTAGACGACCGCGAGCAGCTCCGGGTAGCGCTTGGCGGGCGTCTGCGCCTGGGTGGAGGATTCATGGAAGGCATGTGCCTCCAGCACCTCATCGCGGCTGAGGTCGCGACCGACCTTCGCGATCAGCGGCCTCAGGCCGGTGAATATGCCGGTCTCCCAATCGATCAGTGTACCGTAGCAGTCGAATGTCAGTGCCTTGAAGCCGCTCAGTCGCATGTCGGATCCCTTCGGCTTGGGTGTCTACGTCGCGTATACACAAGCCCGTGGCTCAAGTGGAGTCTGATTGTGGCGCAACGGCTGAGCCGCCGGAGGGTAGGCCTCCTGGTCAGGTCTACACATGCCGTTGCGTTGCCGAACCGGTTCCCGTCGACGAGCCGGCTTGGCGTCCGACGAACGACGGCAGCTACGGCCGGGCGATCAACCGGGCAACCGTGCAAAATGCGTTCGATGCGGCCTTGGACTTCGTCTCCGATCTCGTCTCGACCGTGGGCGATCACAGAACGCGACTGGACGTCTTGGCTGAGCTCGCGTAGTGCGGCGGTTAGGCTGCGATGCTCGACAACTCTGCGCTGAAGGATCGCCTCTCCCGAAAATGGTAGCCCCGCCGACAGTCGAGAGGCGGTCGCTCATCTGATGGTGGCACATGAGATGAGCGAGCGGCGGGCGTGCCGGGCGATCGGCGCCGACAGATAGAGCATCCGCTACGAGTCGCTGCGCCCCGACGATTCGGAGCTTCGCGACAGGCTACGCGAGCTGGCGCGGGAACTCCGGCGGTTCGGCTATCGGCGTCTGCACGTGTTTGTGAGGGGGGGGGAGGGCTTCCAAGTGAACCGCAAGCGTGTCCAGCGCATCTACGTCGAGGAAAAGCTCCAGGTGCGGCGCCGCGGCGGCCGAAAGCGGGCTCTCGGAACGCGGGCGCCCGGGCGCCAATGACGGTGCCCGATCGGCCGAATGCGCGATGGTCGCTCGACTTCGTGCACGACCAGATGACAGACGGAAGCCGCTTCCCGATCATGGCCCTCATCGACGACTGCACGAGGGACTGCCTGGGGCTCCTGCCGGCACCTCGATCACGGGTGCCCGTGTGGCATGCGAGCTCGACGTGATCGACGAAGACGGCGAATGTCCCGTCGCCATCGTCTCCGACAACGGCACCGAGTTCACGTCAAACGCGCTCTTGTGCTGGGCCGGCGAGAGCGGCGTCGTATGGAAATACATCCAGCCGGGCAAGCCGGTGCAGAACGCCTTCGCGGAGAGTTTCGTCGGTCGGCTGCGCGACAAGCCCTCCACCATATGTGGTTCCGCTCGCTCCACCACGCTCGTCTGGTGCTGCAAGTTTGGTGGGCCGACTATAAAAGCGAGAGGCCTCACTCGAGCCTTGGCTGGTCACGTCAGGAGCGGTTCAGAAGGGCGATGCCTGTGGAGACCGTTATGAGTAGAAACTAGGGTCCCGTCCTGATGTGGTCCAGCTTCTTGAGTATGCGCGTGATCAGCGGATGCCTGGCCACGAGCGGTTCAGGCCGGGGCGCTTCCACGACTTCCGCCGATGCGGCCAGCGTGGTAAGTTGCTGCACCTTCACGTTCAGCTCGAAAACCTCCGCCCGCAGTCCGGCAACCTCGTCGCGCTCGCTTTTCAGCGATCGCAGGAGCGCGTGCAGGAGGCCGATGTTGCCCCTCGGCTCTCCGCTGTCGGCCTGATCGAGAAGAGAGGATGCCAACGTCCAATCCCCCAGGCGGACGGCTGCCAGGGCGGCAAGCGGCACGAGCCGCTTGTCGGGAATGGCTTTCGTAACGGGAGCGTTCCAGGCGCCTTTGTATCGCTCCTGAACAATCCGGAGCAAGCCGGCGAAATCATCGCTCTCGAAGAGGCGCAAGTCGGCAACGGTCCGGTTGAACCGGGTGAATACCTTGCTCCACGCGGGAACGTCGGACACGTCGAGCGTCCTGCTCGCCTGAGCGGGGTGCAGGGAATAGACAGCGCCCGGTTTGTTGACGAGATACACGGGAAATCGACAAAACGTCTGCAGCTGGAAGTCCATGTCGCTTGTGATTCCCGTGTGAAGATAGGGGAATCCGATAGACAGCAAGCCCTGCCGTCTCCACAGGATTGAACTCCAGGAATAGTGACCGTACATCATCCAATTTCGAAGATGGGTCTCTGGATCGAGTAATCCGAATTGGATCTTATCCGGATGCGGAGGGTATGTTTCAAGAACGTCCCCCGCTTCATTCCGGGCTTCGGTCATAAAGATAGCAGCGCCGGCCCGCTCATTTTCTTCCAGAAGAGAGTAGGCTTCAAATAGAAAATCCGGCAACAACCAATCATCGTCCGCAAGCGGGACAAAATATTCAGTATCGACATGCTGAATGGCGCGAGCATAATTCTGGTGCCCGCCAATATTATACTCATTTCGGGTATATCTGATCCGACTATCGGCGGCTGCCCGCTCCCTAACGAAGGGGCCTGTGTCATCGGTCGACGCATTGTCAAAGACGTGAACCTGCAGCGGAACGCGGGTTTCCACCAACACGCTCTCGATCGCGTTCTGCAGCTTCTCCTTCCTGTTATAGGTGGGAATGACGACGGTGATGATGTTCATGAAAGGGCTCTTCCAGAAGGAACGCGATCAGCTTGACACGTGACGAGCTTAGCTGTTCAGAGGGCGCACGCTGCATTTCTGACCGTAACAAACCCCCAACGCAGCGATAAGGGTATGGACCTGAACGAGCCGTTACGGGTGGGGAAAGCCCATGCTACGTCGCGTGGGACGCTGGGCAACAATTGGTGCGCTGGATATGAAGGGCCATGAGGAAGCGATTCGATGTCGGTCCGACGTCCATTCTGGGGGTTGTAACGCTCCTGCGGAAGCCGGTCGGTGATGATCGCGGGCTCCTGGCGCGACTCTTCTGCGACGAGGAGTTCAGGGAATTGGGCTTGATGCCCAGCGTTCGCCAGATCAACCAGTCAAGGACGCGGCGGCGCGGCACCATTCGCGGAATGCATTTCCAGCACCGACCCCACGCGGAGGCAAAACTGGTCTCCTGCCTCAAGGGGGAAATTTTTGACGTAGCTGTCGACTTGCGTCGGTCGTCGCCGACATTCTTGCAGTGGCACGGCCAGACCCTGTCGGGGGAGAACTTCCAGAGTCTCTATATCCCCCCAGGATGCGCTCACGGCTTCCAGACTCTGACGGATGATTGCGAGCTTCTCTACCTGCATTCGGCACCATATCAACCGCAATGCGAGGGAGCCCTCAACGCACTCGACCCCGCCCTGGGCATCGTCTGGCCGCTCGACATAACCGACATGTCAGACCGGGACCGTGCCCATCCGAATTTGGCTGCCGACTTTGATGGGATAGAGCCTTGAGGTGCCGCCATTGCGCCATGCCGGTCGACATTCCTTTCCTCGACCTTGGGGCTGCCCCGCCATCGAATGCCTATCTGACCGACGCAGCGCTCAATCTGCCCGAGCGATGGTACCCGCTGCGGGTTGGGGTCTGCTCCAACTGCTGGCTGGTGCAGACCGAGGATTTTCCGCACTTCACCGAGCTCTTCGACGTCAACTATGCCTATTTCAGCTCGTATTCGGCCGCATGGCTCAAACACGCTGCCGACTACGTCGACATGGCGATCGACCGCTTCTCGCTCGGCACCTCATCTCTCGTGGTCGAGGTCGCGGCGAATGACGGCTATCTCCTGAAGCATGCAAAGGCGCGAGGACTGCGCTGCCTGGGCATCGAACCCACGGCGAGTACGGCCGCGGCCGCTCGCGAAAAGGGGATTGAGATCGTCGAAGGTTTCTTCGGAACGAGCATGGCCGCGGAGCTCAAAGGTCGAGGCATTTCCGCCGACCTGATGACGGCGAACAACGTTCTGGCCCACGTGCCCGATATCAACGACTTCGTCCAAAGCTTCGCGATGCTGCTCAGGCCAGACGGCGTCGCGACATTCGAGTTCCCCCATCTGCTGGAACTCGTCCGAAACAACCAGTTCGACACGATCTATCACGAGCATTTCTCTTACCTTTCACTCACCGCCGTCGCACGGATTTTCGACCGAAACGGTTTGAGAATTATCGATGTGGAGGAACTCACCACCCATGGTGGCAGCCTGAGGGTGTTCGCGGAGAGGCTCGATGTGGGCCGACTGGTCGTATCTGAGAACGTCGATCGGGTACTGGCCAATGAAGCCGTAGCGGGGATCGGCCAGGCGGCATTTTACGCTGAGTTCCAGCACCGCGCGGAGAAGGCCAAGAACGATTTTCTCGCCTTCCTCATTGACTCACGGCGCGCCGGACTGCGTGTGGCCGCCTATGGCGCCGCGGCCAAAGGCAACACATTGCTGAACTTCGCCGGCGTGAAGCCCGACCTGATCCCCTACGTTGTGGACCGCAGCCCGTTCAAGCAGGGCAAGCTGATGCCGGGCAGCCGAATTCCGATCGTCGGAGAGGAGCGGCTTCTGTCGGACAAGCCTGATATTATTGTCATTCTACCGTGGAACATTGCGGACGAGGTCTTGGCCCAGCTAGAGTACGTGCGGGATTGGGGTGCGCGACTCGTGACTGCGATACCAAACCTCACCATCAGGTGACGGATGATCCCCTACACCAAGCCTTCCATTACCGCCCTCGAAGTGGCCTATGCCGCCGATGCCGCCCAGAACGGATGGGGCGAACACTGCTACGACTACATCGTGCGCTTCGAACGCGCCTTCGCGGAGCACATCGGCGTCAAGCACGCGATCGCCACCTCTTCGTGCACGGGAGCTCTGCATCTCGGCTTCGCCGCGCTTCCAGGAGAGGCCGAAAGCGAGGTCATTCTTGCGGACACGAACTGGGTGGCCTCGGTGGCGCCGTTGGTCCATCTCGGCATCAAACCTGTCTTTGTCGACATCCTGACCGACACCTGGTGCCTCGATCCTGAAAAGGTTGAGCTCGCCATCACACCACGAACCAAAGCGATCCTCGCCGTGCACATCTACGGCAACATGTGCGACATGCAGAGGCTCAACGACATCGGCCGACGCTACGGCATCCCCGTGATCGAGGATGCTGCCGAGGCGATCGGTTCGTCACTTGGTGCGCAGAAGGCGGGCAGCATCGGAACCTTCGGCAGTTTCTCGTTCCACGGAACGAAGACGGTGACCACCGGCGAAGGCGGGATGCTGGTCACTGACGACAGCGGCCTATTCGAGCGGGCTCTGACGTTGTCGAACCACGGCCGTCGCCGCGGCGATACCAGACAGTTCTGGCCGGAAACCGTGGGCTACAAGTTCAAGATGTCAAACATCCAGGCGGCGCTGGGGCTGGCGCAGATGGAGCGCATCGATGAACTCATCGCACGCAAAAAGCAGATCCTCGCCTACTATCGGGACGCCCTGAGAGATCTCCCAGTGACGCTCAATCCGAGCGACGGGTATGCCACCACGGGAGCATGGATGCCCACCGTTGTGTTTGACGAGGACACCGGCGTGACCTCAGAAGTGGCGCGTGAGAAATTCGCCTCCCACGATATCGACGCGCGTCCCTTCTTTCATCCCCTGTCATCGACCGGTCTGTTCGAGAGCAGCGGCGTGCACACCCCGAACGCGCATCTCATTTGCGGCCGAGCCGTCAATATTCCGAGCTACCACGACATGACGACCGACGATCAGGACCGGGTCGTCGAGGCGGTGAAGAGTTGCTTGCCCAGGCAAGGTAGCCGGAGCCCTGCTGTGGCCGGCCTGGCCCGAGACTGACCACCGAGAACAAACGGGAAGTTCATGAACGTCGATGAGATCAAGCGATATTGGGAGACGCGGGCAGCTGATGACCCGAGTTCCCAGTCGACCACGCAGGACCATTTTCTCCGGAGCATAGAAGCACGCTCCATCATGGAGCAGATCCGAGCTCGTGCGCCGAAACGGGTGGCGGATATCGGTTGCGGCGACGCGCGTACGACTGGTCAACTCGCCGATACATTCCCCGACGTTCTTTTTCAGGGAATGGACTATTCCGCTTCGATGATCGGGAACGCACAACGTGTTGTTTCCCAAGCATCTCTGTCCAATTTGACGCTGTCAATTGCAGACGTTCTCGAGCCGCTTCCTGTCGAGGACCCCGTCGACCTGGCCTACACCAGTCGCTGTCTCATCAATCTGCCCGGATGGGACCTGCAGAAGCAGGCGATATCGAACATTCGAGACGCCGTGCGGCCGAATGGCTACTACGTAATGGTCGAGAACTTCGTTGAGGGCCAGGCAAATTTCAATGCGGTTCGGGAATCCTTCGGACTCCCTGCCATCGGGATCCGCGACCACAACACGTTCTTCGAGCGTGACCGGCTGATTGAATTCCTCCAGGAATCATTCGACGTCGAATTCGAACAAAACATCAGCAGCACATACTACTTAGTTAGTCGGGTAATATACTCCAAACTTTGCGAAGACTCCAATGACAGCCCCGACTATTTCGATAAACATCATGAGTACGCCGCAGGCCTGCCTTTCGCAGGTGAATATGGCCCGGTGCGCATGCTAGTCCTGAGAAAAAAATGATCGATCCTCGTGGCCTCGATTTCATCACCAGATCCCTAGAGGACAAGTATTCCTACAATTTTTCCTGGCTCGGACGTCCGATCATCCAGTACCCTCAGGATATGGTCGCGATGCAGGAGATCATTTGGTCCGCGCAACCGGATCTGATTATCGAGACCGGTATCGCGCACGGCGGCTCCCTTATTTTTTCGGCAGCGATGCTGGAACTGAATGCGGCTTGTGGCGGCAATCCGGACACCCAGGTTCTTGGCATCGACATCGATATCCGCCCCCACAATCGCAGCGCGATCGAAGCCCATCCGATGTTCAAGCGCATTTCGATGCTTGAGGGATCGTCCATTGCGCCGGATATCGTGTCGGAGGTTCACAGGCGCGCCAGTGGTGCCGGCAGCGTGGTCGTCTTCCTGGATTCCAATCACACTCACGCCCACGTCATGGCGGAACTCGAGGCCTACGCCGAGCTCACCACCGTCGGAAATTACTGCGTCGTATTCGACACCATAATCGAAGATCTGCCGGAAGGTTCGTTTCCTGACAGGCCGTGGGACAAGGGCAACAGCCCCAAAACGGCTGTGAACGCCTGGCTGAAGACGCATCCCAATTTCGAGATCGACGAGACGATGAATACGCGCCTGCTCACAACCGTCGCGCCCGATGGATATCTCCGGCGCATAGGCTGATCTTTGAAGAAAAAGGTTGAGCGTTTGCGTAGGGGCGCGCGTCGTTTCGTGGTTGGGGGGTGTTCCGCAGTTGGCCTTTTGGTCCGCTTTGTGGGAAAGCCTACGGCACGGCAAAACGTGACGTGCCCCCCTCTGGTCCCTCGATCATTGTGAGAGCCCAGGGGGGTGATCGCCGATCTGCTTCGCCGGCGGGGAAGATCGTTCAGCGCCGACACGTACAGTAGGCTCCGCGAGCAGCTTCTTCAATCGCCGGTTCTCGTCTTCCAGTGCATTCAGCTTCGTGGCGCCCGACACCGACATGCCACTGTATTTCGCCTTCCACCGATAGAAGGTCTACGCGCTGATCCCTTGCCGACGACTTACCTCCGCCGTCAGGCTACCGGCCTCCTGCTCGCGCAACATGCCGATGATCTGAGCCTCGTTGAACCTGCTCTTCTTTATGTCCGTCATCCTTGATGAAACGGCCTCTCCCTCGAAACGGAGAATCAGGCCAGGGGGCACGTCAACATCCTCGTCGGGAGCGGCACCTACGGATCGCTCTGACCGACCGTGCGCACCACTGAGAGTCGGACTCGAAACTCATGGAGCGCGGGCCAGACGTCTTGCGAGGAGCATGACGGAGGCGGCGTGCAGGAAGGCTTCAGCCGAGGCGATGGA